>DASYEX010000148.1:0-13142 GCA_036498765.1 Polyangia bacterium
TCGAGGTCGCCGGTGGCATGCTGCTCGATCCGTTCCCCGCCGAGGAGCGGGTTCAGTTTCACAGCACCACGCTCCTCGAGATTGAGCACCCGCTCCTGACCCGCCTGCGCATCGATCAGGCGGAGCTGTGGGCGTCGGAGATCGACATCCTTCCCGGCGACACGATCGAGGTCGTGGGGCGGCTGTCGCGGCGGCTCGATCCGACCGCGCGCTCCGCCTCGGGACGTGACCCACCGCACCGGCGGACGCTGCAGTCCGGGATGCGGGTGCCGGTCTTGATCAAGAAGGTGAAGACGCACGACGCAGCGCTCGCGCGCGTACGCCGCAGCCCGGCGCACGAGCCGCCGGCGCTGACGCCGGGCGAACCGCCCCTCCGCAAGTTTTAGGCTGGCGCCCCATTTGCAAACGTCCGGGGTATGGCCACTCATAACCCGGTTGGGGTTCGCACCATGAAAAAGGTCCTTATTGGTCTTGGTGTTCTCCTGGTTCACACCGCTGCGGCGCACGCGCAACAGGTCGCCCCGGCGGGGCCGGGAGCTCAGCCTGCGCCCGCGCCCGCTCCGTCGGCGCAGGAGATGCCGCCCGCCTACGCGCCGCCGCCCGGCTACCTGCCCCCGCCGCCCCCGCCGCCGGCCTACGGTGCGCCCCCGGTCTACGGCCCGCCGCCGCCCGTCTATCCGCCGCCGGTCTATCGACCCTACCGGTACGCGCCCCCGCGGTACCGGTACGCGCCCGCGCCCTACTACACCCCTTACATGCCTCCGCAGCGCGACGTCCTCGACCGGCCGTTCACGCTCGGCGGCGGCATCGGGTTCGGCGGTCTCATCTTCGATGACCTGGCCGACAGCACCCAAAAGAATGTCCACCGCAACGGTTTCTCGTACACCTTCCGCCTCGGGTTCGGGCTGCGGCCGGGTCTGCTCTTGTTGTGGGACGTGGAGGGGACGGCGGCGCCGTACAAGTCTTCGTCCGTCATGCAGACCGCCAACCTGGTCGCGCTGCAGGTCTTCTGCACCCAACGCTTCTTCCTGAAGGGGGGCTTCGGATTCGCAGGTGCCAGCCAGGACAGCCTGGCGACTCAGTGGGGCGCGGCGGCGATGGGTGGAATCGGCTACGAGTTGGTCCAAGGGTGGAACTGGTCGTTCGACATCGAGGCGACGATCACGGGCGCACACATCAACACCAACGGGGACGACCAGGTCTGGACCAACTGGTCGCTGCTCAACTTCGCGCTGAACTTCTTCTAGCGGGGCCGACTGGGCGGCCGGGGTTGGCGGCCGGGCGGGCCTGCGGCCCTGCCGGCGCGCCTTGTGCGCGCGCCCTCGAACCTTCTCGAGCCCGCGCCCACGAAGCGCGGGGTTTCCGTTTCGTGCAAGGCTTTAACCGCGCTTCGTGCGGCCTCGAACGCCGCCCGTCCGAGCCCGCGCGATCTGCCGCACGAGACTTTTTTCCGGCGGCGAGGAGCGTCTCTTTCGAATTGAAGGGTCGCGCTCCTCGCCGCCGGAAAAAAGTTCACGCGCGGACGCGAGGGTGAGTCGAGAGGTGGCGTGCGAAGGGCGCGTGGTCGGGGATCGGCGGGTCCGAGACAGATCAGGCGAGTGGCGGGCGTTCAAACTCGGCGCCGAGTTCACAGGCGCCGAGGGTCGAGAGCTCACAGGCGCCGAGGGTTCACAGGCGCCGAGGGCTCACAGGCGCCGAGGGTTCACAGGCGCCCAGGGCTCACAGAGGGTGCCCGGGGTGCACAAGCGGCGCGGCGGCGCCCGTGGAGGGCAAGGTCGCCGGGTCGAACGCGTCCAGCACGGGGTGCCCGATGGCGCCGGGCGTGTTCGGGTACCCGAGCGCCCACAGGGCCGTCGCGGCGGTATCGACGGTGTTGATCGGCGTGGTGATGCGGTGGCCGGGGCGCACGCCGGGACCCCAGGCGATCCAGGGAATGAGGCGATCCTCCTTGATCTTGCCGTCGTGGTTGTGGCCGTGACCGCCGTGGTCAGCGGAGAGGATGAAGAGGGTGTCGCGGTCGAGGCCCGAGGCGGCGGTGGCGTCCAGCAGGGTCTGCAGGCACTTGTCGGTGTGGCGCACGGCTTCGAGCTGGGGGTTCGACATCCAGCCGTCCAAGTGGCCGAGGTCGTCGGGGTCGGAAAAATGAATGAACTCGATCTGAGGCCTCTTCTTGACCAGGTAGTCGGCCGCTTCCTCGACGACCTTCTTGCAGAAGTAACCGGGGCGCGAGAAGTAGTCGACCGATCCGGGGTGCGCGATGTGCTCGAGCTTCTGCTTTCCGACGAAGGCGGCGGTGGTCCCGCCGTGCTGTTCGGCCGCATCGAAGATCGTCGGGACCTGGATCCAGCCGCGGTCAGGGTGCCACGAGTTCCAGTAGAGGCCGTGCTGTTTGACGTCGAAGCCCGAGAGCATCGCCGCGTGCGACGGCAAGGTGGAGGCGCGGCGGATCGTCTGTGCGGTCAGGGAGAAGGCGGCCCGCTTCATCAGCGCGGCGTGCACGGGCGGCAGCACGTCCATCAGCGCGTCGGGACGCAGGCCGTCCTCGCTGATGATGACGACGTGGCGATAGTGGCCGGTCGCGCTGGCCGCCGGAGCGGGCGCGGGAGGCGCAACGGGCGCAGGCACGGGCGCGGGCGCGGGCTGTGCGACCGCGGCGCGTGCGATCGGCGGCGTTGGTGGCCGCGCCGGTTCGTGCTTCTTGCATCCCGCGCCCATCGTCACCACGGCGAGGGCCGCGCCGCCGACGGCTGTCACCAGGAGATAGCGGAGAGGACGATCTTGCGCCTTTTCCAATTTGCCTTAACCTTGCCCCATCCGATCGTTCCGTTTCCTGCCGGTGAGGTTGTCCCCGGCCCTTCGCCTTCTGTCCTTCGCTGGTCTCTGTCTCGCGGCACCGAGCTGCGCGCACGTCGAGGCGATTCCCTGTGCCAGCGACCACGACTGCAAGCTGAACCGGCTGTGCGACGCGGGCCACTGCGTCTGGCCCGCGTCGGCGGCGCACGCCGCGGGCAGCATGTCGTCGGGAACGACGGCGCTGCTCCCTCTTCCCCAGTACGCCATCGAGCCCGCGCAGGCCATGTTCCGCTTCGGTCCGGCCCACCGGGGACGATCGCCGTTCGCTCTCCCCGCAAACAAACCAGTCGTCTGGTGGATCTTCCAGACGGGCGGGCCGATCGTCTCGTCGCCGGCCATCGCCGCCGACGGGTCGGTGCTGATCGGCTCCCAGGACGCGCGCGTGTACTCCGTCGGTCGAGACGGGACGCTCAAGTGGTCGTACGCGACGGGGGACATCATCTTCAGCTCACCCGCCGTGGGCCACGACGGCACGATCTACATCGGCTCCGACGATGATCACCTTTACGCGCTGACGCCAGGGGACGGGAAGCCCCGCTGGATCGTACAACTCGGCGCCTGCCCGCAGCGGGTCGGGATCGGCCCGGAGGCCAGCCGCTGCGACGTCGACGCCGGCCCCACCGTCGGGCCGGATGGCGTCATCTACACGGGCGGGGACGGTATTTACGCCATCAACCCGGACGGAACGCTGCGCTGGCATTTTGCCACCAACGGCCACGTCTCCTCGGCGCCGGCCCTGCTGGCCGACGGAACGGTGGTGGCGGGGAGCCAGGACAACACGCTCTACGGGATCGCCCCGAACGGCGAGAAGCGGTGGGACTTCCGGGCGGCCGCCGACATCGAACCGGCGCCGGCGATCGGCGACGACGGGACGATCTACGTCGGCTCCGACGATCACAAGCTCTACGCCCTCGGCCCGGACGGCGTGCTGCGCTGGGCCTTCACCACCGGCGCCGACATCCGGTCTTCGGCCGCCGTGGGCAACGGCATCATCTACGTCGGCTCGTTCGACGCTCAACTCTACGCCGTCCACCTGGACGGCACGCTGGCCTGGTCGTTTCGGGCCGGCGATCGCATCGTCTCGTCGCCTCTGGTCGACGCGACCGGCGCCGTCCTGTTCGGCTCGCAGGACGACCGCCTCTACTGTCTCGAGCCCGACGGCCATCTGCGCTGGTCGGTCGAGCTCGGTGGCGACATCGACAGCTCGCCCACGCTGGCGGCGGATGGCACCATCTTCGTGGGGTCGGACGACCACAAGCTCTACGCGCTGCGCGCGCCGAGCGGGTTGCCGCCCCTCGGAAAACCTTAGAAAGAAGACACATTGGACAATCCACAAGGCGGCCCGACGTTCTCGGGCCTCCCGGTCCGTACGTTGACCGGGCGAATCAAGATCCACCCCGTGGGGTACGGCTTCGTCGTTCCCGACGACAAATCAGAGGATGTGCACGTCTCGGCCCGCAACCGCGGCACCGCGATGGACGCCGACACCGTCGAGGTCGAGGCCTGGCACGGCGCGCGCGGCGTCGAGGGGCGAGTGACGCGCGTGATCGCGCGCGGTCGCGCCAAGATCACGGGGCAGCTCCAGCGACGTGGGCGGCACCAGGTGCTGCAGCCCGACGACCCGCGCATCAGCGGCGTGGTCTCGCTCTCGGGCTCGATCCCCGAAGCCAAGGACGGCATCGCCGTCGTCGCCGAGATCACCCGCTACCCCGACGTCCCCGACGGGCCGCTCGAGGCCAAGGTGCTCAAGGTGCTGGGCGATCCCGACGACCCGCGCACCGAGGTCGAGAAGGTGCTGGCCTGCGCCGACGTCGAGGAGACGTTCCCCGACGAGGTCGAGCGGATGGCGGCCGCGTTCGGCGAGACGCTGTCGCTGTCCGACCGGCTCGATCGCGCCGATCTGCGCGAGGTGCCGTTCACGACGATCGATCCGGAGACCGCGCGCGACTTCGACGACGCGGTGGCCATCGAGAAGCTGCCGCACGGCGGGACCCGCCTGTGGGTGGCGGTGGCCGACGTCTCGCACTACGTGCGGGAGGGATCGCCGATCGACGACGAGGCCAAGCGGCGCGGCTGCAGCATCTACCTGCCCAGCCGGGCCATCCCCATGCTGCCCGAGCCGCTGTCGGCGCGGATGTGCTCGCTGGTCCCTGAAGAAGACAGGCTGGCGATGGTCGTGCGCATCGACCTCGACAAGCACGCCCAGGTCGTCGAGCGCGACTACATGGCGGCGGTGATCCACTCGAAGGCGCGGCTCGACTACCCGGGGGTGGCGGCGGCGCTGGGCGGCGACACGCGAGGCAAGCGGAAGAAGTACGAACCGTTTTTGCCGGCGCTGCGAGCGATGGATTCTCTCGCGCGCCAGCTGCGGGCCCAACGGCTCGAGCGTGGGGCGCTGGACTTCGATCTTCCAGAGCCGTTCGTCGAGCTCGATCACGACGACCCGCGCCTGGTGCGCGCCATCCGCAAGTCGCGTCGCGACCCGGGCGAGCGCCAGGCGTACTCGATGATCGAGGAGTTCATGCTGGCCGCCAACGAGGCGGTCGCCGCCAGCTTCCAGGAGCGCGGCGAGGAGGCGGTCTGGCGAATTCACGACGCCCCCGACCGCAACCGGCTCGAGGAGTTCGCGGTCTTGGCCGAGAACTACGGGATCGCCATCGACGTCGACGACGCGCGCACACCGAAGGGCTTGAAGCGCGTGCTCGACAAGCTGCGCGGGCACCCGGCGGAGAAGGCGCTCTCGTTCCAGATGCTGCGCTCGCTCAAACAGGCGACGTACGACGTCGTCAACATCGGCCACTTCGGGCTGGCCTCGGCCGACTACCTGCACTTCACCTCGCCGATCCGGCGCTACCCCGACCTCATCGTCCACCGGTTGCTCAAGTCCCGGCTGGCGGGATTGAAGAAGCCGGCCGGCGGGTTCAAGTCACCGTCTATTAACACGGGGACCCTCGCAGGGTCCCCGAACCCTCCCGCGCCGGGGTCCGCTGGGCAGAGCCCATCGGTCCCCACGCGATCGGCGCCGGTCCCCGACCGCCTGGCGCTGCAGAAGATGGCCGCCGAGTCGTCGATCTCCGAGCGCGCGGCGATGGAGGTCGAGCGCGAGGTCATCGACCTCTACCGGGCCTTCTTCCTGCGCGACAAGGTGGGTGACACCTTCGATGGCGTGATCTCCGGCGTGACCGGGTTCGGTGTGTTCGTCACCATCGACGATCCCTTCGTCGAAGGGCTGGTGCGCATCGACGCGCTCTCCGACGACTACTACACCTTCGACGAGCCGGCCTGCCGCCTGGTGGGACGCCGCTCGGGGCAGGCCTTCGCGCTCGGCGACAGCGTCCGCGTCGAGGTTCAGTCGGTCAGCGTCGTGCGTCGCAAGATCGACTTCGCGCTCGCCGACCACGTCGCGCGGCACCGCGCGCGCGACCTCCAGCGCGGCGACAAGCGGCGGCGCGAGCGCAAGCCGGACCGCGGCAAGCCCGGCGCGAAGCGTCCCGGTCGCTCCGAGCGCCCCGAAAAACGCGACGAGCGCCGCAACCGGCCGCAGGGTAAACCGAAGAAGAGGCGCTAGAAGAAACCGCCATGACCACCATCCGCGAAAAGCTGGAAGACGACGAGGAGAAGGTTCTCTCGCCGTTCGCGCAGAAGAGCCGCGCGAGCAAGGGCCGCGACCGCGCCGAACCGCTCGATCCGACGCGGCCGATCTTCCAGCACGATCGCGACCGCATCATCCACTCGAAGGCGTTCCGCCGGCTGGCCGGCAAGACGCAGGTGTTTCTGGCGCCCGAGGGGGACCACTACCGCACGCGCATCACCCACACGCTGGAGGTCGCGCAGATCGCCCGCACCGTGACCCGCGCGCTGGGCCTCAACGAGTCGCTCACCGAGGCGATCGTCATGGGGCACGACCTCGGCCACACGCCGTTCGGTCACGCCGGCGAGAAGGTGCTGGCCAAGCTGATGCCGGAGGGCTTCCACCACGTCAAGCAGTCGCTGCGCGTGGTCGAGAAGCTGGAGCGTGAGGGGCAGGGGTTGAACCTCTCCGTCGAGGTGCGCGACGGGATCCTCAAGCACTCGAAGGGCAAAGGTCACATCATCTCGGACAACCCGAACCTGATGGCCATGACGCTGGAGGGGCAGATCGTCCGCATCAGCGACATCGTCGCCTACGTGAACCACGATCTCGACGACGCGGTCCGCGGGCGCGTGGTCGACCCGACCTCGGTGCCGAGCCCGATTCTCGATACGCTGGGGCGGACGCACGGCGAGCGGATCGCGCGGATGGTCAACGACATGGTGTCAGCCTCGCGCCTCGAGGAGAAGCGGCAGATCCGGATGACCGACGAGGTGCTCGACGCGCTCATCGCGCTGCGCGACTTCTTGTACGAGACGGTCTACGAACGGCCGGAGATCCGGGGCGAGTTCGAGAAGGCGCAGCGGATCATCAGCGAGCTGTGGGCGTATTTCCACGCCCACCCCGACGAGTTCCGGGCCCGCCACTGGCCGAAGGGAATTCCGGAGTCCGATGGCCTGCCGCGCGCCGTCGCCGACTTCATCACCGGGATGACCGACCGCTACGCCCTCCGCGTCTACGAGGAATACTTCCTCCCACATCGCTGGAAGGTCTACTAGCAACACAGGAACCCTGGGAGGGTTCCTGAAACCTCCCGCGACGAGCTCCGGCAGGCAAAGCCCGCCTCCGCTCACGCGATAGGTCCGTATCGCGTCGAGGGAGCGACGGCTTCGCCGGCGCGACCTCATCGCGGGAGGTCGCAGGAACCCTCCCAGGGGTCCTGTTTAAATGGTTTACATAGAATGTGCGTCGACGAAACGCGCAGTTAACCGACGGCGTCGTAGGGTGAATGTGTTCATCGGATTCTCGAGAACGTTCCACACATGCGGCTCGTCGGTTCCGGTCTGCGCGCAATCGTCGTCACCCTCGACCCGGGGCGCAGCCAAACACGACCTCTATCGCCGGCGTCGCTTCTGGGCGCGCTCGGGCACGACGTCACGGTGGTCGGATACGATCTGGCCGAGCTGGATACGCTGTCCGGGATGGCCGACGTCGCGGTGGTGGAGGCCGGCGAGCACCTGGAGATCGGCCGCCACGCCATCAAGCGGCTCCGGCAGCGCCCCGATCTGGTGGCGACCCGGATCCTGCTCTGCCTCGAGGTCGGGCGCGTCTCGGGCCTCGATCCGGAGATGGGCGCCGACGACTTCATCTTGCTCCCCATCACCCCTGACGAGCTGTCGGCGCGCTTGCGCCAGCTCCAGGCGCGTGACAAGCGGCCGGGCGCTCCGTTGCAGGTCCGCTACGGCGCCGTGACGCTCGACTGCGAGATGCGGCAGGCCTACGCGGGGGGACAGTCGTTGGGCCTGACCCCCTACGAGTTCCAGTTGCTCCGATTCCTGGCCGACAGAGTGGGTCGGGTGTTCACCCGACAGGAGCTCCTCTCGCGCGTCTGGGGCTACCGCCACGTTGGGCGCGTCCGCACCGTCGACACGCACGTGCTCAACCTGCGCGCCAAGCTGGGCGAGCTGGGCGACCGCCTGCAGTCCGTGCGCGGGATGGGCTACAAGCTCCGGCGCCCTGACGCCCCCGCCGACGGCGCCGCCGCCAGCGCCGGCTAGATCGCCGTTGGCGGTACCCGCGGGCGGACCAGGCGCGCGCGCCGCAGGCGAAAGAAGATCCTCGAGACGTCGAACGATCCCATCCGCAGCTTGCGGACGATGTCGCGGACGCTCTGGCGGCTGTCGACCTCGTCGAGCACGGCCAGCTCTTCGCGGGTCAGAGTCCCGCGCGGCAGCTCGCCGATCTTGCCGTCGTTGCGGACGAAGATCTCGTCCGGATCGGCGCTCTCGCGCTCGATGACCCGCCACTCGTCGACGCGCCGGTAGCCCTCGAGCAGCAGGCGGTCGACGCTCAGCTGCAGCGCCGCCTCGCGCGCGGCCGGTGGCAGCGCCTCCGTCACGCGGAACTGGAAGAAGCCGGTCTGCCAGCGCAGGGTCTCGTACGCCAGCTCGCTCGTCTGCCGCGCCAGCGCCAAGGCCAGCGTCTCCTTCCTGACCAGGCCCCGCCCGAGGAGGTCGGCGCCGAACAGCGGAGGCGTGCCGTTCGCGCGGGCACGCTCCTCGAGCACGCGGGCCAGCACCTCGGGCGCCACCTCGCCGGTCTCGACGACGAACCGCCCGATGAGATATTCCTCGGCCACCCCGACGGCCGCCGCGAAGTCGACCCTCCCGCCGCGAAAGTAGATCTCGATCCGCGCGTTGGTCTCCGCGTGGGTGACCCTCAGCGCGCCGCTGTGCCGCTGCTCGGCCAGGAGCTCGAACGTCTGACTGAGGGAGATGCTGGCGAGGTCCGCGGTGAGCGCCACCCCCTGGGCGGCCAGGGCTCGGGCCTGGACGGCCGCGCTGTCCTCGCCGGCGGCCGACAGGGTGAGCGCCTCTCCGAGGGCCAGCCGGCCCCCGGCGCCCGCCGGCCGGACCACGCGGGCCACCACCGCCCGCAGCGCCTCGGGCGAGAACGGCTTGGCGATGGTGTCGACGACGTTCGAGGCCTTGGCGAACCGCTGCTCGAGGTCGGCCGCCTGGCCGCGCGCGATCATCACCACCACCGGGACGCGCGCCAGGGCTGCGTCGTCGGTCAACTGGCGGCAGAAATCGACGGTGTCGCGGCCGGGGATGAGGCCGTCGAGCAGGATGAGCGTCGGCGCGCGGCCCGTCTCGCGGACGGTCTCGAGCGCGGCGTTTCCGTCGGCCGCGCCCACCGCCCGGTGCCCGGCCTCGGCCAGCGCCAGCGTGACGACCTTGCGCACCGTCGGGCTGTCGTCGATGACCAGCAAATACCCTTCAGCCATCCGCACGCTCCGGCATCAGCAGCCCGGCGCCGGGACGCCCGGCCGGCAGAACGAGCAGGTGGCGGTGACCTCCTCGGTCGGCTGGCCGGGGAGATCGCGGAAGACGAAGGACTGTCCGCCGCAGGTCCCCGTCCCGTCCGTCAGCGTCCAGCACGGGACGATGTTCTCGTTCTCGGTGCAATTCGGGTAGGGGACCGTCAGCGTCGCGCCGGCCGCGTTGGCGACCGTGGCGGTGACGGCGCAGGTCGGCTGGCCGTAACTGTCCCGCTGGAGCTGGCCGGTGAGGCAGTTCTGGCTCTGGGGGAGGGCGGCGATCTTCGCGGCGATGGTCTCTGCCGCCGGGGCGTAGCTGGCGTTGCAGATGGAGGCGAGCACGCTCTGTGGGAAGGCGCCCACGAACTGCGCGAGCCGCACCGCGGGATCGCCGAAGCTGCCGTCGGTGGGGGTCATCGCGGCGGCGGGGTTGACGTCGTCGCCGCCGGCCGCCCCGCAGGAGTGCTCGATCTCCGGCCACAGCTCGCCCGGCACCGTGCTCGCGGCTCCCGCCGGAACCCAGGCGACCGAATACGGGGAGGTCGGCGCGACGATCGCCGCGACCAGGATCCGGTCGTCGGGATCGGCCTTGAGCGCCCGGATGTCCGCGACGAACTGGCTCACCGGCGTCAGCAGGCCCGTTTGCTGCTCGTCGTCCTGACAGTTGGCGAGATCGAGCACCGGGGCGGTCATGGTCCCCTGCGCGTCGGGCGGTGGGTCGAGCGGCGGCGTCACCAGCTCGCCGCTCGAGGGGTCCCGACAGAGGTGACCGAACTGGTTGCAGCGGTAGTTTTGCAGCGGCCCGAGCGGGTTCTCGAGGCTCTGCGCCCCGTCCAGCGCATAGAGCGGCGTCCCGGCCGGCGCCGAACAGTCGTCCTGGTTGGCCAGGAAGACGATCGCCAGCGCCGCGTCGGGGCGCAGGAACCCTGCGTTGCCGGCCGGGGGCGTCGGCACGCCGCCGGTCACGTTGTCGGCGCCCAGCGCGTGCTCCGCCGCCGCCAGCGGCTGGGGGAACCCGCACCCGTCGTTGCCGGGCGGGAAGATGCACTGCAGGACGTCCGCGATGGCTCCGCTGAAGTTGGTGGTCCCCCGGCCGTCGTCGGCCAGGAAGGTCGCGCCCGCCGACAGCGTCGAGTCGGTGCAGGCGCCGCGCGGGCGGCTCTGAAAGGCGCCGTCGTCCCCGTGCGGCGTGCAGCTGGTCGCGCCCGACGTGTCGCCCGAGACGCCCATGTCGGCGGTGACGACGGCGATGTGGAGGTCGAGCGCGGCGGTGGGCATCTTGAGCTCGTTCAGGAAGAGCGGGATCTGATCGTAGAGCTTGCGCTGGCTCTCCGGGTCGCCGGCCCAGTCCATGAGCACGAACAGCACATCGACGTTGGTGTCGGGGAGCGCGCCGAGTGTGATGGTTTTCCTCGTGGTCGGCGAATTTTCGCTGCCCGGGGGACTGCCCGTCGCCACGCTCCCGCCAGCGGCCAGGGTGCCGCCCGCGCCGACGGAGCCGACCGTGCCGCCGCTGGCGCTGCCCCCGCCCCGGCGATTGGGGGCCGGGCTGGGGGCCGCGTTACACCCGAGCGCAACCGCCCAGAGCACCAGGGGGGCGACGAGCGCGACCCTACGTCCCGCCGACATGGGCAGGCATCTTGACCGTTTTCGCGGTCGCCCGCACGCCCCGGGCGCCTGAGGTAGGCGGCGGACTACATGTCGGCGGGACCTCCCTTTAGAAGTAAAGAGGTCTGGTCGATGACGAACACGTGCATCCGCGCGATTTCCCTATCAGGAGTCGCCCGTAGCGAAAGTTATGCGAGGAGCGTCAACCTGATAAGATCGCCCACCCAAGAAGACGCCCAACGGGCCACCCCCCGCGGGGGCCCGAGTGCGGCGGGCCCTCCGGCGATGCGGTCGCGTGACATGAACGAATTCCCGCGCCGCTTCGGACCGTACGTGCTGCTCAAGCCGCTTGCCCGCGGCGGGATGGGGGCGCTCTACCTGGCGCTGTCGGGGCCCGAGGAGAGCGCCAAGCTCTGCGTCATCAAGACGGTGCTGCCGCACCTGGCGGACAAGGAGTACCTGCAGCGGTTCCGGGACGAGGCGAAGGTGGTGGTGCGGCTCTCGCACGGGAACCTGGTGCCGGTGTTCGACTCGGGGCAGGCCGGCGGCGAGATCTACCTGGCGATGGACTTCGTCGAGGGGCGGGACCTGCGCGCCACCTGGAACCGCTGCGCCAAGAAGGGGATCGCTTTCCCCGTCGACGTCGCCGCGCACATCGCGCGCGAGATGGCGCGCGGGCTCTTCTACGCGCACAACTTCGGCGACATCAAGCTCGTCCACCGGGACGTCTCCCCGCCCAACGTCTTGCTCTCGTACAGCGGCGAGGTCAGGCTGACGGACTTCGGGCTGGCCTCGTCCACCCTGAAGATTGAAAAGACCGCGCCCGGGATCATCTACGGCAAGGTCAGCTACATGTCGCCCGAGCAGGCGCGCGGCGAGAAGATCGACGGGCGCACCGACCTCTATGCGACGGGGATCATCCTCTGGGAGCTGCTGACCGGCCGGCAGCTTTTTCCTTCAGGGCGGCCGCCCGGCGCCGTCAAGGACCAGCACACCTCCGAGGAGCTCTTGCGCCGGGTGCGCAACCCCGACCTGGTGGCCCCCTCCAAGCGGGCGGGGCGCGTACCGACCGAGCTCGATCGCATCACCCTCAAGGCGCTGGCGCCCGACCTCAAGGAGCGCTACGCGAGTTGCGAGGACCTGCGCCACGACCTGGCGAAGTTCCTGGCGCAGACCTCGCCGGCCACCGACGCCACGCGGGTTTCGAAGTTTCTCTCCGAGCTCTACGACGAGGACATCGCCGCCGAGCGCGCCGAGCGCGAGCAGCTGATCGTCAAGGCGCGCGAGTCGTACACCAGCAAGACCGCCCTGCCGCCTCCGCCGCCCGTGACCGGCAAGACCCAGGCGATCGTCTCGGGCGACAGGGGCCGAGACTCCGAGGTGTCCGACAGGTCGGACCGTCCGCAGCGCGAGACGGTGCTCTCGATCCCCATCCAGGCCGGGCGTGCCCGCGAAAAGCGGAGCAGCACGCTGGAGACGGACGAGACGATGCCGTCCGATTCGGACTCCGCCGACCTCGGCGCGCAGTCGGTCGTCAACACCGTCATCGGCGGCCGCTACCAGGTGCGGCGCCTCATCGGCGAGGGCGGCATGGGGCGCGTCTACGAGGCCGAGCACATCGACATCGGCCGGCGTGTGGCGCTCAAGATCCTCCACCCTGCCTACAGCCAGACGCCCGATCTGGTCGAGCGGCTGCGGCGCGAGGCGCGCGCCGCCTCGAAGATCGCGCACCCCAACGTCGTCGACGTGACCGACTCGGGGACCACGCCCGACGGCGCGTTCTTCTTCGTG
>DASYEX010000149.1:0-5516 GCA_036498765.1 Polyangia bacterium
TCGTTTCTCTACTCGATCGGCGAGTTCTATTCGCGCAAGGACCTGGCCGGCTGGATGAAGAAGACCTTCGCCGCCGAGATCGAGGAGGACAACGCCAAGATCGAGCAGTACCGGCAGATCGCGTCGCCGGTCGCCGCCACGAGCGAGGTGTCGCGTCGCGCGGCCGTGGGCGCCGGGCGCGGCGCGCCGCCGGCGGCGCCCCCGGCGGCCGCCAAGGCCAAGGACAAGAACGCTTCGTCGGCCATGGGGTGGGACGACGAGGAGCTCGACACCCAGATCTTCGACAAGACGGACGAGAACGCCGCGGACAAGACGGTCGAGCAGAGCGCCGCCGATCTCTTCTTCGAGGACGACGACCGCACGGTGGCCAATGAGCCGCCGCCCGACATCCTCGAGCAGGCCCGCCCGCCCGAGGTGCTGCAGACGCCCAAGCCCCAGCGCAAGCACGGGTCGGTCAAGGTGGCGCGCGAGGAGATCCCGGGGCCAACGCCGCCGCCGGTGTCGCTCCCCAAGCCGCCGATCCCACGGCGCCCGACGCTGACCGGCCTGCCGCCCACGCCGCCCCGCTCGACGACGCGGCCGATGGCGCCCTTGCCGCCGTCCGTTCCCCCGCCGGCGCCGCCGCGCACCACACCGGCCCAGCTGCGTCGCTCGGGTCAGAATCTGCCGCCGGTTCAGATCCCGTCGCCGCCCCCACCATCACCGCCTCCGCCACCGGCCATGCACCGGGTCGTGCCGCCGGCCGCCATGCCGACTCCGCCGCGGATGACGCCGGCACGGATGACGCCGGCGCGCCAGCCCTTCCCGCGCCCGGCGGCCAACCCCTTCGGCGCCGGCAACTTCTCCGACGAGCTGGCCAAGACCCCCAAGAAAGGGGGCGGCGGGCTCCTCAAGGTCGCGGCCGTGCTGCTCCTGGTCGCCGTCGGCGGTGGCGGCTACTGGTACTACGCGAGCGCCAACAAGGCCGGGCGGATCGAGGTGACGATGGTGCCCGCCGACGCGACGGTGCTGATCGACAACGCCAAGGTCGGTGATCACTCGCCTCTCTCGATCGATCGGCCGCCTGGGCCGTATACCCTATCGGTCACCCGCGAGGGCTACGAGCGCAGCGATCAGAACATCGAGGTTCACGCCGGCCAGCAGCTGCCGCTCCAGGTCGCGCTCGAGCCGTCGCCCGACACCGGCTTCGAGCTGACCAGCGAGCCGCCGGGCGGTCTGGTCTGGTTGGACGGCGCGGCCATCAAGGGCGCGGCGGGGCAGCAGGCGCGGACCGACTTCCGGGCGTTCCGGATCGCGCCCGGACACCACGTCCTCGAGATCAAGGGGGAGAACCGGTTCAAGCCTTGGCGGCAGGACATCGAAGTCCAGCCGGGTGCCATCGCCAAGGTTCACGCCATGTTGATTCCCGCGTCAGGCGCGCCCGCGGGGAAGTCGGGCTCGCATCAGGAGGTGGCGCAGGCGCCGCCGGTAACCACTACCCCGCCGCTGCCGGCCCCCACGCCGCCGCCGCCGCCCGCGGTGAAGCCGCCGCCTCCGGCACACGAGGCCGCCGTCGTGCCGCCGCCGGCCCCCACGCCGCCGCCGCACACGCCGCACCACAAGAAGTCGCACGAGGTGGCACTCGACGACGGCGCGGGCCCCGCGGTCGCCTCTGCACCCGCCGATGACGACAGCGGCGGCACCAAGGCGGCGGACAAGGGCGGCGACTGCACGATGACCGTCAACTCGGTCCCCTGGTCCGAGGTCTGGATCGACGGCAAGAACACCAGCCAGCACACGCCGATCGTCGACTACAAGATCTCCTGCGGCCGCCACAAGCTGGCCTTCAAGCGAACGGACATGCAGATCGACCAGACCGAGAGCATCAACGTGAAGCCGGGGCAGAACTTCAAGCAGCGGTACACGCTCGCCACCGACGAGTGATGCGCCCGACAATCCCTCCGGCGTCGCCGGACGCCGCCGCCGTCCCCGGCGCGGCTCCCGAGATCGGGCGGCCGCCGTCGCGGGCCGAGGCGCTGGAGGCGACCTGGCGCGCGTATTACCAGAGCGCGGCCGAGGCGCCGCGCCACCCGGCGGCGCGCGACTTCCTGCACCGCGATCTGACGGCCGCGCTGGCCCGGCTCATCCCGGCGGACGCCTCGGTGCTGGAGGTCGGGTGCGGCGAAGGGGACCTCTTGGCGGCGCTGCCGAACGCGCGCCGGCAGGGGATCGACTACCTGCCCGAGACGATCGCGCGCGCGCGCGGCCGCCATCCGGAGATCACCTTCGAGGTGGGTGACGCGATCGCGCCGGCCGCGGATCTCCTGCCCCGGGCCGACGCGATCGTCTGCGATCGCCTGTGCCACAGCGTGCTCGACGTCAAGGCGCTGCTGGCGGGTCTCAAGCGGCGGCTCGCGCCCGAGGGGCGCATCTATCTCACCGCCTTCAGTTACCTCTGGGAGGTGCCGGTGCGCTTGGCGGAGCTGGGCGGCCTCAAGCGTCCGGCGCCGCAGGCCAACTGGCTCTCGGACGCCGACTTTCGCAACCTCTACGACATCACCGGGCTGGAGGTGGTGCGCTACGAGGACCGGCTGCTGCTGCCCCTCGATCTGCCGGTCGTCTCGACGGCGCTCAACCGCTACGCGGTCCGCGCGCCCGGGATGAAGCACGCCTCGCTCTATCGCATCTACGTGCTGCGCGATCGTGGTCCGGCGCTCGGCGCCGCGCCCGCGCCGCGCAAGGCGAGCGTCAGCGTGATCGTGCCGACCCGCAACGAGGCGGGGAACGTCGCGGCGGCCGTGGCGCGCACGCCGGTGATGGGGGCGTCGACCGAGCTCATCTTCGTCGAGGGGCACTCCACCGACGACACCTGGCCGGCGATCCAGCGGACGGTGCAGGCCTACGACGGGCCGCTCAAGCTGCGCGCGTTCCAGCAGACGGGGAAGGGGAAGGGGGACGCCGTGCGCCTCGGTTTCGCGCATGCCACCGGCGACGCGCTCATGATCCTCGACGCCGACCTGACGGTGCCGCCCGAGGAGCTCCCCAGTTTTTACGACGTCCTCGCCGGCGGCCACGCCGACTTCGTGCAAGGGACCCGGCTGGTCTACCCGATGGAGCCGGGAGCCATGCGCTTCTTCAACAAGCTCGGCAACGTCGCCTTCTCGGAGCTCTTCACCTACCTCTTGCAGCAGCCGATCAAGGACACGCTCTGCGGGACCAAGGTCCTGTGGCGCAAGGACTACGAGCGGATCGCCGCCGGCCGCAGCTACTTCGGTGACTTCGATCCGTTCGGCGACTTCGACCTCATCTTCGGGGCGGCGCGCCTGAACCTGAAGATCGCGGAGATCCCCGTGCGCTACCGCGACCGCACCTACGGCGAGACCAACATCTCGCGCTGGAAGCACGGCCTGCTGCTCCTGCGCATGTCGGCGGTGGCCGCGCGCAAGATCAAGTTCATCTAGGCGCCGTGCCGATGACAGATGAGCAGCGGGCGCGCACGCTGGCGCGGTTCGAGGAGCACCGGCGCGCCTGGGAGCAGAACCCGGCGCTGCGGGCGCTCTACGCCGAGTGGTACGGGCGGGTCGCGGCCGAGCTGCCCCCGGCCGCGCTGGGACCACGCCTCGAGCTCGGGTCGGGGCCGGGGTTCGCGCGCCAGTTCATCCCCGGTCTCGAGCTTTCGGACGTGGTGCGCGCCCCCTGGCACGATCGCGAGGTCAGCGCCGACGCGCTCCCCTTCGGCGATGGGGCGCTGGGCGCGCTGGTGCTGTTCGACGTCCTCCACCACCTGCCGGACCCGCGCCGGTTCTTCACCGAAGCCTCGCGCGCGCTACGCCCGGGCGGACGGCTCGTCATGTGCGAGCCGTATGTGAGCCCCCTCTCCTATCCGATCTACAAGTTCCTGCACGACGAGCCGCTCGCCCTGGGCGTCGATCCGCTGGCACCGGTCGAGACGCGCGGCGCGCGCGATCCGTTCGACTCCAACCAGGCGATTCCGTCCTTGCTGTTCGGCCGCGGCCGGCGCGCTTTTGCCGAGGCCTTTCCGGCGTTGACGGTGCGAAACGTCGAGCGCCTCTCGGGCCCGAGCTACCCCGCCTCGGGCGGCTTCTCACGCCGCCCGCTGCTGCCGCAGCCGCTCTGGGCGGCCCTGCACGCCGTCGAGGGATGGCTTCCAGAGGCCGCCTTTCGCCTGATCGGCTTCCGAATCTTGGTCGTCGTCGAGAAGCGTTCCTGAGCGCGGGGCCCGTCAGCGGGTCGTCCAGGCGGTGCACTGATAAAGCGCCGCGGGGACCGGGGCCGCGGGCGGGAACGCCGCGCGGCGCAGCGGTTTCAAGTGGGTGGCGAGCGCGGCGGCGATGCGCGCCGGGGGGCTGACGTGGTGGTCGTCGATGCGGTCGTAGCCGATGGCGGCGAAGGCGCGGGTCATGAGGCGGCTGACCATCGGGTAGCCGGTTACCAGGGTACCGCCGGGGGCGAGCGCGCGGGCGAGGCCGCGGGCGGCGCCGTCGGCGTCGCGGATGTGCTCGAGCACGGAGAAGCAGACGATGGCGTCGAAGCGCGCGGCGGGCAGGTCGGCGTCGTTCAGCAGATCGGCGCGGCGGAACTCGGCGCGACAGCCGGGCGCGACCAGCGCGTCGAGGCCGGGCGGCAGCGTCAGGTCGGTGCCGGTGTACTCGGCGTAGTGCTTGGTCAGCGTCGGGACCAAGACGCCGCTGCCGACGCCGATCTCCAACACCCGACCTTCCGGGGTTGCGCCGTCGGGCAGGAGATCGAGACCCATTTGCAGGCGGTGCCGGTAGAGCCAGCCCACCCACGGGTGGTAGTAGTACGGCAGCGGATCGTCGGCGTCGTTGGGTTTGAGGACGCCGCGCGGCGGGAGCTCGAGGCGCACCGGCATCAGTTGAACGCGGGGACCCTCACAGGGTCCCCGGGCCCCCCCGCGAGGGACTCCACCGGGCCGAGCCCGGTTCCGTCCACGCGTTCGCGCGCTTCTGGGCGACCAGGATCAGGAAGCCGCCCAGGTTGCGTAGGAGCGGCAGGTCGGCGGCGGCGCGCTCGGCCCAGCCGAACAGGCGACCCAGCGGCGGGAAGCGAAACACCGCCGAGGTGGGCGTCACCACACGCACGCCGCGCACGGCGATCAGATCGACGCCGGCCGGAAGGTAGCGGCGCGCGCGCGACAGCGTGTCGAACCTCGTGTAGACGTCCTTCTCGGTCGTGCCGTCGGTGGCGATCTTTCCGGGGCCGCCGACGCGCTTGGCCAGGTAGCGCAACGACAGCGGATTGTAGAACTCGAGCAGGAGGTGCCCGCCGGGGCGGACCAGGCGCGCCAGCTCGGCGACCGCCTGCTCGATGGGCGGGACGTGGGCCAGCACCTTCATGCTGTAGACGAGATCGAACGACGCCGACGGCAGCGGCACGTCGGTCAGCGATCCTTGCACGACGCGGAGGCCACGGGCGCGCGCCGGCTGCAGCATCCCGCGCGACAGGTCCAGCCCCACGGCGTTGCGGGCCACGCGCGCCGTCTCGCGGAGGAGGAG
>DASYEX010000150.1:0-8173 GCA_036498765.1 Polyangia bacterium
GGCGTTCGACGTCTGGCTGCAGAAGGGCTCCGTCCGGGTGAACGGCCCGTTGATCGGCGACGGGATCGCCATGACCCGCGGGCAGCACCTGCGGACGCGGGTCAAGGACAACAAGATCCTGCTCGACGATCAGCGCGCCGACGTGCCCGAGCCGGCGCCGGCCGAGGCGGCGCCCGAGCCAGCCCCCGCTCCGGCCGCCGCGGCCGCGGAGCCGGTCGAGCACGCGGAGCTCGAGCAGCCGACCGAGGCCGCCCCCGCGCACATTCCGGCGCGCGTCTCGCATCCGGTGGCGAGGTCCTGGAGCCGGCGCATGGCGCGCGGCGATTTCGAGGCGGTCGTCGAGGCCGCCGAGCGGCGGGGGATCGAGTCGGTGCTCTCGCACGGCTCGCGCACGGAGCTGGCGGCGCTGGCGGACGCCGCGCGCTACACCCGCCGGACCCGGCTGGCGTCGCGTGCGCTCAACGCCGAGCGGGACCGCTTCCCCGAGACCGCCGAAGGGCGCGAGGCCGCCTTCTTCCTCGGCAACCTGGCCGAGGACGGGAGCGATCGTTCGGGAGCGGTCTCCTGGTACGGCCGCTATCTGCGCGAGGACGCCGCCGGGACGTACTCGGCGCAGGCGCTGGGTCGCAAGATGCTGATCGAGAGCCGCCGGAGCTCCTCGGCGGCGGGGATCGATGCCGAGGAGTACCTGCACCGGTTCCCGTCGGGCTCGTACGCGGACGCGGCCAGGCTCATACTGAAGCAATGATCCCCGTGCGCGCCGCGCCTCGCCTTCGTCGGCGGGGCCGTCGTGTCACGGCCTCGGCTGCGCTGCTGGTGTCGATGGCTGTCGTCGCGACGGCCCGCGGCGAGCCGTCCAGGCGCGTGGTGCTGGTGGTCCCCGAGGCGTCCGGGCCGCTCGCCACCGAGGTGCTGTCCCGCGTTCGCGGCGAGCTGCAGGCGGCGCGGTTCGAGGTCGAGAACGAGGTGGTCGGAAATAGCACCGACCGGCGCGCAACCGTCGAGCGCGCGTTGCGGAAGGCCGACGCGCGCGTCGCGTTCGGGATCTTCTTCGCCCCCAGCGCTGCCGAGATCTGGGTGAGCGACTCCGTGTCGGGCCGCTCGGTCGTGCAGACGCTGCCGCTCGGCGCCGCCGCGCCCGATCGGCGCGCCGCCGTGTTGGCCGTGAAGGCGGTCGATCTGTTGAAGGCGACGCTGGCTGAGGTCTGGGTCCCCGCGCCCCCCGCGCCATCGCCCCTGGCGAGCCCGCCGGCGCCACCTCCCTCACGCTCCTCGCCGGAGGTGGGCGCGCCACCGCCGGCCCAACCGCCGGAGCCGCCGCCTTCGCTCCCCCACGCGGAGACGATCGAGAAGGAACCCCCACCGACGCCCCCGGTCGTCGAACGGCGTTTCGAGCCTTCACCCGAGGAGCGGCCGTCGGCCCCGCTCGGCCGTGGCGTCGATCTCGCGGTCGGCGCGAGCTGGATCGGCTCCGGCAGCATCAGCAACTGGGCCCCGCTGCTGGCGATCTCCGCCTTCTCCGGGCACGTCGGCGGGCGGCTCGTCGCCACCGGATTCGGGTCGTCCACCGAGCTGACGCAGGCGGCAGGGTCGGCGCTCGTGACCTACGGGCTGGCGCTCGGCGAGCTGGCCGCGCGCCAGCCGTTCGGGAGCCACTTCGAAACCACGGCCAGCCTCAGCGCGGGAGCCGCTCGACTGTCGGTTGATGGATCGCCCGCCGCGGGGTCCCAGGACCACGGGCACGCCGGCCACCTCTGGTCGGCCATCGGGGGCGGCGGCGTCGGTGCGGCGATCCGGATCTCCCGGTTTACGCTGGCGATGGACGCGCGCGTCCTTCTGTCGGCGGCGGCGACCGAGGTGCGCGTCGACGGCCAGGAGCTGCAACGCGCGGGTCGCCCGCTCTTCTGCATCGGCGCCTCGATCGGGGGACGGATATGAGCCGCGGGCGCCAGCTTGGGCTCTGCGCGGCCGCCCTCCTGTCGTCGTCCTGCACGCGCGTCTTCGATGCCGTCACGCCGGGCGGTCCGGTGATGATTTGCGCCCAACAGTCGACCGACCCCGATTGCCAGCCGACGCCATGGCCGACGCTGGACAGCATGCACAAGGCGAACTCGGATCCCTGGCTCGTGACGCACAATCAGGTGATCACCTCGATGTCCCCCAGCGTGCTGGTCCTGAACTTCGACAACGGCCAGGCGAGCGGCGACGCCATGAACTACGCTAAGTCGGTGGCGGACGCGCTCAACGCGGGGTCAGCCTATCACGCCTACCAGAGCTCGACGGCGCCCGCCCCATTCCTCAACTACACCATCACCAAGGTCGTTCAGCTCACCGATTCGACGACTCCGGGGACGGTGAGCGCGTACACCCCGGTGGTCCCCTCGACGGTGAAGTTCGATCCGACAGCGCTGTTCAACGATGCGCCGCTGTTCGACGGGACCACCTTCCCGCAGCATTACGGATACGACGATGGAAACGGCGGCTTTCTCTCTCTTTGCCAGGTGTTCGAGGCTGGGAAGGTGAACGAGGTCTGGATCGAGGACGGCGGCGACGACAGCAAGACGCCGCGAGCTCCACTCTATGCCGAGCGAAAGCAGCAGTACTACGATAACGGGGCCAAGATGCCCGGCGGCTTCGAGCAGACAATCGGCGGCTTCATCGGCGCCACGGGCGGGACTGACGCGGTCTCGACCTTGAACGTTCCGTGCAAGGTCACCGTGCGCCTCGCGCACCTCGATCCCTCCGGCAGCGGCGGAAAAGGTTGCGACGTCATGGTTCGGGGGTGGGGGATCGAGGGGATGTGGACCGCGCTCCCCACCGCGCTCGCGGCCGACGCCTACGCATTCCTGAACCACAACTTCAACACCGCGTTCGGCCTCCCGGGCGCGGGGTGGCCTGAGATTTGCGGCCCTGCTTCGCCTTGCCTCACTTATCCGGGGCCGGACCACGTGGTCAGCGCTGCAGCGGCCCCCTTCACCTTCGACGTCCCGAACTTCCGACAGGGGTGCGGAAACGTGTTGTTCCCGCCGAACGCCAGCCAGTATTACGACTTCGACAATACGACCAACACCGTCGATTCGAGCTGCGCGGGCTTCGGTCTCGGCGGTTCGAACGGCGACCAGTACGAGCCCTACACCGCCGACCAGACGATCACCAGCTACGATTCGATGTACACGGGAACCTCTCCGTGCAACGCCGGTTGGCAGATCTACTGGCGGCAGAGCATGCCGGGCTACCAGAACCAGGCGAAGATCACCGCCGACGGCAGCCCGATGCCGAACTGGTGGCCCATCCTCTTTTATTGAGCGTTCTTATTGACCGTCAGGGCTGGGTGACGACGACGTTGTCGAAGGCGGCCTCGGCGCTCTGGGTGGCGAGCGCCACGTAGCCGCTCGGGACGGCGGTCGTCGGCGTGAATGTCCCGAGCGCGGCGCCGTTCAACGAGGCGCTCAACACACCCGCCGCGTTGGCGGAGAGGACGACCGCGTACCAGGTTCCGAGAGCCAGCGTCGGTGTCCAGAGCGGTCCGCTCGTGACCGCGCCGGAGTTGCGCATCTCTATCCTGGCGCCCGTGCCGGGCTCGATCGCCAGGCAGGCGAAGTCGCCAGAGCTGCCGCCCGTGTAGCGGAGGCAGACGAACGCCGTGGTGACGCCCGAGGTCCCGTTCGCCAGCAGCTTCACGCTGGCGGTGACGGTGGTGGAGCCGGTCCAGGGCGCGCCCGCCGCGCTCGAGGCGTACACCAGGCGGAAGGTGGCGCTGGTCGCGTGGTTCTGGGCGAACGCCTTGGTCGCGTCGCTCAGCACCACCCAGTCGCCCGTGCTGCCCCCCTCGCGGGTCCAGCCGGCCGCCGCGGCGCCCACGGTGTCGGATTCGAAGTTGTCGCAGTAGACGCCCGGGCAGCCGGCCGCGCAGATTCCGATGGTGCAGGTGTTCGGCGCGACACAGTCCGCGTCGGTCGCGCAGGTCGTCTTGCAGGCGCCGCTGCCGCAGAGGTAGGGCGCGCAGGAGGTGGTCGCGGGGACGGCGCAGGTCCCGTTGCCGTCGCAGGCCGCGGCCGGCGTGAAGGTCGAGCCGCTGCAGGCGGCGCCCGCGCAGGCGGTGCCGGCCGCGTACTTCTGGCAGGCGCCGCTGCCGTTGCAGAAGCCGTTCCCGCCGCAGGTCGTGGCGCCGGCGTCGCTGCATTGGGACAGCGGATCCTGTCCGGCCGGCACGGCCAGGCAGGTGCCGACCGAGCCGGTGAGGTTGCAGGCGCTGCAGATCCCCGTGCAGGCGGTCGCGCAGCAGAGCCCCTGGGCGCAGAATCCGGAGTTGCAGGTGGCGCCGCTCGTGCAGGAGGTGCCGTTCGGCCCGAGACCGCAGCTCTTCGTCGTCGTGTTGCAGGTGGCGGGCGCCGCGCAGTCGGCGTTGCTGGTGCAGGTGGTGTTGCAGGCCGTGCCGGCCGCGTTGCAGCCGAAGGGTGCGCAGCTCGCTGGCGTGGCAGCCTGACAGGTGCCGGCGCCGTCGCAGGTCCGGGCCGCGGTGGCCGCGCCGCTGGTGCACGTGGCCGGCGTGCAGCCGCTGCCCGCCGCGTAGAGGCGGCAGTTGCCCTTCCCGTCGCAGAAGCCGTCGGTGTCGCAGCCGCCCTTGCCGGTGTCGGCGCATTGATTCAACGGATCGGCGCCGCTGGGGACGTTGGTGCAGGTCCCGGCGCTGCCGGCCAGCGCGCACGACTGGCAGTTGCCCGTGCAGCTGGACGCGCAGCAGACCGCCTGCTGGCAGAACCCCGAGGCGCAGTCGCCCGGACCGGCGCAGGTCGTGCCGAGCGCGCCGCCCGCGCAGTGGCCCGGCATGCAGCAGATGGTTCCGCTGCAGGTGTAGCCCGCCGCGCAGTCGGCGTCGGTCGCGCAGCTGGTCTTGCAGTCGCCGCTGGCGCCGCAGAGGTAGGCGCCGCAGCTCTGCGGGGTTCCGGGGACGCAGTCGCCCACGCCGTCGCAACGCGCGCCGGGCGTCTCCCTGCCGCCCGTGCAGCTGTCCATCCCGCACGACGTCGTCGACGAATAGTCCTGGCAGCCACCGTTGCCGTCGCAGAGACCGTCGGTGCCGCAGGCGCCCGACATGGCGACGGCGCACTGCTGCAGCGGATCCTGACCGGCGGGGACGTTGGTGCAGACGCCCGCGCTCCCGGTGAGCGCGCACGACTTGCAGAGCCCGTCGCAGGCGGTCATGCAGCAGGTCCCCTGCGCGCAAGAGCCGGCGTTGCAGTCGGCGTCGGCCGAGCAGCCGGCGCCGATCGGCTTCTTGCCGCAGCTCCCGTTCGTGCAGCTGTTGCCGGCGGTGCAGTCGGCGCCGGTGGTGCAGCTCTGCTTGCACTGCCCGCCGGCCCCGCAGACGTACGGCGCGCACGATTGGGCCGGCGTGCCGACGCAGCTCCCGTTGCCGTCGCAGCGTCCGGCGAAGGTGAGCGACGATCCGCTGCACCCGGCGCTCTGACAGGTGACGCCGGCCACGTACTTCTGACAGGCGCCGGTCCCGTCGCAGAAGCCGTTGGTCCCGCAGGTGGAGGCGCCCAGGTCCGTGCAGTCGTTGCGCGGGTCGGTGTTGACGTCGGCCGGGATGCAGATCCCGACCGCGCCCGTCGCCGCACAGGTCTGGCACGGGCCCGAGCAGTCGGTCGTGCAGCAGAACCCGTCGGCGCAGAACCCGGAGGCGCAGTCACCGGCGGCGGCGCAGGCGCGACCCATCGCGAGCGTGCCGGTCACCCGGCGGTCCGCCCGCGCATCCACCGCGGCGTCGGCTTGCCCGCCGCTTCCCGTCGCGCCGGCCACGCCGCCTCGGCCGGCGGCGCCGCCCGTGCCGGCGACACGCATGTCCCGGGCGCCGCCATCGGGCGACTTGCCCAGCGAGCCGCCGCCGCATCCGGCCGCCAGCGCCGCGCAGAGGCAGAGCTCGGCCGCCGCGATCGCGAGCGCCACGGCCCGCGCTCCGATCCACCGTCCAGTCACCATGAAGCGCGCCTGGACGGGAGTGTCCCGCCGGGCCAAAAGCGGGTCAGCGGGGGTGCGGCGCCTGTCTCGTCAGTCGACGTCGAGCGGGGGCTGCGGACCAGGGACGATCCCGGCGATATCGGGATCCTCCTCGCTGTTGGTGCCCGAGCGTTCGGCCTTCTCACGCTCACGCTCGTCGCGGCGCTCTGCCTTTTTTTTCTGCTTGTCCTTGCGGGCAAGCTCTTTCTTCCGCTTCTCGAAGGGGTTGGGCCGGGGTCGCATGGTGAGGCCCTATTGTGCCTCAGGGTGAACCCCCGCGCACCTCAGATAGTTGAGCCACCGCCCGGCAAAGCGGCCACCTCCGAGGGCCGAGGTGACTGTCATGAATGCTCATCGATACGGCGCGTCGCTCGTCGGGCTGGGTGCGCTCGGTCTCGTCCTCGGCGGCTGCGGTTCTTCCATAGGAGAGAAAGGCGGCACGGGTGGATCGGGCTCCGGCGGCAGCGGCGCGGCCGGGGGCACGAGCGGCGGCGCGTGCTCGTCGGCGCTCAGCGATCGCGTCCGCATCACGGAGGTCGACGTCGGCGCGACCTACGCCTACAACGAGGTCGACAGCAACGGCGCGGGCCTCGGGCTCACGCCGCTGGCGATCTCGCCGATTCCGGGTGGGGGCGGCGGCTCGCGGCTCGCGTTCCTCGGCAAGGGGGAGAGCAACGTCCACGTCGTGACCCTCGACGCGAACGACCAGATGGTGTCCGGCTCCGGGTTCACGGTGCCGGGCTACGATTTCCAAGATATCTACGCCGACGCGAACGGCGGCGTCATGCTCATCAGCCGCACGGCGATGGGCTCCGCCGACAACAACAACTGCGGCAACATCGACAACCTCTGCGGCGCGAGCTCGAGCTATCCGACGGCCGCGTCCTGTTATGACATGTACATGGTCCGCTTCGACGGATCGTCGGAGACCTGGGCCACCAACCTGACCCAGACGTCGCCGTCGCTGCCCGCTTACGGCACCAGCGCGACGAGCGGTGGCAACGTCATCTTCATCTGGTCGGAGTACGCGCACAACGGCCGCATCGCCTTCGACGGGACCAACTACGCCGGCTATTTCGGCGCCGCCATCACCGTCCCCAATCAGGCGTGCGTCGACTCCAACAGCACGCTCACGACGGGCGTCAACATCCACCAGGGCGACCGGATGCAGGTCGTGGACGGCAGCGGGACGCTGCAGACGAAACTCGGTTTCGCTTTCGGGTGCAGCCACAGCGGCTACGAGCGGGTCATCTACGACACCGCGCAGAACAAGTTCGTGACCGTGTGCAAGAACGACGCGCCGACCGGCGGCAAGGGAGGCCGGATCGCGCTGGCGCCGAACACCTCGACCATCTATCCCGTCGACCTCTATTACTCCGACCTCGGCAACGTCCTGCAGGCGGGCGGAGCGGGTGACTGGATCATCACCAGCGACATCCGCGCGGGGCAGACGATGAACGCCAACGGCCTCGCCGACATTCACCTCCTGCACATCAAAAGCACCAGCATGCTGACGCCCGACAACGACATCCCGCTCGTGAGCGACGCGGAGAACGATCGCGCGCCGCACCTGGCCGGGTACGGGTCCGGGATGATGCTGGCTGCCTGGGAAGAGTCGACGGCGACCGGTGACTTTTCCCAGAACGACAAGAACCGCCAGATGTACATCCAGGCCCTCGACAGCACGACGGGGATGTCACCTTCGGGCTCGTCGACGTCGTCGGCCGGACCGCTCATGCTGTCGCCCAACGTCCTCGGCAGCCGTTACCAAGACTTTCGCACCTATCCGGATGGCTCCGTCGCCTACCCGACACCGGGAAGCAGCGGCACCTCGATCAAGATCCTTCGCGTCATGGGCTGCAGCTGAGTGCCAGATCGAGCTCGTGACGCACCCGGCTTGACGTCCGGGCGATAATGACGGGAAATCGAGGGGCGTGGTCGTCCACGCGCTAGGCTTTCATCGTGCCGGCCATCGGCGAAACCATCGGCAGCTACCAGGTCCTCAAGCAGCTCGGCGCGGGCGCGATGGGCGAGGTCTACCTGGCCGAGCACCGCCACTTGAAGCGCAAGGCGGCGGTGAAGCTGCTCGCGCCGGAGCTGGTCGGGCGTCCCGATCTTCTCGAGCGGTTTTTCTTGGAGGCGCGCGCCACCTCCGCCATCGCCCACCCAG
>DASYEX010000151.1:0-2813 GCA_036498765.1 Polyangia bacterium
GCAACATCGACTCCATCCGGGCCGCGATCGTCGCCGCCAGCCCCGTGCCGATCGGCACCGTCCCCATCTACCAGGCCATCCAGCGGGTCAAGAACGTCGAGGACCTCAGCGAGCAGGACCTCCATGATATCGTCGAGCACCAGGCGAAGCAGGGGGTCGACTACATGACCCTGCACGCCGGCATCCTCCGCAAGTACATCGCGCTCACCGCGCACCGCGTGACCGGGATCGTCTCGCGGGGCGGAGCCTTGATGGCGCAGTGGATGATCGCGCACGGCAAGGAGAACCCGCTCTACACCCGCTTCGACGACCTCTGCGACATCATGCGCCAGTACGACGTGACCTGGAGCCTGGGCGACAGCCTCCGCCCCGGCTCGATCGCCGACGCTTCCGACGCCGCCCAGTTCGCCGAGCTCAAGACGCTGGGCGAGCTGACCCAGGTGGCCTGGAAGCACGACGTGCAGGTGATGATCGAGGGCCCGGGGCACGTCCCGATCCAGAAGATCAAGGAGAACGTCGACCTGCAACTGGAGATCTGCCACGAGGCGCCCTTCTACACGCTGGGGCCGCTGGTGACCGACATCGCGCCCGGCTACGACCACATCACCTCGGCGATCGGCGCTGCAATGATTGGCTGGTACGGCACCGCCATGCTCTGCTACGTGACGCCCAAGGAGCACCTCGGGCTGCCGGACCGCAAGGACGTCAAGGACGGCGTCATCGCCTACAAGATCGCGGCGCACGCGGCCG
Source organism: Polyangia bacterium (assembly GCA_036498765.1). Classification (GTDB taxonomy): domain Bacteria; phylum Myxococcota_A; class Polyangia; order Fen-1088; family Fen-1088; genus JADGRB01. The sequence continues at coordinate 751 of DASYEX010000151.1, forward strand.
ATCTCGCCAAGGGGCACCCGGGCGCCCAAAAACGAGACGACGCGCTGTCGCGCGCCCGTTTCGAGTTCCGCTGGGAGGACCAGTTCAACCTCTCACTCGACCCGGAGACGGCGCGCGAGTTCCACGACGAGACGCTGCCGGCGCCGGCCGCCAAGGGGGCGCACTTCTGCTCGATGTGCGGCCCGCACTTCTGCTCGATGAAGATCACGCAGGACGTGCGGGACTATGCGGCCACGCAGGGGATCGCCACCGACGACGCGGTCGCGGCCGGCTTGCGCGAGAAGGCGGCAGCGTTTCGAGAGGCCGGGCAGGAGCTGTACGTCGGCAGCGACGCGCCCGGCGGGGAGTAGCGGCCATTCGCCTCGCGCTCGCGGCCGGCTGTTTCGTGGCGCTCGCCTGCGCCGTCGCGGGCTGTACGACCGGCGACGATCCGGGGCCGCCCGTGCCGGTCGATCCGGCGGTGATCTACGCCCAGATGTGCGCGCGCTGCCACGGCGCCGACGGGCGCGGCGATCCCGAGATCCGGAAGACGCTGCCGACGGTGCGCGACTTTCACGATCCCGAGTTCCAGGCGCGCGCCACCAACGACGCCATCGCGCGCACCATCATGGCCGGCAAGGGACAGATGCCGGCGTTCGGCAACGCGCTCAGCGTCCCGAAGATTCAAGAGCTCTCCGGCTACGTCCACCGGTTGGGCCGCACCAGCAAGGGAACGCTGTGAGGGCCCGCGCCTGGGCCGTGGCGTTGCTGCTGACGCTGGCGGGGGCAGGCGCCGCGCAGGCCAGAGACTCCGACCCGGTGACGGTCGGGCGCTATCACCTGCGGAAGGCCAACCAGCTGGCCGGCGAGGATCACTGCCATTCGGCGATCCACGAGTACACGCTGGCCTACGAGAAGCTCCAGGACCCGTTCGTCCTCTTCAACCGGGCGGAGTGTTACCGACGCATCGGCCAAGCCGAGAAGGCCATCACGGATTACCGTGCGTTCCTGGAGGCCGTCCCGGCGGCCCCGAACCGCGCCGACATCGAGGCCAAGCTCTCCGCGCTCGCCGCGCTCGAGCAGACGCCCCCGCCGGTCGCGCCCGCGTCCGTCTCCCCTCCGGCCGCGCCGAAAGCGACCGAATCGCCCCGCCAGCCGGTGGCGGTGCTGCCACCCGTCGAGATTCAGCCTCCTGCTGCCGAGCCGCCGCCTGCGTCTCCCAGCCCGCCGGCGGCCGTCCTGCCGCCGGCCGCGCCGGCATCGTCGACGACGACCGAAAGCGACCAACCCCGTGCGCGCCACACTTGGCTCTGGATCGCCATCGCCGCCGCCGTCGTCGGAGGCGCGGCGGGCGCGTACGTCGCCTTGCGGGCACCGGCGACCACGCCGCCGTCCACCGACCTCGGCAACTACAAGTTCTGATGCGCGTGCGCCGTCCTCGTGCCTTCGTTCCGGTCGCCGCGGTCGCTGCCTCGACGGTGCTCCTCGCCTGTCACCGCGGCGATTCGATCCTGCTCGTCGAGGTGGCGGGTGACGTGCGACTCCAGCCGGCGTCGTTCCAGGTCACCGTCGAGCCGGCGCAGGCGGGCGAGAAGACCTTCCGGGTCGTGCCGCCAGGCGGAGCGACCGGCGCGACGGTGACGCTGCCCGCGAGCTTCAGCATCGAGATGGCGCCGAACCTCACCGGCCCCGTGACGGTGATGGTGGGCGCCATCGACGTCAACGGACTCACGCTCGGCTATGGGAGCACCACCGAGACGGACATCAATGTCGGCGGCGAGACGATCCTCGTCGTCTCGTTGACCTCGAGCTCTCTGCCCCCCGCCGACGCGGGGATCGACGCTCTGACTGGGACCGGGGGCGACGGCGTCGACGCGAGCGGCGCCGGCGGCGTCGGAGGTTCGGGGGTCGCCGGGAGCGGCCTTGGCGGTCGCGGTGGCAGCGGCGGCACGGGCGGCGCTGGCAGCGGTGGCGCTGGCGGCAGCGCCGGCAAGGGCGGTGTCAGCGGCAGCGGCGGCAAAAGCGGCTCGGGCGGGACGAGCGGCACCGGTGGCGTGACCGGCGCGGGCGGCGCGGGCGGCGCC
>DASYEX010000152.1:0-2083 GCA_036498765.1 Polyangia bacterium
CAGGCATCGGGCGCCGGAGAGCCCACCAGCACGCAGGTGGCGGCGCTCACTGGGACGGAGACGATCTCAGGGACAGTGAGCGGTCCCGGCGGGCACCTGACGGGCGTCAAGGTGAGCCTGAACGGCGCCGCGCAGTCGGCAGCCTTCACCGACGCCAACGGCCAGTACGCGTTCACCGGTCTGGCGCTGGGGCAGAGCTTCTCGGTGTCGGCGAGCGCCACCGGGTGCACGTTCTCGGGCGCTCAGAACTTCAACAACCTCCAGTCGAACCAGACGGCCAACTTCGCGGGGAGCGGCGGAAGCTGCACTGGAACGCCCGTCGTGGAGGGGCCGCAGGGACCGCCCGGGCCGCAGGGACCGGCCGGTCCCACGGGAGCGACAGGCGCGACGGGTCCCTCAGGTCCGGCTGGTCCCGAGGGACCTGCTGGTCCCACCGGGGCCCAGGGAGCCGCCGGCCCCGTCGGTGCTCAGGGCCCGATGGGCCTGGCGGGCGCGACCGGTCCTTCGGGTCCGGCTGGCCCCGTCGGCGCGACCGGCGCGACCGGCGCCGCTGGCCCGGCCGGCGCGACCGGCGCGACGGGTCCTGCGGGAGCTGCTGGTCCTGCTGGTCCGACAGGGCCCGCCGGTCCGCAGGGGCCGCCCGGCGACGCGTCCCCGGGTTTCGGGACCAACACCGGTAACGCGGGCGCCGGGGACGGCGAGACCTGCACGCTCGGTCAGATCCTGCTCACCGCCTCTCCCGCAGTCACCGCCGGGGGCGTTGCCGCGAACGGCCAGCTCCTCCCCATCACCCAGAATACCGCGCTGTTCTCGCTGCTCGGGACCACCTATGGGGGCGACGGCGTCTCGACGTTCGCGCTGCCGGATCTCCGGAGCGTCACGCCCAACAACATGACCTACTCGATCTGCGACCGGGGAATCTTCCCCAGCCGCCGCTAGACTAGCCGTCACGCCACGAGCGGCGCCGCACCGGCGGCGCCGCTCAGTGGTGATACGGCTCGCCGCGAATGATGGTGAGCGCGCGGTAGATCTGTTCGCAGAGGAGCAGGCGCGCCAGCCGATGCGGCAGCGTCAGCGCGGAGAGGGAGAGGCGAAGGTCGGCCCGCTTCACGAGAGGGGTGGGGATGCCGTCGGCGCCGCCGATGACGAAGGTCAGGGCACGCGTGCCGTGGGTCATTCGCCGTTCGATCTGCCGGGCCAGCTCCTCGGTCGTCCAGCTGACGCCCCCGGGCTCGAGCGCGATCACCTCGCCGCCCGACGGCCAGCGACGGGCGAGCGCGGCGTCGTCCTCGGGCTCGATCACCTCGACCGGCAGGTGCCGGCGCGCGCGCGCAAGGTAGTCGTCGCACAGCGTCGCGACGTGCCGATCGCGCAGCTTGCCGACCGCCAGGACGACGATCTTCAAGCGCTACAACGCGCCGTACAAAGCGTCGGGCTGGCCGAGGGTCGCCTCGGGGGGGACCTCGAGCTTCACCCGCGGCGCCTCGATCCACAGGCTCTCGAGATCGTAGAACTCGCGCACCGGGTGATAGAAGACGTGGATGACGAAGGCGCCGAAGTCGAGCAGCGTCCAGCGACCGGTGCCGGAGCCCTCACGGCCCAGCGGGTAGCGGCCGCGCGCCTTCATCGCCATGCCGATCGCCTCGGCGATGGCATCGACCTGCCGGTCGCTCCGGCCGCTCACCACGCCGATGAAGTCGGTGTAGCTCCCCATCGACGAGACGTCGATGAGGACCGGATCGAGCGCCCGCTTGTCGAGGGCGGCCTCCACCGCCGCGACGGCCAGCGCGCGGGTCTCCCCGATGTCGGCTTCGCTACGGGCGACGCGCGGCGGCTCTGCCGGCGGGCGCGCCTTGACCTTGGTCTTGCTGGCGCCGCGCACCGGGATTCGCGCCGGCGCCGCTTTGCGGCCCGCGGGCCGCTGCGCCCGCTTGTTAACGCTCTTGCCCTTGCCCTTACCCGCACGTTGCGTTTTCTTCACCTCAACCAAATTTAGCAAAGCCGCCGCGCGGCGGCCAAACCTTTTGGTCAGCTCGGCTTCTCGGCGGTCGGCTCGGGGGACCGCTCGCGGCGCGCCGCCTCG
>DASYEX010000153.1:0-11564 GCA_036498765.1 Polyangia bacterium
CGATCCGGTCGAGCAGCCGCAGCATGGGGGGGCTGCGCCCGATGATGGCGCCCGCCCCCTGGCCGAGCCCGTTCGATTTGCGCTGCGACAGCTCGGCGCGCGCCTGCTCGAGCTCGCGCTTGAGCGCCCGCTGGGTGGCGATCCGCTGGAGCTGCAGCACGATCTCGTCGATGTCGAACGGCTTGGTCAGGTAGTCGTAGGCGCCCTCCTTGAGGGCCGACACCGCGTCGTTGATCGCCGCGTGGGCCGTGATGAGGATGACGTCGGTTCCCGGCGACTCCTGTCGGACCCGTCGGAAAAGGGTCAATCCGTCGACCTTGGGGAGCCGGATGTCGCAGATCATCACGTCGAATACGTTCGACGAGATTTGGGTGAGCCCCTCGGCGCCGTTGGCGGCCAGGGTGATCCGATGGCCGGCGTCCCGGAGGGCGTCACCCACCAGCACCCGAAAATCGGGCTCATCATCGACCAGGAGGATGTCGAGCATCTTATGTTTCGGAACTCTACGACGGATTAACTGGAGCTGTCCGGGGCCGTCGTCAAGGCGGCGACTGTCGGAATGTAGCCGACCTGCGGTCGGGAGGCGACGTATGTGTTCCGGCGTCGGCGCGCGGGGGCGCGGCCAGGGCTCGGTCGCGGCCGGCGGTCTTGGCCGCGTAGAGCGCTGCGTCGGCGGCCGCATGCAGCGAGACGAAGGTCGGCAGCGTGACGTCGTCGAGGTCGGCGACGCCGATGGAGACGGTGACGGCGGGGGAGGGCCGGGAGGACGGCGGCGTTTTCTCGTGTTCGGCCGTGGCGACGCCCATCCGGCGCACCGTCGCGCAGACGCGGTGGGCCAGCGCGAGCGCCTCGCCCGCGGTGGTGTTCACCGCCAGCACCAGGAATTCGTCGCCGCCGGTGCGCGCGGCGAGATCGGTGGCCCGGCAACTCCCGCGTAACCCGTCGGCGACGAGCTGCAGCGCGCGGTCGCCGTGGGCGTGGCCGCGCCGGTCGTTGATCTCCTTGAGCCGGTCGAGGTCGATGACCAGCAGGGCGAGCGGCGTCCCGTAGCGGGCGCTCCGGTTGAGCTCGTCGGCGAACGCCGACAGGAGGCGCCGCCGGTTGGCGAGGCCGGTCAGCGGGTCGGTGACCGACAGCGCCTCGAGCAGGTCCTCCTTACGGCCTACCACCCAGGCCAGCGGCGTGGTGGTCGCCAGCGTCGCCACCAGAAGATAGGCGTAGACCAGGGGTTGCCGGCGGAGCTCGTCGGCGATGTGCCAGGGGACGGGCGCGCGGTGCCCCAGCCAGGCCTGCAGCGCGAGCAGGCCGACCACCAGCGCGACCGACAGGAGGATCCCGATCGTCGGATAGACGAGGCGCCGGGGGCGGCGGGCGCGGCTAGGCATGGCGGTCGCCGCCGATCGCGTGCGGTTCCGCCGTGGTCGACAGCGCCCGGTCGAGCGCGTGCAGGAGCTCGTCGGCCGTACCGGCGCCCTTACGGACGACGCTGGCCACTGCGGGGCCCAGCACGGCCCGCTCGCTGCGGGTGATGTAGAGCGCCGAAAGGACGACGAACGGCAGGTGGGCCAGGCGCTCGTCGGAGCGGGCGGCGCGGAGCACCTCGAGACCGGAGAGCCCGGGCATGACCAGGTCGAGGATTACGGCGTCGAAGTGGCCCTCGCGCAGGGTGGCCAGCCCCTCGCTCCCCGAAGCGGCGGCGGTCACCGCGTAGCCCGCCTCCTCGAGGCGGGCCGTGACCGCGAGCCGCTCGGCGGCGTCGTCGTCGACCAGCAGGATGCGCAAGCCGCTCTGCTTGCGAAGGCCGCGCTCCTCGGGCGCTACGCTGGCGCCCCTCGGGGCCAGCGGGACCGCCAGCTCGAGACCCAGACCTTCGTCGGCGCCGGTGCGCGCGGCGAGCGGCGTCCCCAGGCGCCGCGCCAGGCGCGCCGCGAGCACGACCGGCAGCGGCACGAGACGGTCGTCGCCGTTCCCGTCGCCGTTCCCGTCGCCGTTCCCGTCGTCGTTCCCGTCGTCGTTCCATCTCTCCTGGAGGGCACCGTCGTGATCGAAGCTGTGACGGGCCGCCTCCGAGAGCCCGTCGCGCGTATTGCGCACGCGGATGACGGCGTTGCCGTCGGTCTCCTCGACGGCGATCTCCACATAGCCATGCTCGGTGGCGGACAGGAGATGCTCGACCATGCGATCGAGCAGGTGGCGGACCCGACGCTCATCGATCGAGACCGCCAGGGGCTCGCGCGGCAGGCCGATCTGGATGGGGATGCCGCGCTCGCGCCCCAGCGGATCGTAGGTCTCGGCGAGGGCACGCACCAGAGCTGCCAGGTCGGCGGGCGCGACCTCGGGATCGGCCCGCCCGGATTCGAGCGCCGCCAGATCCAGGATGTCGTCGACCAGGGTGAGGACCGACTGGCCGCTCCGGCGGATCACGTCGACGTACTGGCGCTGCTTCATCGACAGCGGCCCGGCGTCACCCTCGGCGAGGAGCTGGCAGAGCGTCACCAGCGAGCCCAGAGGCCCCCGCAGATCGTGGCTCATCCGCAGGAGGAGCAGATCGCGAGAGAGGCTCGCGCCACCATCGGTGTGGGTGGCGCCGTGGGCCGTCGCGGCTCCGGCGGGGTTCAGCGAGACGGAGGCGGCGGGCTTGTGCGCCTCGTCGTCGCGCGCCCCGGCGGCCCGCTTGACCAGCACCAGCACGATGACAGCGGTTCCCGGAAGCAGCGCGGCGATCCAGATGGCGGCCAGGGCGGAAGCTGACATAAAGAAACGGTCCCGCGATGGCGGGGTCCTCCTGCTGATGTGGGCACGGCAACGGTCGCCGTCAACCACTGTCACCGTCGAGAAACGTGTCAGTGAAAGTCGTGCGAGACGTCGATCGCGGCCGAGCGTCCGCCGAGCGGCTCGAAGCGATCGGCCTTGATCGAGACCACGCCGTCCTGATTCTGGACCACACCTTCGATCACCAGCGCGCTCACGCCGAGGATGATCTGGCGATGGTGTTCGAACAGATCCGGGGTGACGATGGCGTTGGCGAACCCGGTCTCGTCTTCGAGCGTGATGAAGACGAAACCCTTGGCCGTCCCCGGGCGCTGGCGGACGATCACCACGCCCGCCACGCGCGCGCGGCGCCCCTGCGGCACGGTGGCCAGTTCGGCGGCAGGCGTAATTCCCTGGCGAGCGAGCGCGGCGCGCGCGAAGGCGACCGGGTGCGGGCCGATCGTCAGGCTGGTCCCGGCGTAGTCGGCGGAGAGCTCCTCCTCGGCAGTCATCTCGGGGAGCGGCGATTCAGCAGATGGCGATCGCGTGGGCGAAGGTGAGCTCTGCTCACCGGAGCCCGTCGCGGGAGGGTTCGGGAACCCTCCCAGGGTTCCCGAGAGGAATAGCTCGCCCGAACGCCCCAGCGCTTCGACCTGCCAGAGCGCCGCGCGGCGCGTGCCACCGAGCGCGGCCAGCGCCCCGATCTCGGCCAGGCGCGACAGCGTCCCGTCGTCCGGGCTGGCGCGGTTCGCGAGGTCGGCCAGCGACGAGAACGGCGCCGCGCGGCGCGCCGCCTCGATGCGCCGGCCGATCTCCTCGTTGAGGCCGGTCACCGAGCGGAGGCCGAGCCGCACCGCGCGTCCGGCGTCCTCGAGATCGCAGCGCCACCCCGAGCACGTCACGTCGATCGGCCGGACCACCACGCCGTGGCGGACGGCGTCGCTCACCAGCGTGGACGGGTGATAGAAGCCGAGCGGCCAGTTGTTGAGCATGGCCGCCAGAAACGCCGCCGGGTGGTGCGCCTTGAGGTACGCCGAGGCGTAGGCGATGAGCGCGAACGACGCCGCGTGCGACTCGGGGAAGCCGTAGAGGGCGAACGATTTGATCCCCAGGACGATCTGCTCCTGCGCCGCGCCGGTGATCTGGTTCCGGGTCATCCCGTCGCGCAGAGCTTTTTCGATCGTGTTCATGCGCTCGACCGAGCGCTTGAACCCCATCGCGCGGCGCAGCTCGTCAGCCTGCCCGCCGGAGAAGCCGGCCGCCACCATCGCCATCCGGATCAGCTGCTCCTGAAACAGCGGCACGCCCAGCGTCCGTTTCAGGATCGGTTCGAGCGAGGGGTGCGGGTAGGAGACCGTCTCGCGTCCGTTCCGCCGCTCGAGATAGGGATTGAGCATCTTGCCCACAATCGGGCCCGGGCGAATGATGGCCACCTCGACGACCAAGTCGTAGAACCGCTCCGGCTTCATGCGCGGCAGCGTGGCCATCTGCGCGCGCGACTCGACCTGGAAGACGCCGACGGTGTCGGCGGCGCGCAGCATGGCGTAGACCTTCGGATCGTCGGCCGGCAGCTTGGCGCAGTCGAGATCGATCCCCTCGTGACGCGCCACCAGCGGGAAGGCCTCGGCCAGCACGGCCATCATGCCGAGGCCGAGCAGGTCGACCTTGACCAGGCCCATGTCGGCGCAGTCGTCCTTGTCCCACTGGACGACCACCCGGTTCTCCATCGCCGCCGGCTCGAGCGGCACCACCTCGTCGAGCGGCCCGCCCGAGAGGACCATGCCGCCCGAGTGCTGGCCCAGGTGACGGGGGAGGTTGCAGAGCGCGGTGGCGGCGCGCGCGCAGAGGCGCGTCCGCCGATCGTTCGGCGAGAACCCCGCCATCTCGAAGTAGTCGACGAGCGAGCGCCCCTCGTCCGCGGTCCAGCCGGGTAGAAACTTGGAGAGGCGCGAGAGCTGCTCCTCGGAGAATCCCAGCGCGCGCCCCGCGTCGCGCACCGCCATGCGGGGGCGGTAGGTGATCACGTTGGCGGTCATGGCGGCGCCGCGCCGGCCGTACTTGGCGTAGACGTGCTGGATCATTTGCTCGCGCGCGTCGCCCGACGGCAGATCGAGATCGATGTCGGGCAGCCGGTCGGCCATGTTGCCGGCGTTCGCCACCCGCTCCTCCGAGAGGAAGCGCTCGAACAAGAGGTCCATCTTCACCGGATCGACGGCGGTGATGCCAAGGACGAAGCAGACCGCCGAGTTGGCGGCCGAGCCGCGTCCCTGGATCATGATGTTCTTCCGCTCGGCGACCTGGACGATGTCCGAGACCAGGAGAAAGTAGCCGGCCAGGCCGAGGCGGCCGATGATGCCGAGCTCGCGCGCGAGCTGCGTCCGGACCTTGGGGCGCAACGAATCATCGGCGGCGTAGCGCCGGTTCACGCCCGCCTCGCAGAGCTTCTCGAGGTAGCTCTGCTCCGTCTCGCCGGCGGGGACGGCGTAGACGGGGAAGGTATAGCCGAGGTCGGCGAGCGAGAACGTGCAGCGTTCGGCGATGGCGCGCGTCGCCGCGAGGGCGGCGGGGCGATCGCGGAACAGCGCCGCCATCGCGCCCGGCGGCTTGAGCCAGCGCTCGCCGTTCGGCAGGAGCCGCCGGCCGATCTCGTCGACGGTGCGCTTGTCGCGCGCGCAGGTGAGCACGTCGTGGACCAGCCGCTGCCGTGGCGTCGCGTAACGAACGTCGTTGGTCGCCACCAGGCCGACGCCGCAGGCGGCCGCCTGCGCCGTGACCGCGCGTTCGCAGAAGGCCTCGCGCGCGTCGAAGTGGCGCTGGACTTCGAGGTAGACGTTCCTGCGCCCGAACGCGCTGCAGAGCGCCCCCAGATCGTCGCGCGGCGCCGCGCCGGCGAGCGCGACGAGGCCGCCCGCGTGCTCGGCCAGCAGCGCCCGCGTCGCGCGCGGCGGATCGGCCTTGCCGAGCCCCTCGCGCGCGCGCGTCAACAACCGGCAGAGGTTCCGATAGCCGGCTCCGCTCTCCACCAGCAGGAGGACCGGCGGCCCGTCTGCCAATGTGACGTCGGCGCCGAAGATCGGCCTCATCCCCGCGCGCTTCGCCGCCGCCATGAACCGCGGGGCCCCGTAGACGCCGTCGCGATCGCCGAGCGCCAGTGCCCCCATGTCCTGTCCGGCCGCCGCCGCGATCAGCTCTTCGGGCAGCGACGCGCCGTCGAGGAAGCTGAAGGCCGACCGACAGCGCAGCTCGACGTAGTCCGCAGCCGAGGGCATGGTGCTAGACTGAACAAAAGTTCAGTCAATGGCAAGGCCGGTCCGACGTAGCCGCGCTGAGCGCTACTTGATGTCGATCTCGTCGACGTAGATCGTGCCGGTGTAGCCGGAGACGGAGAAGGCCTGGATGGCCAGCCCGTTCGTGGCGGTGGCTCCGGTGACCGTCGCCAGCGAAGCGGAGACGGTCGTGTAGTTGGCGGTGATGGCGTTGAGGCTGAGGGCGGTGGGAGATCCCGTCGTGGTGTCGAGCAGGATCTTGAACCGCAGGTCCTCGCCACAGGCCGCCGGACTGGCCGAAACGTGGACGGTCAGGGTCTTGCCGCTCAGGTTGGCGGAGCCGCCGTCCACGCCCAGCGGAATGTCGATCTCGCCCTTGGTGGTAGGACCGGTCGTCCCGCTGAACGTGGCGGCGATGCCCAGCGCGCCGGCACCGCAGTAGCTGTGAGGCGTCGTCGCGTGCGCGACGCTGGTGAAGGCCTGGCTGCCCGCGAGCAGCGTCGCGCCGTCGGTGCCGCTCTCGAAGTTGAACATCGCGCCGCAGCTGGTGGTCGAGTGATCGACCAGGGCGTCGGTCGTCAGGCTGCACCCCGCGTCGATATTCGATCCGCCACCGCCCCCCTTACCGCCGGCACCGGCGGTCCCGCCGGCTCCGGCGGCGCCGCCGGCACCGGCGGCGCCGCCGCCTTTACCGCCCGCGGCGACGTTACCGCCGGCCGCGCCCGCACCGGCGGTGCCACCCGCGCCGCCCACGCCGGTCGCTGCTCCGCCGCTGCCGCCCAGCTCGCTCGGCGCGACCATGCCGCGGTTGGCGCAACCGGCGCCGCACGGGAGGGCCAGGGCGCCCGCGAGGACGAGAGGCGCCATGAGAAGGCGGAGAAGGCGCAAAAGGCGCGTCAAGGGAATCCGAAAATCATAGTCCAAATTTGTCAGTCGTAATAGCCGTCGAGATAAAAACGACCAGTGCGTCCGTCGCGGTGCAGGCGGTAGACCGCGCCGTCAGAGGCGTGCACGTCCCAGTACTCGCGCGCCCAGCTCCCGGGCGCGGTCGGATCATTGATAGGATCTTCGGGCCCCTGCCACCACTCCCCAGACAGGCGATACGGCCCGGCGGCGACCAGCACGCGCATCGCGTGGATGGGCCTCGGCTTTGCCGCCCTATGAGGGTCTTCGCGTCTAAATGTCGTTTCGGCGCCGCGCAGCGCGGCCGGCCCGTCGCGGTCCATCAGCACCTCGATCTCCTCGGGCGGCCGCCGGTGGCGGAGCGAGAGACGCAGCTCGTCCGTGGGCCTCGGCTCCGCGGCTCGGCTGGCCGTTGCACTCTCGGTCAATGGATACGCCGCGGCGGTGATCGCTTCCGGGCGCCAGCTGTCGACGGCGGCCGGCGTGCCCACGTTCTGCGGCCCGACCAGCGCGGCGAGCCGGGCCAGCGTGGCGCCGAGCCGGTTGGGCGCCGGGCCCGCCGGCCGCAGGATGTCGAGCTGGCTCGCCCGCACGCGCGCGGGCAGCGCGATCAGATGAACGCCGACCACCGGGGCCTCGGGCGGCCGGCGCGCCAGGTCCAGCCGTACCAGCTCGAGCAGCGTCTTCGCTTCGCGGGTTGGTGCTGCCAGCGGGACCTCGCGGACGTCGAGGCCGCGCGGCTCGAGCGAGAGGCGCAGGGTCAACCCCGCGCAGGCGAGGCTCCGGCCGGCGAGGCGCTCGAGCGCGCGATCGCAGAGCCCGCGCAGCACGAAGGCGAGCGGTTCGATCTCGTACACCGGGTAGTCGAGCTCGACCGCCTCCTCCAGCGCGTCGGGCGGCAGCTGGGGAAGAAACGCCTCGTCGTCCTCCGCGCGGGAAAGTCGCGCCACCGCCGCGCCGGCCGGCCCCAGGCGCAGCGCGACCGCGCTCGGCGGCAGCGTGGCCACCGCGCCGGCGGTGCGCGTCCCCCAGCGCCGGAACGCCGCGACGAGCTCGGCGTCGTCGGTGAAGTGCGACACCGGCAGCGGCGCCAGAAACGCCCGCGCGCCGTGGCGCTCGGCCGGCACGACGGCCAGCTCGTGCGCCCGCGCCGCCACCCGTGCGCTCCCCTTGGACGACGCGATGGCCACCCGCGCCCCGAACCCCAGCCGCGCCGCGTGGGCCTGAACGGCCTGCGCGATGGCGCGATCGCCTTCAGGATAGAGACGCCCGAGATCGTCGCTGGCGAAGTAGATCCGCTCGCCGTCGCGCTCCACGCGCGGCGCGAAGGCGTAGCCGACGTCGCAGAGCGCCGCTGCGCCGGCCTCGGCGTCGGCGGCCGTCGCGGTGAAGAGCCGCAAGTTGGGGCAGGCCGCCTGGGCCTGCGCGGCCGTCATCCCCGGACGCACGCCGGCCGTGCGCGCCTGCCCACAGAGCTCGACGACGCGCGGCTTCTGCTTTCCCTGGATGACCAACAACGCAGCGGGCGACTCGCGCGCCTCGGGCGAGCGGCGCAGGGCGGCCTGCAACGCTAGCTGCGGGACGTAAACACAAGCGAGACGCATGGCGGTTGGTTGTCGTTGGTGGGGACCCCCTCAGGGGCTGCGAAGTTGACGTTGCGCACGCGAGCGGCGCGGACGTCGAGGCCGGTGAAGAGGGGAGGGCCGTCGGTGGCGAACGCCGGCGCGCCGCCCAGATCGATGGCCGCCGCCGCGAACGCCCCCAGCCGCCGCGCGGCGCTCGACACCAGCACCGTGGTCCCCTGCGCGCGCGCCGCGTGGCGCAGCCGCACCCAGGCGGCGTCGGGGATCTGCAGCCGCGCGTCACAAAGATCGAGCGCCACCGTTCCGAACCCGCCCGCCGCCACCACCAGATCGACCGCTTTGAGCGCCTCGCCCGCCCGGCAGCGGATCCAGAGCAGCGCCGGACCAATCTTCGGATCAGAGACGGCCGGGGCCGCGCGCGCATCGAGCGTCCCACCCACGTCGACCAGCGCCGTCGCCTCGCCGGCTGCGATCGCCACCCCCAGCGCCGCCCGCACGACCGCCGTCCGCCCCGACGACCGCCGCCCGGAGATCTCGCTCAGCGCCGCGCGCGGCCAACCGCCGCCGAGCAGCCCGTCCAGCGCCGCGATCCCGGTCGGGCGCCGCCCGCGCACCTCGCCGAGCCGCTCGAGCGAGACCAGATGCGCCGAGATCTCCCGGGCGATCTCCGGGTCCGAAACGAGATCGAGCGCGCGAACGGGCACCCGACCGATGATGCCTGAACACGCGTTCAGGTTCAAGCCGGTGGTTGATGATCGCGGGCGCGAAGCCCGGCTTCCCAGAACTCAGAGACAGACGCCGTAAAGGGTCTCGCCGCTGACCACGTGGCAGGTCGTGCCTGCCGTGGGGCAGTCGTTGGCCGCGGTGCAGGCTCCGTTCTGCGCATCGCAGTGGCAGACGGCGCGGCAGGTCTGCTCGCAGAGCAGCCCGGGCAAGCACTGCGCGGTCGTCGTGCAGGCCGAGTTCTCTTTCCCGGTGCGCGTCGCTTCCGGGCAGGCGCAGTCGACGTGGTCCATGCTCGCGGGCATCACGCAGGCGAGGTCCGCCGGGCAGCCGGTCGCCGCGGCCGCCGCCGCCGCCGCCGTGGGGTCGCAGCTGAACGAGCAGGTGTGGTAGGCGGTGGTGACGCTGCCGCAGATCACCGGGTCGCGGCAGAAGCTCCCCGGGCCGACGCCGCCGGCCGACGGCGCGCAATCATTGTCGCCGGCGCAGTAGCGCAGGCAGATCGCCACGCCTTTGCAGCCCAGGCTGTCGTAGCCGAAGCACTGCGCTCCGGCGGCACAGCCGGCGTCGACGCCGCAGGCGCCGCCGGCCGGCACGCTCCCGGCGGCCGCGCAGACGTTCGCCTGGGACTGACAGTTGATCTCGCAGGTCTCGGTCGCCGAGGGGCAGGACGTGGCGGCCATGGTCAGGTCGCAGCCGTGGAAGGTCGTCCCCGGCCCGAGATCGGGCGCTCCCCCGTCGACGCCGGTGCATTTCATCTCGGGCGCCAGCGGCACGATCGCCTCGGTGCCCGCTCCCTTGCGGATGGTCACCTTCGCCATCCCCGTTCCGATCTCGCAGCCGCGTCCATCGACGGCGGTGATCGTGAAGTTGGCGTCGCCGGTTTGGTTGCCGGAGAAGCTCACCGACAGCGTCCCCTCATTGGCGGCGGCGTCGGTCAGGCTCAGGTTGCCGGCCGGGTACGTCAACGTCTGCGTCTCCGCCGTCCCCAGCGTCACGAGCACGGTGAGGTGGTCGATGTTCTGGATCGTCTGGTTGCTCGACTCCAGCACCAGGACGATGAACGACTGCGGGCTCGAGCACCCCGCCCCCGCGACCACTGCGGCGAGGAGGCCGGCGCGGAGGCGGTCAAAACGCATGCATGTTCCCCAGCGTCGTGGTGGGCGGGGTGGGGCCTGACGACGACGAGGCGACGAGGATGATCGCCGTCGTCAACACGACCAGGCCCACCGTCCCCCAGAACCACTCCTTCCGGTAGAAGGGGACCGGCTTCTCGTCCGGGTTTGGCGATGTCCGCCGCTCGAGCTCGAGCGGCGGGGGCGCGGCCGGCGACGGGGCCAGCGTGAGCGGCGAGGCCGGCGCCGGGGGCGGGGAGACGTTCTGCGGCTCGCCGGGCGGCGGCGTGGCGGTCGGCGCCTGCGCGGGGGGCGGCGGCGCAGCCGGCTGGGGCGGCGGCGCGGGCGGGTTGGCCGCCGAAGGCGGCGCGGGCATTGCCGACGCCGGCGGCGTCGCGTCGGTCGTGGACGGAGCCGCGGGCGGTGTCGTCGCCGTCTCGGCGCGTGCCGCGCGGGAGAACGAAACCGCCGGGACCGTCGCGACGATCGCCGCCAGCAGCAACGCCACCCGGCTCGGGACCGGGACGCGACGTCGCGGCGAACCCACCCCACGCGGGCGGAGCGGCGTGGGGACCCCGGGGCAAGGCGAGGGGACCATCGGGCGCATTGTCACGCCGGGGCGGCTCCCGCGTCCAGCTTTGCTCAGCGGGCGGCGCCGGTCCCCTGGCCCACCGGACCGGCGCGCCGGGCCGCTGCCCAGTCGACGCGGGCCCGCATGTCCAGCGCGCGCAGCCGGTCGGCCTCGGTGGCGCTGGTCGCGAGGCGCGCCAGCGCCGCCCGGGCCCGCACGAAGTCGCCCACCCGGTAGGCGGCGTCGGCCATCATGCGCCGGCACTCGCGTTCGAACTCGGGGGCCAGTGTCGGGCGGCTCGACGTGTCGGTGAGCTGGTCGTCGCCGCAGGCCCTGGCCAGCAGCGGCAGCGCGTGCGCGGCGTCGCGCCCCACGAGCTGCCGGCCCAAGAGGTAAGGTCCCAGGCGATCCCCGGGCTCAAGGCGCGTGTACTCGGAGAAGAGGAAGAAGGTCAGGACCGGGTCGACGTCCGGCTCGACGGCCTCGGCGTAGAGCGCGCGGCCGAGGGTGGCGCGCGCGGCGGGGCCGGCGAGGCCCTTCAGCTTGGCCAGCGCTTGGCGGCGATCGGCGTCGGTCGCCGCCAGCTCGAGCGCCCGCCGCTGGTGGGTCTCGGCGTTGGCATAGTCGTGCGCCGCGAAGTCGATGCCCGCGG
>DASYEX010000154.1:0-18278 GCA_036498765.1 Polyangia bacterium
GATCTTGCGCAAGGCGGACAGGTGGCTGCCCGGGCGCCTCGCCGACGCCATGGAGGTTCGCAAGCAGCAGGCGGCGCTGCTGCTCGCCTACGATGAGGCGGTCACCGAGGCGATCGCCGCGCTCAAGGCGCGTGGGTTCAACAGCCCCTACCTGCGCACCTTCGTCGTCGCGCGCACCAACCCGCTCCGCTTCATCAAGGGCGAGCCGCCGCCGCTCTCCGAGCTCCTGCCCTCCATGACAAAGCGGGCACGCGGCATGGACGCCAACAAGATCAAGACGGAGGACGTCGCGCGGTCGGGCGGCGCGCCCGAAGCGTCGGAATGACCGATCACCAGGGGAACCCTCGAAGGGTTCCCATACCCTCCCGCGATGAACTCCGCCCGGCGGAGCCGAGCTCTGTTCACGCGCCGGGTGCGCTCCGCGCGGTCATCTTCGACCTCGACGGGACGCTGGCCGATTCGCTGCTCGACTTCGACGCCATCCGCGCCGAGATCGGCCTGCGCCCCGGGCTGCCGATCCTCGAGCAACTCGCCGAGGCCACGCCGGCAGAACGAGCCCGCGCCGAGATGATCATGCGGCGGCACGAGCGCGAGGCGATCGCCGGCGCCACCTTGACCGACGGCTGCGCCGACCTGCTGGCGCACCTGACCGCGCTGGGGATCCCCATGGGGATCCTGACCCGCAACATCCGGGAGGTCGTGGAGACCTTCGCCCGCACGTTCAGCTTCAATTTTCAGGCTGTCTACACGCGCGAGGACGGGCCCCACAAGCCGGCGCCCGACGGCGTGCTGGCGCTGTGCCGGCAACTCGGCGTTTCGCCCGAGGAGACGCTCACCGTCGGCGACTACAAGTTCGACGTCCTGGCCGGGCGCGCGGCCGGCACGCGCACCGCCCTCCTACGCCGGGAGCCGCTCTCGGCCGCCGAGCACGACGCCTGGGGCGCTCCCGATCTGGTCGTCGGGTCCCTGCGCGAGCTGCTGGCGCTGTTTCCGAGATAGCGCGTCCGACGTGCGCTGCCGACGCGGCTAGGACGCCGGCGCGATCGAGGCCAGCAGCTTGGGGAGCGCGTTCGCGAACTGGCCCTTGGCCATCACGTCGCTGCACCCCTTGGCACGAGCGGCATCCATGATGTCGGTCTTTTCGTGGTCGATGAAACCGACGGTTCGCACCGCGCCGCCCAGTGCCTCGAGCGCGGCGAGCGCCGCCGGCAACCGCAGGTCGACGATGGCCAGCTTCGCCTCGCGGGCCGCTGCCGCGAACGCCGCCGGCTCGCGCGCCGGCTGGATCGTCACGCCGGTGGCCTTGGCCGCCTCGCGCAGCTTCGACGAGAACAGCATGTCGGTGATGAAGTAGACGACGTCTGCCACGGCAAGAATCTAATGGCCCCGAGCACCCGGTCGGCTGGTTACCGTTGCTCCCTTCCGGGCCTGGCGGGGTTCACTGGCGTTCCGTCGCCCGGGACCGCCCCTTATGTGTCACAGAACGCCCCCGAGATCCAGCGCGGACGTACGAGCCTCCGTGGTAGACCTCGGGCATGGCCGCCGACAAAGACAAGCTCACCGTTGGACAGAAGGCCCCCGCGTTCTCGCTGCCGGACCAGGACGACAAGACGGTCAAGCTCGGCGACTTCAAGGGGAGCTGGCTGGTCCTCTACTTCTACCCGAACGACGACACGCCCGGCTGCACCACCGAGGCCTGCGACTTCACGAACGGCCTCAAGGACTTCGAAAAGCTCGACGCCGTCGTCGTCGGCTGCAGTCCGAACACCACCGAGAGCCACCGCAAGTTCATCGCCAAGTACAAGCTGAAGGTCCGCCTCCTCTCCGACCAGGAGCACAAGGCGATGGAGGCGTACGGGGCCTGGGGCGAGAAGGTCCTCTACGGCAAGAAGTCCATCGGGGTCATCCGCTCGACCGCGATCATCTCCCCCGACGGCAAGATCGCCCACCACTGGGCGCGCGTGAAGTCCGCCGGCCACGCCGACGCCGTCCGCGAGAAGCTCAAAACGCTCCGCGCCTAGGCGCAATGCCGAGGAGAGAGAGGGATTCGAACCCTCGGTACCTTTCGGTACACACGATTTCCAATCGTGCCCCTTCGGCCACTCGGGCATCTCTCCGGAAAATTCGAGGAGAGGGTGGGAGTCGAACCCACGTTGGACTTGCGCCCAAACCTGATTTCGAATCAGGCGCTTTCGGCCACTCAGCCACCTCTCCGCAGAGTCGTTTACAGGCCGCTCTATGGTGATTCTTTTGGGGTGCCTCTCCTTTCCCAGCCCGATTGGGCCTGCATATCTAGAACAACTGGGTCCGTGAGTCCACTGTCACGGGGACCGCCGGCTGCGCGACGGCGGGGGGCCGAGACGGCGCGGACGCCAGGCGCCGCCGCAGCCTGGCGCACGGCTTCTCGATGATCTCGTAGACCCCCCAGGCGAGCACCACGGTGATGGCCAGCGCCATCAGCGAGGCGAGCGGGGCGCCCAGCCGGCTGCCGACGCGAAACAGCACCGCGTCCAGGACCACCAGATGGATGAGGTAGAGCGAGTACGAGAGCACCCCCAGAAACGCCAGCGGCCGCAGGTTCAGCACCCGCCCCGCCCACGAGCGCGGGAAGCGCATCGCGCAAACGAACACCGGCACCAGGCAGATCCCCTGCAGCGTGTAGCGGAAGGTCTGGCGGAAGGCGTCGCCCCGGAAGGCGAAGCTCGCCAGCAGGCCCAGCAGCCCCAGCGGCAGCAGCCCCCACTTCCAGGCCCGATCGCCGATCCGCGGTGGATCCAGCACCGGGTTGCCGTACACCGCCAGGAGGCAGCCGAACAGGATCGAGTCGAAGCGGGTGTCGCTGGCCATCCCCGTCCGGTCTTCCGAGGCGCCGAACGCGAAGAACAGCAGGCAGCGCCAGGCGAGCATGAGCCCACACAGCGTCAGGAAGACGGTCGCCTGCCGGCGGGCGCTGGCCCCCGCCCGCCGCAGCAGCGAATAGCCGAGCGGGAACAGCAGGTAGAAGTGCTCCTCGACCGCCAGCGACCAGTAGACGCCGGTGCCGTGCGCGAACCCGGTGCTGCCCGTGTGGAACACGACCCAGTAGTTCGCGTAGTGCAGCGCCTGCGCCATCACGGCTTGCCAGCGCAGGGGCCCCGCCACGACTCCGACCGCGGCCAGCACCGTCGCGGACAGCAACACCAGATAGAAGGGGGGCAGGATCCGCAGCGCCCGACGCAGGTAGAAGCGTCCGAACCCGACCTTTTGGGTTCGCTCGTACTCGATGCGCATCAGCGTCGTGATCAGGAACCCGGACAGGAAGAAGAAGACCGTGACCCCGAACCCGCCCGGAACCGCGTGCAGCCCGGCGTGCGAGGTGAAGACCAGCCCGAAGCTGAGCGCGCGCAGGCCGTCCAGCGAAGGAATGTGGAGCTCGCCACGCCCGCGCGCCGAGGCGGGTGGGTTGTTATCGCCGGCTAGGGCCATGTCTCGGGTCCACGCGGCATCGTAGCATCGGCGACCCGACGGCCTCCATCGCCAGGTGTCTGAGGTGGCTGATTCGGGTAGCCTGAACGCGCGATGATCGAGCGGCTGCTCTGGGCGCTGTCGTTCCTGGTAGCGACGGCCGCTTCGTGGAGCGCCGCCCGCGCCGTTCGCGGGACCGGCCAGACCGCCGCCCCCCGCCGGCTGGACCGTGCGCTGTGGGCGCTCATCGGCCTCCTCGTTCTCGCTGCCGGGGTGGCCCGCTGGCCGCGCCTGCCGGGGGCCTGGCTCGACCTCGGGTGGTCGCTCGCCAAACACCACCAGCTGCGCGCCCACCGGCACCTGCTCATCCGTGCGGCCGCGGTGGCGGCCGCAGGCGGCGCCTTGCTGGGGGTGGTCCTGACGCTGGCCGCCTTCCGCGCGTCGCGTTTGATCGGCCTCGCCTTCGCGGCGGCGGCGCTGCTGCTGCTGGCGGGCGGCCTGCCGGCGGCCTCGTTCCGAGCCCGGCTGGCGCTGCTCGGCCCCTGGGGACCGTTCCGGCTGCGCGACCTCGTCGACCTCGTCGGCCTCTACGCGGTGGCGGTGCCGGCGATGCGGGCCGCCGGGTGGCTGCCGTCCCGGGCCCGCCGCTCGCTGGCGATCGCGGGCGTGTGCGCGCTGGTGCCGGTCGCGGCGCTGGGCGCCTCGGCCGCCGCCCGGCACGGGCGCCCCAGCGCGGTGCACGCCAGCCTCGACCGCGCGTTCGCCGAGGGCGTGGGCGGCGGCTTCACCGACGTCGGCCTCCAGGGCGCCTACTTCGCCGGGCCGAACCTCGAGGGGCAGCCGGTGTTCGAACGCCGCGACGTGCGCATCGACTTCGACTGGGGCACCGCCGAGAAGCCGGGCGGCTCGACCAGCCCCGGGTTCGCCGACCTCGGGCATGACCAGTTCTCCGTGCGCTGGCAGGGCGCCGTGCTCCCGCGCTTCAGCGAGCCCTACACCTTCGAGGTCGACGCCGACGAAGGGGTGCGCCTGGCGGTCCGCGACGCCGGCGCCGAGCCGTGGCAGACGATCGTCGACGGCTGGTCGTCGAGCGGCGTCCGCCGCGCGGCGCCCCGCCCGCTGACCGCCGGCCGGCCGCTGCAGATCGAGCTCACCTACCGGCAGACCGGGGGGCCGGCGCACGTGCGGCTCGGCTGGTCCAGCGCCAGCACGCCGCGCGAGGTGATCGAGCCGCTTTCGACCAGCGGCGCCAACGTCGTCTTCATCGGCGGCGGGTACATCGCGGATCTCTGGGCCGACGCCATGAAGGGGGGCCGCTACCGGTGGACCGTCCCCGCGCACGACGAGGCCGTCCCCGTCGACGCGGACGGGTGGCCGCTGCGCGACGCCGAGAACGTGGTGTTCGAGGGGGCCGCCAACACGCGCGGGACGTATCAGCTTCGCTTCGAGGGACGCGCGCGAATCACCACCTACCCGGAGGTCACCTTCCTGGCCGGCGGCAAGGTGGTGGGCGACAGCCTGCCGAGCGGCGCCGGCTACGACGCGCGCACCAACGTGACGACCGCCGAGGTGCGCCTGGCCAAGGACCTCTCCCTTCTCTTCCTACGCTTCCACGACACGCGGCGGACGCCCGACGCCGGGACCAACACGGGGGTCCGCGCGGTGTCACTGATGCGCCCGCTGCGCCCGGGAGCCGAGCGCGCGTACCCGCCGGGGACGCTGTTCGTCGACGGGGCCAAGCACGTGTTCGGCGACGGCTTCACCACCGTTCGCTGGATCCTGAACCTGGACAAGAACGGCGACTGGAAGACGCGCGTCGGCCCGACGGCCGCCGAGGTCACGCACGACAACGAGCCGATCCCGTGGGAGCAGGTCGTGATGCTGGCGAACGAAACCGGCCGCGACCTCTACCTCTCGACGCCCATCAACGCCACCGACGACTACCTGCGCAACCTGGCGCGCCTGATCCGGTTCGGCAGCGATGGCGACGGCCGGCCCTACGGCGCGCCCGAACGCGCGCCACGCTTCCCGCCGTTGAGCTCGAACCTGCGGCTTTATCTCGAGCGGAGCAACGAGATCTGGAACTGGGGGTTCAGCCAGTCGGAGGACAACCTGCGCCAGGCCCGCCAGGCGATCGCCGAGGGGACGCCCGACGGGCAGATCGTCGACTACGATCACGCGGCCGGCGGCGCGGGGTGGCTGCGGTGGCACGCGCTAAAGACCAAGCGGCTCGCCGACACCTTCGCCGACGTGTTCGGCGCCGGCGCGCTCGGGCGGCGGGTGCGCGTCCTTTACGAGTATCAGTACGACGACCAGCAGGGGACCGCCTCGGGCGGGCTGGCGTTCCTCGAGCGCTACTTCGACAACGCCGATGGCCAGCACGTTCCCGAGCCGAAGCCGCTCGCCGCCTACCTGTGGGGCGCCGGCGCCGCCACTTACTACGGCAGCGGCAACCCGACCGGGAAGCAGAGCGCGGTGCAGGTGCCGGACGGCGGGTTCGAGCGGCCAGCCGGCGGCTCGCCGTGGACGTTTCGCGGGTCGGCGGGCGTCTATCAGCGGCCGCCGGTCGCAGAGGCGCTGCGGGCGCGCCCGGCCGGGGCGGCGTCACTCCCCAGCGCCGGCGCGGCGGCCGCCACGGGGTTCACCGTCGGTGCGCGACCGCTGGCGGTCTACGAGCTCGGCCGACTGACCGGACCCGGCGACACGCGGCCGCGCGGCGTGCGGATTGTGCGCGCCGCCGACCGCGCGCCGATCTGCGACGAGCAGGTCGAGCCTCACGCCGCCGGGGCCGGCGCCTGGAGCTGGACGCGGCTCGCCCACCCCGTCGTGCTGGCGGCCAATACCGGCTACGCCGTCATCAGCGAAGAGCCCGACGGCGCCTACCTGAGTCCGGCCGCCGACGCCGCGCCCGATCTGCGGCTCGACGGCGGGGCGGACCTCGGCCCGGCCAATTTTCGCTATGCCGTCCCGGTGGACGGCCCGCTGGGCGCACCGCCCGCGCCCGTCGAGGGGCGGCAGGCCGCGTTCATCACCGGTCAAGGGGCGATCGAGACCACCCTCGACTTCGGCAGCGGCGGCTCGTACGCGGTGCAGTACCTCGCGGCCGGCAAGCCCGGCGCCGTCGATCCGCTGGACTTCTACCTCGACGACCAGCGGGTGACCTCGGTGGGCGGGGGGCACGATCCGCGCGTCGCCGCAGATCCGTTCCAAGGCGGGCGGTGGGCCTACGACGGGCGCGACCTCCTGCCGTACACGACGGTGCCCCGGCCGCTGGCCGGCAAGCACCGGCTGCGCATCGTCGGGCGTGGACACGCGGGGGAGACCACGTTCCTGGACGACCTCACCGTGGTCAGCGTGGACGCCCTGTTCGCGGGCGGCATGCCGGCCGGCGGCCAGGCGACCGGCCAGACCGCCGTCGCCGACTGGCGCCGGCAGATGAACGCGCAGGCGCGCTATCCGCGGGCCTTCGGCCTGCACACCGTCGGGTACGAAGGCGGCTGGTCAGTGGGCGGCGATTTCCAGACCACCGTCCTCGAGAGCGCGGCCAAGTTCCTCGACCCGCGGACCACGCAGGTGAACGACCAGGCCCAGGCGGTCCTGGCCGCCGCCGGCTACGACCTGCAGATCTGGGGGACGTACGACCAGTGGCCGACCAGCTTCGCGCCGCTCGCGCGCGGGTTGGACTACCCGCTGACCCTCAGCATCACCGAGGGGAACAACCGCCTTTGGCCGCGGGCCGGCGGGGGGCGTCCGATCCCCGCCGAGATCGCCGCCGCCGCGGCGAGCTGGTCGTTGCCGGGCGGCGGCAAGCCGGGGCGGCTCTACAAGGCGGGCGACCTCATCGCGTTCGATCTCTACGCCGAGCGCTCGGGGCGCTTCGACGTGAGCGTCGACGGGGCGGGCACCGGGACGGCGCGCCTGGCGATCGACGGCGGGCTGGCCTTCTCGGGCGACCTGCCGGTCGGACCGGCGCTGCGGGCGGACCGCGTCTTCCTGGCCGCCGGCCGGCACTCGGTGGTGGTCACCTCGCTGGGCGCCGCCACGCTGATCCGGTCGGTGGCGGTCCGCGCCAGCGCCGGCGCGCGCTGAGGCGGTTCAACCCCGACGGCCGAAGAGAGCCCGGAGACGGCCCCCCAGCCCCGGCGAGCGGTCGGGGCGGTCGGGGCCGTCGAGGACGCGCAGCACGGCAGCGCTCAGGTTGTCGAGCGTGCCGCGTTTGTTGGCGGTGTCGACGAGGCTCCGGCAGGCGGCGGTGGCGTCGCCTCGCCCCAGCAGCGAGGCCATCTCCTCGTCCTCGAGGACGTTGTAGAGCCCGTCGCTGCAGACCAGCAGCGCGTCGTCGCGGTAGACGCGGTTCGACAGGCGATCGATGGGGACGATGAGCTCGCGGCCGAGGCTGCGCGTCAGCACCGACCTGTCGGGGCTTTCGCGCGCGCGGCTCTTGCTCATGAGCCCCAGGCGGGATTTTTCGCCCGCCACGGTGTGATCCTTCGTGAGCTGGGTGAGACGCCCGTCGCGCAGCAGGTAGAGGCGGCTGTCGCCGATGTGCGCGGCGACGAGCTCGCCGCGATCGACGACCACCGCGGTCAGGGTGGTGGTCATGCCGCGCAGCTCGGGGACGACCGTCGCCAGGTCGTAGACCTCGATGTTGGCCTGCTGGACGGCGCGGTAGAGGCGCTTGGCGGTGGCGGTGCCGGCCGGCTGCTCGCGGAAGGTCTTGAGCGTCGCGGCCACGGCGGTCTCGCTGGCCGTCTCGCCGGCCTCCGCGCTCGACACCCCGTCGGCGACGACCAGCAGGCCGCACGCCGGACCGTCGAGCAGCTCGCCGCAGTGATCTTCGTTGTGCTCGCGCTCGGTGCCGACGTCCGTCAGCGTCGCCACCTCCAGCTCGAATCGGGTCCCGGCTTCGGCGTTCATGCTAAATTCGCCGCCATGTCTGCTGTGGCGCTCCGCTGATGCGCGAGCCCGTCGCCGGAGAAAAGCTCGACCAATACGAGCTTGGCGAGCTCCTGGCCCGCAGCGGAATGGCGTCGATCTTCAGGGCCACCGACGCCGACAACGGCGCGCAGGTCGCGCTCAAGATCCCGCACCCACAACTGGAGAGCGACGTCGTCTTCTTCGAACGCTTCAAGCGCGAAGAGGAGATGGGGCAGAAACTCGATCACCCGTACATCGTCAAGGTGATGAAGCCGCGCAACAAGAGCCGGATGTACATGGCGATGGAGTACGTCGACGGGCGTTCGCTGCGCAGCATCATCCAGTCCGACAGCCCGCTCCCCGCCGAGCGCGCGCTGGAGATCGCCCGCCAGGTCACCGAGGCGCTCGTCTATCTGCACGGCAAGGGGATCGTCCATCGCGACATCAAGCCGGAGAACATTCTCCTCAACGCCGAAGGCAACGTGAAGATCCTCGACTTCGGGATCGCACTCGACGAGTCCAAGCGGCGGCTCACCTGGACCGGCCTCTCGGCCACGCTGGGCACGCCCGACTACATGGCGCCCGAGCAGATCGGCGGCCGCCGCGGCGACGCCCGCACCGACGTCTACGCGGTCGGCACGATGCTGTACGAGATGCTGACCAAGAACCTGCCGTTTTCGAGCTCCAACGCCAACGCGCTCCTGCGCGCCAAGGCCAACGAGGAGCCCAAGGCCCCCTCGTACTTCGTCCCCAACCTGGATCCGGCGCTGGAGGCGATCATCCTCAAGGCGATCCAGCGCGTGCCGCGCGACCGCTACGAGGACGCGACGGCGCTGCTCGCCGAGCTGCGCGATCCCCCGTCGGCGCTGCGCCGCGCGCCCGACGCCCCCCGGCCCCCGCGGCGCGGGATGGCGCGCGCGGTGCGCCGGCTCGGCAAGGTTGCCCTGGTCATCGGCGTGATCGTCGGCCTGGGTGCGCTCATCATGCTCAGCAATCACCACGCCGAGCCGCCGTCCGCCGCGCGCTCCGGCCGCTGACGCCCTGGGGGGGCCGCCATGAACGAAGGTCATCTCGAGATCTCGCTGAACCTCGTCTGGGTGCTGATGGCGGGGTTCCTGGTGATGTTCATGCAGGTCGGCTTCGCCATGGTCGAGACCGGCTTCACCCGCGCCAAGAACGCCGTGAACACCATGGCGATGAACATCGTCATCTACCCGATCGGCGTGCTGGGCTTCTGGCTTCTCGGCTACGGCCTCATGACCGGCGGCGTGCCGGTCTGGCCCTCGCTGGGCGAGCCGCTGCGCGGGGCCTCCGAGGTCGGCCTCACGCTGGGCGGCCACCACCTGGGGTTCTTCGGCGCCGCCCGCTTCGCGCTCCTGACCGCGCCGCACGATCCGGCCAACCTGGCGATGTTCCTCTTCTCGGCGGTGTTCATGGACACCGCCGCGACCATACCGACAGGCGCGATGGCCGAGCGCTGGCGCTTCGCCTCGTTTCTCGTCTACGGCCTCTTCATGTCGATGCTGCTCTACCCGCTCTACGGCAACTGGGTTTGGGGCGGCGGGTGGCTGGCCGCCATGGGGGCGAACTGGGGCCTCGGGCATGGTCACGTCGACTTTGCGGGCTCGTCGGTGGTGCACATGACGGGCGGGCTGACGGCGCTGGCCGGCGCCATCGTGCTGGGGCCGCGCAGCGGCAAGTTCCGGCGTGACGGGACGGTGAGCGCGATCCCCGGCCACAACTTGCCCATGACGGTCGTCGGAACGCTGATCCTGGCGTTCGGCTGGTTCGGTTTCAACGCCGGCTCGACGCTGGCGGGCGCCGATCCGCGCATCGCCACCATCGCGGTCAACACCATGCTCGCCTCCAGCGCCGGAGCCTTCACGGCGCTCCTCTTCGTCTGGTACAGCCTCCGCAAGCCGGACGTGGCGATGGCCTGCAACGGACTCCTCGGCGGCCTGGTGGCCATCACCGGACCGTGCGCCTTCGTCAGTCCAGCGGCGGCGGTGCTCATCGGCCTGGTCGCGGGCCTGCTGGTCGTCAAGGCGGTGTCGTGGGTCGAGATGCGGTTCCGGATCGACGACCCCGTGGGCGCCTTCGGCGTGCATGGCGTGTGCGGCACCTGGGGCGCCATCGCGCTCGGTCTCTTCGCCGATGGAACGTACGGCGTGGGATGGAACGGCGTCGCCGGCCCGGTGCGTGGGTTGCTGTTCGGCGATGCGCGCCAGCTCGTCGCGCAGGTGATCGGCGTTGTCACCAACATCCTCTTCGTCTTTCCGGTGGCGTTCGGCTTCTTCAAGCTCACGGGACGCTTCATGGGCAATCGGGTGAACGCCGAGGTCGAGTTCAACGGCCTCGACTCCTCGGAGATGGGCTCCGAGGCCTACCCGCCCGGCTGAACGAAACAGCCCCTCCCCCCGGGCGACCCGGAAGGAGGGGCCAGGCGAACAGTCAGGACACTACGTGGCGGTCGACGTGGCCGGCTTGTCGACGAAGACGGCCTTCGACTTCACCTTGCTGCTGCGCAGGAAGTAGAAGGCGCCGTAACCGCCCCACAGGCCGACGACCAGGAGAGCGAGGTAGGGTTCCTTCGGGCTCATCCCGGCGACGGCGAACGGACCGACCAGGTAGAACAGCATGCAGGTCAGGTTCGCCAGCAGGCCGAAGATCGGGACGAACATGTGCTTGAAGCCGTTGAAGCTCTTGTGCTCGCGGAAGGCCACGATGGCCGTCAGGCAGGTGAGCATGTAGAGCAGGAAGGTCCCGAAGTTGCTCACCAGCGTCACGATGAGCAGCGTGTTCGGAAGCTTGCCGTAGATGGCCGGGTTACTGAAGATCCCGAAGCTGTACCAGAAGTTGTGGTACTTGGCCTCGAGCGGCGCCAGCGTGCTGTTACCGCCCAGGTAGAACAGCGTGGTGATGATGCCGATGACCGCCGAGAGAATGGCCAGCGTCCAGATCGCCCGATGCGGCGTCAGCGTCTTGCCGTGCAGCATGCCGAAGTGGCCGGGGACCTCTTCGTCCTTCCCCATCGCGTAGGTCACGCGCGCCCCGGTGCTGAGGCAAGAGAGCGTGGTGCCGATGAGCGCCAGGAACACCGTGAGCGCCTGGACGAGCATGAAGGCGCGGCCCGCGGAGTAGCTGCCGAAGAGCCACGTCCCCACCATCACCATCATGTCGCCGAGCGGCGCGCCCGAAGCGCCCGCGTTCGCCATCGTGTACCCCTGGTTGAGGAAGTAGTTCGCGGCGAAGTACTCGATGAGGTAGCAGAAGATCCCCTGGATGCCGAGTGACAGGAGCACCGCGCGCGGGATGTCGCGCTTGGCGTTCTTGGCCTCTTCACCCATCGAGGTGACCGACTCGAACCCGACCAGGATCAAGATGGCGATGCAGGCCTGGATGAAGATGTACGAGAACCCGTGCGCCGCCACGACCGAGCTGGCGCTCTGATGAAACTGGAAGTGCGACGTCAGGTCCTTCGGGTGGTCGGCGTCGACCGGGGCCATGACCGTCGCCTGGTCCGCGGCGTAGCTGAGGATGAAGGGAACGGGCTTGCCGTCCTTCATGTCGGGGACCGGGTTGCCGGCGGCGTCCATCTTGTTCTGGGTGACGACCGCGCCGGTGGCGTCCTTCTTGGGTGCGCCGTTCTCCAGCACCGGCTCCTGGGCGACCACGAAGTCGACCGGCGTCCCGTTGACCAACTGCAGCCCCTGCGCCCCCTCGGGGTGCTTCACGCGATAGGAGATGGCCATCACCGAGAACACCAGGAGCGCGGTGATCTGGACGATGTTGATCAGCATGTTCACGCCCGTCGTCCCGGTCACGCCGCGGAAGGCGATGTAGGCGATGCCCAGCGCGAACGCGATGCAGAACAGGATCATGAACGGCAGGCTGTTGTAGCTGCCGCTGAACGTGTCGGGGAAAAACTGGTTGAGGAGGTATCCGCTGAGGATGGCGGTGACGCCCACCATGCAACCCGGATAGACCCAGTAATAGAGGTGGCTCGCCCAGCCGGTGACGAACTTGGCGATGCGCGCGAACTTGAACGCCTTCGTCTTGCTCAAGAACGCCTGCTCGGCGAAGAAGTACGACGAGCCCGCGCCCGGGTAGAGCTTGGACAGCTCGGCGTAGCTGATCGCCGTCGCGAAGCAGAGCAAGAGCGCCGCGATGATGCCGAACCACATCGCCGAGCCCGCCATGGGCGCGCCGTAGAGGGACTGCATCTGGTAGGTGAGCCACAAGAACGCGCCGGGCGCGATGAGCGCCATCGCGTTGATCGTGAGCCCGGTGAGCCCTAGGGTTGCGCGGCTGGACGGCTGTCCAGCGTCAGCGGTTCCTGCTCCTTCTGACATGGTGTGCTCCTCGCATGGTGGTGTTGGGGTGGTGGGAGCAACCTATCAACGCGCGGTAAACGTCAGGTTTCGCGCAGCGGAAATGTATGTAACTTGCGCAGACCCCGCATTCGGCGGGGACTTGCGGCGGGTTCTGGACCGCCGAAACGGCGCGACCGCTACGTCCGTCCGGTGATCTGTGACGCCGCGCTCAGCCTCGAAAGTCGAGGTTGACGGTGCGCAGGCCCAGCTGGGCGCGCAGCTCGAAGTAGCCCTCGGAGACGCTCCAGGCGCACAGATCGCGGACGATCTCGCTCGAGTCGATCATCGGGTAGGCGGCCTGTCCGAGCCGCGCCGACACCTCGAGATCGCCGCACAGCAAAAGCCCGGCGCGAATCGTGGTGAGGCAAGCGGCGCGAGACCAGCGCCCGGTGTCGGGTACATGGCCGGCCGCCTGAAAGCGCCGCACCAGCAGCGTGAGCTGTTCACGCAACTGCGGCAGGAGGGCCCGATCGAGGAAGGCGGCGTACTGGGTGACGGCGGCCGCCTGCTCGGCGGGAACCTCGGCTTCGGGGCTCACCAGCCGGATCGCCGCGTGCGCCACGATCTCCAGCTCGCCGAGCGTGGGGACGTAGCTCGGCCAGCGCAGCAGGTGATCGGGGCGCAGCGCAGCCAGCGCGCGCCCCACGACGAAGGCGAGCTCGATGTCGGAGCGCATCTCGGCGACGCCCGTGCCCAGGACCAGCGCCGGCAACCCGGTCACCCCCGCCACGGTCCCGCGCACGTTCACGACGTCGACCTCCCCGGGCGCGTCGGGATCCAGATACACGTCGGGCGCGGTCACGCCCAGCACCGCCGCGCCGTAGGTGAGCACCTTGCACGGCAGCGACGTGTCCGACGCCAGCTCGCGGCGCCGCTTCTTCTTGAGGCTGGTCTCCTTGAACGGCCGCGCGCGGGCCGCCGCCACCGCGGGTGCCAGCGTCGCCAGGATCTGGGACAGCCCCCGGTCCTCGTCGGGGTGATAGATCTGCTTCTGCCAGACCTCCTCGGTCAAACGCGCGTGCGCCCGCACGACGCCGGTCGGGCGGTACTGAGCGAAGAGCGCGCGCTCGTCGGCGTCGGCGGGGCCGATCACCACCAGCGCGGCCGCCGCGCCGTGCGCCTCGTCGAGCCTCCCGAGCTCGATGCAGAGCCGCACCAGCGCCTTCAGGTCGGGCACCATCTCGGCGAGCGTCTTGGCCTGCGCGACCAGCGCGCGGTGCTCGGCGACCGCCTTGGCGTAGGTCGGAGGGCCCGCCAGGCGATAGAGCTCGGCGAGCACCCGACGTCGTTCCAGCGAGTCAGGGTCCAGCGAGGCCGCCACCTCGAAGGCAGCCAGGGCGGCCGGCCCGTCCTTGAGCCGGGTCCGGTAGATCTCGCCGAGGCCGTGCCACAGCCGAACCAGCTCCGCGCGCTTCTCCGGCGGCGGATCGGTGCCAAGCCGCTTGATCTGCCGCCGGTAGGCCCGCTCCTGCGTCTTCCAGTCGTGGGCCTCGGTCGTCAGCTGTTCGATCCGCGCGAAGCTCTGGGCGTCGCCGGGGTCGGTGTCCAGCGCCTGCTCGAAGGCCTCGATCGCCTCCGCGGGCGCGGACAGCTCCTCGGCCAGGATGTTGCCCGCCGCCACGAAGTAAGGGCCGCGGGTCGCGCTGTCGGTCAGCTCGGCGAGCCGTGCCAGGACCTGGACCGACTGTTTCCACTGCTTGGTCTCGGTGTAGAGCTCCAGGAGGCGGTGCATGATCGACCGCTCGTCGGGCCAGATCGTGAGCGCCTCGAGGTAGGCGGCGATGGCGCGCTGCGGATCGTGCCGGCGCTCGTGATGGATGATCGCCACGTGCTCGAGCAGCCCGAGCTTGGTCTTGGGATCGTCGGTGACCGCCAGCAGCCCCTGCGTGTGGCGCACGACCGCGTCGTCGTTTCCGGCCGCCCGCGCCGCCTCGACCAGCGTCTCCAGCACGCGGCTGCGGCGCGGATCGAGCGCCAGGGCCTTCTCCAGCGGCTCGATGGCGTCGGCCGGCGCGCCGGCGCGCACCCGCGCGATGCCCAGCCGCTCGTAGGCGACGAGCTGCGCATCACGCGACAGCGCCGCCGGATCGGCGAGCACGCTGGCGTAAGCGGCCGCGGCCTCGCCCCAGGCCTCGCGTCGGAAGGTGAGATCGGCCAGGTCGCGGCGCGCCGCCAGCGTCGCCTCCGAAGGCGCCGGCGCGGATTCCTCGGCGAGGGCGGCGGCGCGGTAGGCCTCGACGGCGCCCGCCTCGTCGCCGGTCGCCTCGCGCGCCCGCCCCAGGCGGTGGTGCCGGCGCGCGCGTTCGGCGGCCGGCTCGCCCGCGGCGGCGCCGGCCAGGAGCTCCGCCAGCGGCAGGAGGCCGGAGAAGTCGCCCCGCCGCAGCTTGATCTCCGCCAGCTTCTCGACGAGATCGCTCCGCGTGGTGTCCAACGCCAGGATCTCCGCGTAGAGATCGGCGGCCTGCGCCTCGTCGTCGAGCGCGGTGGCGCAGATCTCCGCCGCCTCGCCCAGGAGCCGGGTCTTGTCGCCCACGTCGGTCACCGCCGCCGCCGCGCGCCCGAGCAGCTGGCGGGCCTTGAGCCAGTCCTTGCGCTCGCGGTAGAGGGCCGCCAGCAGGAGCTGGCTCGGCACGTGCGCCTGTCCGTCGGGGAGCGTCAGCAACAAGGCCAGCTGCTCCTCGGCGCCGCGCGGATCGCGCAGCCGCTCCTTGAGCAACTTCGCCAGCCGGTACTGCGCCTCGATCCGCGGCAGCCCGTCCGGGAGCGCGGCCACCAGCCGGCGCAGCGCGTCCGCGGCGTCGTCCCACTCGCCCGCTTCCTCGTGCAGGCGGGCGAGGCCGTCCAGCGCGCCCGCCTGCCGTGGCTCGTAGCGCAGCACCTCGCGGTAACTGTCGGCGAGCTTGGCGGCATCGGCGCCCGGGCGATCACGCCGGAGCCCGAGGATCTCGACGTAACGCTCCCAGCTGCGCTGCCGCCGATAGAGGTTCTCGAGCAGCGCCAGCGCGCCGCCGTGGGCCGGCTCCAGGGTGAGCGCCGTCTCGGCCGCCTTGGTCGCTTCGTCGAGCATCGCGCGGCCGGTCTCGTTCCAGAACGCGATCTGCACCCACAGATCGGCCGCCTGCTTGCGATCCTCGAGCCCGCCGGCCACCTCGGCGGTCACGGCCGCCAGCTCGCCCCAGATGCCGTGGCCGCGGGCGAGCCTTTCCATTTCCTGAATCACCCGGCCGCTGGCCGGATCGTCGGCGAGCGCCGTCTGGAGAGTGACGAGCGCCTCGTTAGGGTCGCCGAGGCGCCGCTCGTAGATCTCGGAGATCCGGCACAGAATTCCCGCCCGTTCCGGGCCGGCCGGAGCGCCTTCTGCCTGCTCGAGCAGCTCGCCGATCCGCGCCGCCCAGTCTTCGACCGGTTGTGGCTGCGGGGGCTGCTCGGGATCGAACGCGTCGGAGCTCATCCGGTGCTCTCCCCACTTCGACCATTAACACGAGCCCGACCGGTGGGGTGACTGATCGGGCGCTCAGTTTAACGCGGCATGGGGATCGAAAGCTGAAATACGTTCGCCAGAGATCCAGACGGAGGTTTGTGGCGGCCCGCGCAGCGCCACGTCGAATTCGATCGAGCCGGCTTGGTGAGACAACGGGATATCGATGGCGGCTGGGGCACGCGGGTCGATCTCCACGGCCTGCCCTCCGACCTCGAAGCGCAGCGGCGCCTGTCCCTCGTCCGTCGCGGTGAGCGAGAGAACGTACTTCCCCGCCGGAACCGGCCCACCGCCCAGGTGGACGTGCGCGCGCGCCGTACCGTCGGCGCCGGCCCGAAGGTGCACGCCGTTCGGCGCCCCTTCGATCGGCGAAGGCATCGGGTACGGCGGCGCCGGCCGCCAGAGCAGGAGCCGCGGGCGGCCGCCGGGCGGCACCAGCCACGACACCTCCGTCGCCGCCCAGCGATGCCGCGCGCGCAACGCGCGACCTCCGTCGAGCAGCTCGGGCCAGAGCAGATGCCAGAGCACGATCCCGATGAGCGCCTGCGCGAAGCCCCGCGACGTCGAGACCGCGTCGGCCCGGGAGCGGCGCGCGACGGCCCGTCCGAACCGGACCAAGGCGCCGAGCGCGAACGCGACGAACGGAAACGCCAGCAGCTCGATCGGGAGTCGGTAGCGCGGCTCGGCGAAGAAGAGGGTATAGGTGGCGATCAACGCCAGCTGGAACGGGAGCAGGGCCAGCAGGATCCAGCGACGTCGCACGATCGCCAGCGCGATCCCCGCCAGCGTCAGCGCCATCACCGTCAGGCCGAACGCGTCGGCGAGCGCCTCGATGCCGCCGTGGTGCGCGGCGAACCAGGCGGCGTGGCGGCCGGTCAAGACGCCGGGCCGGAAGATCGGCCAGTAGAGGAGCCGGATCTCCGGATCGAACAGTCGGTCAGCCTTGAGCGCGACCAGGCCCAGCGTGTAGCGCGGCTCGTAGCGCGTCCACGCGCGGACGATCGAATACGCGGCCTCATCGGTCGCGTGGTGCGGCTCGTCGAGCACGCTCCGCCCCGTCACGTCCTTGAACATCTGGTTGAGCGCGCGCGTGTACGTCCCCTCGGAGTTCGGGTTGGCGCCGATGAGCGCGGTGATGCCGCCGTGATCGTCGGTGAAGTACAGCGCCCCGCTCTGCCGCGCCTGCCTCACCCCCCAGGGCAAGAGCATGACCAGCGTGGCCGCCAACCCCGTCGCGGTCAGGGCGACCGCACGTCGCAGCGGCATCCTCCGCGCCAACCAATACGCGAGCGAGAGCGCCGACAGCGGCAGCGCGACCGCGCGGACCCAGGCCGCCAGGCCCATCGCCACGCCGAACGCCAGCGCCGCGGTGAAGGGGCGCGCCGGGGCCAGCGCGACGAGCAACGCGAGCGCGCCGACGACGAGCGCCGCCGCGGGTATGTCGGTGCCGACGACGCTGGACATCGCGACGCCGGCCGGCCAGAGCGCGTAGATCGCCGTGGCGGCCGCCGCCTGCGGGCAGGGGCAGAAGCGGCGCACGTCGCCGCTGTCGTCTTGGTCGTCGGCGAGCGCGAAGGTCAGCACGAAGAGCCCGGCCGCACCGAGGCCGCCGAAGAAGACGCCCAGCAGCTTCTGCGCCAGCAGATCACCGCCCAGGTTCTTGATCGCCGCCAGCAGCGCCACGAAGCCCGGCATGTAGATGAAGCCGTGGTCGAGGTGGCCGAACTCGGAAAGGTAGTTGGCCGACTCGCGGTACATCGCGAAGTCGCTCACCGGCACCGTCGGAACCGACAGCACCCAGACCGCGCGCATGGCGGTCGAAAGGCCCACCAGCGCCGCCCCCCAGAGCCAGAGCTGCCGGCGGCGCCCCGGGGGCACTATCCCGCCATCTGGAGCAGCTTCGAGAGCTTGGTGGCCAGCACTGGATCGCCGGCGATCTTCAACTTGCCGCTGAAGAAGAGCGACATCGCCGCCTGCATGCCGCCGTCGATCATCGAGCGGAAGTCGGCGTCGGAGGCCTCGATGGTGCACTGGGGCGTGCCATGCGCGCCGACCACACACGTGGG
>DASYEX010000155.1:0-6331 GCA_036498765.1 Polyangia bacterium
GGCCGGGCACGTCGACATCGCGCCGACGCTGGTGAACCTCGCACGCGGGCACGCCGAGCCGAGCTTCATCGGGCGGTCGCTGATCCCCGATCTGACAGGGCCGCCGGCTCCCGACACCGACACGCGCGCTGTCTTTCAGGAGGTGACCTCCGAGCGGGGGAAGAAGCGCGCGTTCGTCACCACGCGCCGCCATCTCATTTGGAACGAGACCCCCAGCGACACGACCGAATGCTACGACCGGACGCGCGATCCGGCCGAGGCGCACGACATTTGGGACGTGTCCGGGGATCCGCTCTGCGTGGGTCTGGCGCGCGATCTCAAGCGGCTGGTCGCCGGGCTGGCGTTTCCGCCCGGCTCGGCCGCCAAGATGGCCGCTGCCGTGACGCCGCCCGGGCATTCCGCGCCAGCGCCGGCGCACCCGCTCGACGCTCGTTTGGGCGCGGCGATCGCCGTTCGGGGCTACGACCTGTCCGCCGCCGAGGCGCGGCCGGGTGACACCCTCGAGGTGGCTGCGCACTTCGCGGTCCAGCAGCGCCTGGGGAAGGGGTGGCGGATGTTCTTCCACCTCGAGGGTCCTGGCGGCGGCAGCCGCAACCTGGACCACGAGCCCGTCGAGGGGCTCATGCCGCTCGAGCGCTGGCGGCCCGGCCAGCAGATCCGCGATCGGTTCAAGATCCCGCTCCCGGCCGGCGCGCCCCCCGGCGTCTACACGCTCTACCTCGGGGCCTATCACGGGGCCGAGCGCCTGCCGGTGACGCCGCCCGCGCTCGCCGACGCGCGCCACCGGCTGCGGCTCTTGCAGTTCACGGTGCGCCCGTGACCTTTCGCCCGAGCCGGCGCCAGCTGACGCTGGGCGCGGTCATCGTAGTTGCTTCGCTGGCGGTCGTCGAGACGACGGTCGCGCTGGTGGCGCCGGCGCTGGCGCCGACCGACGCCGACTGGGTGGCGGCGGCCGCCGCCGTGCGCGCCGGCTTCCGTCCCGGCGATCTCATCGTCGCCGCGCCCGGGTGGGCGGATCCGATCCTGCGCGTGCACCTCGGCGATCTGATCCCGCCAGAAGTGGCGGCGCGGATGGACGACGATCGCTTCGCGCGCGTCTGGGAGGTGAGCCAGCGGGGCGCGCACGCGCCGGCGGCCGAAGCGGCGACCGCGACGGTCGCGCGCGACGAGAGGTTCGGGCGCCTCCGGGTTCGCTTGCTCGAACGTCCGGCTGAGACGGTCACCTACGACTTCGTCGCGCACGGCGCCGACGCGCGCCTCACGCGGCGCGACCTCCGCGGCGGCGTGGCCGCCTGCGCCCCCGCGGGCGATCGGGTCAACTGCGCGGCCGGTGGCAGCGTGCTTTTCCGCCGACAGGTCGTCGAGGTCGAGCAGAAGCTGCGGGAGGCGCTCTTGACCGAGCCGCTGGCGAACGCCGCGCTGGCGATCGAGTTTCCCGCCGTTCCGCTCGGGCGCGCGCTGGTGATCGCCACGGGTCTGCACGACACCTGGATGCGCAAGGCGGCGCGCGGGACGGTCGAGGCGCGGGTGACCGTCGGCGACCAGACGACCGAGTTGCCCGTCACCGACGACGACAGCGGCTGGACGCGCACCCGCATCGACACCTCGGCGCGCGCCGGCCAGACGCTCCCCGTGCGCCTGGAGATCACCTCGGCCAATCCGTACGATCGCTTCTTCGCCTTCGCCGCCGAGGCGCGCCAGTGAGGCGCCTGCCGCTGTCGCCCCGCCGCCTCGATTGGATCATCACGGCGATCCTGGCGCTGGGGGCCGTCGTCTGGCTGCTCTCCGTCGAGGGGCGGCAAGGGATCGGGCGCGACGAGGCGCAGTACTTCCGCGCCGGGGAGCGCTACTGGGGCTGGTTCAGCGAGCTTTCGGACAACCTCGCCGCCGGTCACCCGGGGCGCTCGTTCACCGCCTCCGACATCGATCGCTACTGGGGGGACAATGCGCCCGACCACCCGGTGGTCATGAAGGTCCTCTACGGGATCTCCTGGCGCGCCTTTCACACCTGTCACTGCACGGGGGCGACCAGGAGCCTGCATCCGGTGCCGATCCGCGCGCGCCATCGGACGCTGCCGCTGTTTGCGCGCGAGTCGACCGCCTTCCGCTTCCCGGCCATCCTGTTCGCGGCGCTGCTGGTCGGGATGGTCTACCGATTCGCGCGCCGCTGGCTGCCGCGCGGGCCGGCGGCGGTAGCGGCCGTGTTGACCCTGGCGCAGCCGCACTTCTTCTTCCACGCGCAGATCTCCTGCTTCGACGCGCCCATCGCGACGATGGCCTTCGCGGTGGGGTTCGCCTACTGGAAGTCGCTGCGTGACTGGCGCTGGGGGCTCGCCACGGGCGCGCTGTTCGGCATCTCGCTGGGGGTGAAGCATAACGCCTGGCTGATCCCGTTTTTTCTGGTGGCGCACTACGTCTGGATGCGACGCGGGGACCTGCGCGCGCGCCGGCTGCCGCGCGTCCCGTTGGCCTTCCTGGCGATGCTGGTCCTGGGTCCGCTGATCTTCCTCGCGCATTGGCCCTGGCTCTGGGTGTCGCCGCTGGCGCGCACGCGCGCCTACGTCGAGCGCCACCTCGAGCACGAGCACTACAACTTCGAATACCTCGGCTTCAACTTCAACCAGCCGCCGACCACCACCAAGATGAAGTGGATTCGCGCCACCGCGCCGTTCGTCGAGACCGGCCTCACCGTGCCGGTCACCACGCTGGCGCTGGCGGCGCTCGGCGCGGGCCTCCTCGCCCGGCGGCGCCGCGGCGCCCCGGTCGCGCCGGAGAGCGCCGAGAGCGAGGCGCGGCCTGCCGGGCATCCGAGCTCGCTTCGCCCGAGCTGGCTGCGCCCGGGCGCCGACGTCGACCGCGCGCCGGGGGCCTTCGTGCTCGTTCAGACGCTCGGCCCGCTGTCGGTGCTGGCCGTCCCGTCCACGCCGATCTTCGGTGGCGTGAAGCACTTCCTGGCGGCGATGCCCTACCTGGCGCTCCTGGCCGGGCTGGGGCTCGACTGGCTGATCCGCGTCGCTGCCGAAGGACTCCCCGACGCGCGCGCGGGCCTTCGTCGCGCCGCGCCGGCCGCGCTGGCCGTGCTGGTCTGCCTACCGGCGCTGGTCGAGACACGGCGCTCGCACCCCGACGGGCTCGGTCACTACAACCTCCTCGCCGGGGGCTTCGCGGGCGGCGCGTCGCTGGGCATGAACCGCCAGTTCTGGGGCTACTCGGTGCTACCGATGCTGCCCGACCTCGACCGCCGGGTCCCCGAGAACCGCCAATTTTTCTGGCACGACGTTCTCTCCGACGCGATCTGGATGTACAAACGAGACGGTCGCCTCTCGCTGGAGGTCGGGAACACCGGCTTCGGCGAAGAGGGAATAGCGCGCTCGGAGATCGGAATTCTCTTCTACGAAAAACATTGGGCCAAGTACGAGGCCTGGTTCTGGCAGTATTACGGCACGACCAAGCCGGTCGAGGTGCGGGCGCGCGAAGGCGTCCCCCTGGTGACCCTCTACCGGCGGGGCGTTCGTTGAGCGCGGCTCCGCCCGACGGGGAGGCGCCCGCGGCGTCGCCCCCCACGCCCTCCGCCGAAGGCGCCACGGCGAGCTCGCCCGAGCCGCGCGCGGCTCCGGCGGCCTCGGCTCCCCGGCTCTCGCGGCTGCTCCGGGGCTGGCGCGGCGCCGCGATCGTTTACCTGGTGTTCGCCGCCGCCTACCTGGGAGCTTCCGGCGGCCGGCTGCGGATGCACTCGCAGTACAACCACTTCGTCTACCTGGCCGACGGCTGGTTGCACGGGCGGCTCACCTTGGCCGGGCCACCGCCCAACGAGAACGACTGGGCCAAGGTCGACGTCCTCAAGCTCAAGGACGGCCGCGAGCTGCGCGGCATCTACGGCGGCCGCGTCGGCGGTTCCCCCCAGCGCTTCTACCCGATGCGCGGCGATTCGTTCATCGTCACGCCGGGCGAGATCGCCTCGCGGTCCACGGTCCGCCTCGTCTCGTTCCCGCCGTTCCCCGCGGTGGCGATGCTGCCGTTCGTCGCCATCTGGGGGCTGCAATACAACGACGTCCTCTTCACCGCGCTGTGGGCGGCGCTCAATCCGACGCTGCTGTTTCTGCTCTTCCGTGCGCTGCGCGCCCGCGGCTACTCCCGCCGCAGCGAGGTCGACGATCTCTGGCTGACCGCGATGTTCGGCGTGGGATCGGTCTACTATTTCTGTTCCGTCGTCGGCGAGGTCTGGTTCACCGCCGAGATCATCGGCGTGACGTTGTCGTTGGGCTACGTCTGGGGATCACTCGACGCGCGCCGGCCGGTGCTGGCGGGCGCCTGCGTAGCGCTCGGCTTCGCGACCCGCCCGCCCTGGGCCGTGCTCCCCCTGTTTCTGTTCGAGGCGGTGCGCGCCGCCGGCGGCCGCGAGGCCCTACGCGATCCGAAGGCCCGCCGCGCGTTGCTCGTCTCTTTGCTGCGGTTCGCTTCGCCGATCGCCATCGGCGGCCTGGCGCTGGCCGCCTACAACTACATCCGCTTTCAGAACCCCTTCGAGTTCGGCCACAAATACATGCCGGTGCAGTGGCAGGATCGCATGTTCCGGTTCGGCCTCTTCAACTACCACTTCCTCTCGCGCAACCTGGCCGCCGCGCTGGTCCTCCTGCCGCGGATCATGACCCACTACCCCTTCGTGAGGGTGAGCCAGCACGGGGTGAGCCTGCTCGTGACGTCCCCCAACCTCGCCTACACCGTCCTGCCGCAGGAGAAGAGCCCGCTCACCAAGGCGCTCTGGTACACGATCCTGACGACCGCGCTCCCCGATCTCCTCTACCAGAACTCCGGCTACGTCCAGTGGGGCTACCGCTTCAGCCTCGACTTCATGATCTACTTCATGGTGCTCCTGGCCGTCGGCAACCGACCGCTCACCAAGCGCTTTCGCGCGCTGGTCGTCGTCGCCTTCGTGATCAATCTCCTTTTGGCGATTGGCTTCGACCGTTACACGCAGTTCTCCTACGA
The DNA here is from genome assembly GCA_036498765.1 of Polyangia bacterium. Taxonomy (GTDB): domain Bacteria; phylum Myxococcota_A; class Polyangia; order Fen-1088; family Fen-1088; genus JADGRB01. The sequence goes on from DASYEX010000155.1 coordinate 4,990, forward strand.
CGACAGCTTCTTCCCGCACGGGAACAATTAGATCGGGGGGCGTCGCTCGCCGCGCTCGCTTGAGCGCCCGCGCCCCCGCTCGCTTCGGCCGGCGGCGCATGCTTCGCGGCATACGCCTCTCGCGTTTCGCACCGCTCGCCCCGCGCCTTGCACCGCTCGCCTCGCGTCGTGCGCCTCGCGCCTCGCGTAGCCGTATCCGCGCGTCCGACGAGCGCAAAACAAGCGGCGTTCAGCCGGTCCGAGCCGCAACCTCCTCGCCGCGCGTTAGCCTCGGTTCACGGCCCACGAGACCGGGCGTTACGGACGCTGGCCCATGTTTCGTGCGGGCTTGAACACCGAGGCTCGCAGCACCGCCACCGCCCGCACGATGGCGCTCGTCGGACGCGCGGATACGGCTACGCGAGGCGTCCACCACAGCGTTGGCGCGGCGGCGGCCTAGGATGCAGGGGAGCGGGCGAGCGAGCGCAGCGAGACCGCGCTTCAGCGGCCGTGCATGTGGAAGCCGCCGCCGCCGTGGAAGCTCCCTCCGCCGTGGAAGCCGCCGCCGCCCACGCGCGGAGCGGAGTAGGGGACGGGCGCGCCGCCGTGGTAGCCGCCGGGAGCGGCGCGGTACCCGCCGGGGGCCCCGTGGTAGGCGCCACCGGGCGCCCCATGCCAGGTGCCGCCGGCCACCCCGCCGCGATACGCGGGCCCGCCGTGCCAGCCGCCGCCGACCGAGGCCGGTACGCGCGCGATCGGCGGCGCTGCCCGGAAGCCGCCGCGGTAGTAGCGGCCGCCCGCGTAGTACGTCGGGTAGTAGCTCCGGTAGTAGAACGAGTAGAACGGCCAGTAGGTCCAGAAGAACGGATCGTACGGGCCCTGCCAGTAGTACCAGGATCCGACCGTCGTGAAGTAGGGCGACCACGGCCGCCACCAATGGTAGTGCGGGCCGACCATGAAGCACCACCCGCCGCCGTACTCGTCGGCGATCGGGTGCGCGCCATAGTAGCTGTACGACTGCCCGGTGAAGCCGAAGTCACGTGGGTCGCCGATGAAGTAATAGCAGCCGTTGTGGTAGGCGAAGAGGCGCATGTCGAACGGCGCGTAGTTGTGGACGTGCGGGTTCGGCGTCGCTTCCCATCCGCCGCCAGGCGCCGGGTGCGGGCCCCCGAAACAGTAGCCGCCTCCTTGAACCGGGATCGCGGCCCCTTGGACGCCGGGTGGGATGGGGTAGTCCTGCTGCGGTGGGCCCTGCTCGGGGGCCGCGGCCGGCGCGGCCACCTGCTCCGGCGGTTCGGGGGCCGGGGTTGGCGCTGCCGCGGGCACGGCCTCTTGGGGTACGGCGGGGCCAGGGGGAGGGGGG
>DASYEX010000156.1:0-9055 GCA_036498765.1 Polyangia bacterium
TTGACGTTGACGATCATCGGCCCCGGATCGTCCTCGCCGCTGCCGAAGTTGTTGGCGCGCGCCACGGGTTTGACCTAGAGCTTGGCGGCGGGTGGGGCCCCGCCGGGGATCGTCGAGAGCACCCGGTGGGCCATGGCGTCAATCTCCGCCATCGCCCTGCGGATCCGTCCCTGGAAGATGTTGAAGGCGACCACGGCGGGAATGGCCACCAGGAGCCCGATGGCGGTGGCCACCAGCGCCTCGGAGATGCCGGTCATGACCGCCGCGGAGCCGCTCGTCTGGTTGTGTGACAGGTCGGCGAACGCCTTGATGATGCCGAGGACCGTGCCGAAGAGGCCGATGAAGGGGGCGTTGTTCCCCAGCGTGCCCAGGATGCCCAGGTGGCGTTCCAGATCGACGCGCAGGCGCGCCTTGACGGCGGCCATCGTCTCCGAGACGGCGTCCGCGCCGCGCTCGAAGTGCGCCAGCCCGGCGGCGGCAACGACGGCCGCCGGGGCCCGCCGTCCCTCGACGAGGCCGCGCGCGCCGGGAAGGTCGACCGCCAGGAGGCGCTGGACGAGCTCCCGGCCCAGGCCCTCGACGTCCCCGCGCGTCCCGGCGAAGGCGATGGCGCGCTCGACCATCACTGCGACCGAGAGCACCGAGAGGGCGATCAGCACCCAGAGGACCCACTCCGAGCCGAGCAGCGTGAAGCCGAGGATCCGTTGGGTCAGGTGCATGGCGCCTTGTCTCGAAAACGCTATCCCGAATCGAGAAGGGAATCCACGAACACGGTCGCGTAGGCGCCGGCCCGCAGCGTGAAGCGGACGCGGATCGGACCCTCGGGGGCGGGCGGGATCTCGATCGTGGCGTCGGTCGGCTTGAGCAGCACCGCGCGCCGCGCGCCCGGCAGCTCGCGCCCCGCGCGCGCGAAGTCCTCGCGGGTCGCGCCCACGGCGGCGATGGCGGCGTCGTCCAGCGCGCGCGCCGGCGTGTCGGGCGGCGGCTCGATCTCGCGGCCGCCGGGGAGCGGGCCGGTGGGGACCACCTCGCCGCGGTCGACCCGCGCCTGGTCGACTTCTGTGTCGCTGGTGACGAACAGACCGCCGCTGTCGGTCTTCTGGAGGACGTCACCCGCGCGCACCTCGGCGAGCGGCCCCGCGACCGCCCGCAGCTCGAGGGCGCGGTTGAACACCGCCGACTGCAGCGCCGACAGCAGCAGCCGTCGCCGGCGCTTGTCACGTTCGCGGCGCTCGCCGCGCAGGAGGGCCAGGCCGGCGGCCGCGTTGTCGCCGCGCTGGCCGAAGCGCTGGGCGCCGAACCGGTTGGGGACGCCCCTGGCGACCGCCGCCGCGAACCGCGCCCGCAGCGCCTCGCGCTCCTCGGCGCTCGCCTCGCCCGCCAGCGTCACCTCGAACCGATTTCCGTCGAGGTGGCCGAGGCGCAGCTTGTGGGGATGGGGGCTGGCCCGCAGGACGCGGAGATCGGGGGCGGCGATCTCCAGCGCGCGCGCCGGGTCGCTCCCCGGCACGCTCAGCTGCTGGCGGGTGAGCGCGTGCCGGTCCTTGAGCCCCGCGTACCCGACGTCGCGCGGCGCCACGCCGAGGGTGCGCGCGATGCGGGCGATGGCCTCGAAGGTCGTCAGATCCCGCTTCTCGATCCAGAGGAAGAGATGCGACCCCTCGCCGGTCGGCGGGTAGGCCGGGATCTCCTCGACGGTGAAGGTCTCGGGTGAGGAGACGAAGGTCAGCACGCGGGGCCGGCTACTTCGGCGGCCCGGGGCTACCGGGCACCGGCGGGGTGGGGGTCGCTTCGAGCATGGCCAGGTACATCTTGGCCGACCGGTTCTCGGGCTCGGCCTCGAGCACCGCCTTCCACTGCGCCGCCGCGTCGTCGCGCCGGCCGGAGGCGTGGTACGACAGGCCCAGGTGGATGCGTCCGGCCGGATACCGGGGGTGCTCGGCGCGGACCAGCTCGAGCTCGCGGATCGAGCTCGGCAGATCCCCCATCTCGCGCAGCGTCTTGCCGAGCTCGGTGCGCAGGTCGGCGAACGTCGGGCACAGCTCGAGCGCGCGCCGGTACTCGCGTACCGCCTCGTCGAAGGCGGCGACGGCGCGGTAGGTGGCGCCGATCTCGGCGTGCATGTTGGCGATCTTGCCTTTGACGAAGGGGTCGAGCTCGCGCGGGGCTTGCTGGACCGTGGCCATCGCCGACTCGTAGATGGCCTTGGCCTCGGCGTACTTGCCGAGGTCGTTGCAGGTGACGACCAGGTTCAGCGCGGCCTCCGTGTAGGCCGGGTTGAGCCGCAGCGCCTGGCGGAACATCTCCTCGGCCTCCGCCAGCCGCCCCTCCTGATGGTAGATGACGCCCAGCAGGTCGTAGACGTCGGCGTAGGCGGCCTTGCCCCGCAGGACCTCGGTCAGGCAGGCGACCGCTTCGGCGTACTCGCCGGCCGCGTAGTGGGCGCGCCCGCGCGCCACCAGCGCTCGCAGGCTGGGGGCGTCTGCCTCAGCCATGGGCCGTGGCCGTCGGCTCGGGTGATGGTTTCGGCGCGGGGTTCGATCCGAAGCGCCTGGCGATGTACTCGAGGTAGAGCTCCGAGCGGCGGGCCTGGGGCGCGGTGCCGTACTCGGTGACGACGCGCGTGAAGGTCTCCTTGGCGCGCAGCGGATCCTCCATGTGCAGGTAGGTCTCGCCGAGCGAGTAGAGCAGCTCGGGCTCGCGGCCCGACCCCGGGTAGCGCTTGATCGCCCCCTCGATCCGCATCGCCGCCGCCTTGGGGTGGTTGTTATCGAGGTAGAAGCGCGCCACGTAGACCTCGTGATCGACGAGGCGCTTCATGACCTCCTTGCGCATCTCGTCGACCTTCTTGCTGTAGGGCGAGTCGGGGAACTTCTTGCGGAACTCGGCGAGCTCGCGCGCGGCGTCGTTCACCGACGACTGATCCTTCTCGTACGAGGGGGGCATGATCCAGATGTCCTCCGGCATGTCCTTGAAGTAGCCCTGGCAGATCTTGAACGCGATGTAGCCGTCCTCCACCTTTTCGTGTGTCGGGTGCAGCCGCGCGAAGCTCTTGTAGCTCTCGTTCGCCTCGGTGTAGTTCCCCTGCGCGAACTGGGCGTCGGCCAGCGCCAGCTCGGCCATGACCGCGTACTTGGAGAACGGGAACTTCTGTTTGACGAACTGAAAGTACTTCTTGGCCTCGGCGTAGCTTTCGTCCTTCAGCTCCGCCATCCCCTTCTCGTAATTTTGCTTGGCGGTGAGAGAGTAGGTGACGGGGCGCCCCTCGTCGTCCGACTCGGCGCAGCCGGCGCCGAGGGCCGGCGCCAGGGCGAGCGCGGCGAGCAAAAATGAGAGCTGTCGAAAGCGAGGTGACATGAAGGAAATATGGTACGTAAGCGGCGTGTCGGCGTCCACCACGGTGACCTTGCTGGGTCGATCGCGGCGTCGCCTGCGTCTTGGGCGCTGTTGGACTCCGTCTCTCGCGGCGGCGTTGCTCGCGTGCGCGGGCTGCGCCGGCTCGTCGGCCGCGGGCGCGGCCCCCGCCGGCGAGCCCGGGGCGCCCGCCGCGGTAGAGGCGCCGGGCGCGCGCGACGCGCACCTGGCGGGCGCGCGGTGCACGGGCGGTCCGGGCGCCCCCTGCGCCTGCCGCCAGAAGAACGGCGACGTGGCCGAGAAGAAGCCGCCCGACGCCGACCACAAGCGGTTCGAGATCCGGCTCAGCGCGGCGGGCGGCGGCGCGACCCTCGATTCGCCCACCCTGGGTCACTTCTCGGCCGGCAGCGACGAGACCTGCTACTACATCGACGTGCTCCCCGGGACGACGCAGGAGGTGACCTTCACCGCGCGCGGCGCGACCAAGGAGGGCGGCGTGGCGCCCGAGCTCGACATCGCCGAGTACGGCCCCAAGGGGCCCTGGTGGTACGACGTCCTGCGGGTGCGGTGCGACGGCGGGACGGGCGGCCGCTGCAACCGCCAGGCGGCCGACGCCTGGAAGGCGGACGCCAAGACCCGCCAGCGCGGGCGGATCGATCCCTGCGGGTCGACCGTCATCTCGCACCTGCGCTGGGACACCTCGGGCGGGACCGGCGACCGAGAGCTGGGAATTTTTCGCGACTTCACCGTCGACTTCACCATGGAGGTGAAGCGCTTCGAGACCCAGTTCCACCCGGGCGCCACCGAGTGCGTCCCAAAATGAGGACGACGTCCAACGCCGGGCCGAAGGCGGGCTTCGCCCGCCGGAGGCCTGCCGATCGGAGGTTTGGAACCCTCCCAGGGTTCCAAAGGCGATGAAAGTTCACCTCATCGGGATTTGCGGGACGGGGATGGGATCGCTGGCCGGTCTGCTCAAGGCGGCTGGTCACGACGTGCGGGGGTCCGACGAGCACGTCTACCCGCCCATGTCGACGCAGCTGGCGGAGCAGCAGATCCCGGTCTTCGAGGGGTTCGGGCCGGCCAACCTCGAGTGGGGGCCGGAGGCGGTCGTCGTCGGCAACGTCTGCCGCAAGGACCACGTCGAGGTGCTGGCTGCGCAGCAGCGGCAAATCCCCCTCGAGTCGTTCCCGTCGCTGTTCGGCAAGCTGTTCCTCGACGCCGCGAACAAGCGCTCCCTGGTCGTGGCGGGGACGCACGGCAAGACGACCACCTCGTCCTTGCTGGCGCAGGTGCTGAGTGACGCCGGGCGCGACCCGTCGTTTCTGATCGGCGGCGTGCCGCTCAACTTTCGCCAGTCCTGGCGGCTGGGCGCGGGCGGTGAGTTCGTCGTCGAGGGGGACGAGTACGACACCGCCTTCTTCGACAAGGGGTCGAAGTTTCTGCACTACCGGCCGCGCATCGCGCTTCTCACCTCGGTCGAGTTCGACCACGCGGACATCTTCAGCGACGAGGAGGCGGTGCGGGCCGCGTTCCGCAGGTTCATCGCGCTCATCCCCGAGGACGGCCTGCTGGTCGCCTGCGCGGCCTCGCCGGGCGCGATGGAGGTGGCCCGCGGGGCCCGTTGCCAGGTGGTCACCTACGGCCGTCCGGGCTCGGGCGCCGACTGGACGTTCGAGGTCGCGGCGCGCGTGATCGGCGGGCGCACGACGCTGGCGCTGGCACGCCGGGGCGAGCGGGCCGGCGTCGTCGAGACCAACCTGCCCGGCATCTACAACCACGAGAACCTGATCGGCGTCTTGGCGGTCGCCTCGCACCTGGGGATCGAGCTGCCGGCGATCGCGCGCGGCGTGCGGCGTTTCCTGGGCGTGCGCCGGCGGCAGGAGGTGCGCGGCGTGGCCCGCGGCGTGACCGTGGTCGACGACTTCGCCCACCACCCGACGGCCATCCGGGAGACGATCCTGGCGCTCAAGGGGCGCTTCGGGCCGGGCAAGCTGATCGCGGCGTTCGAGCCGCGCTCGGCCACCAGCCGGCGCAGCGTGTTCCAGAACGACTTCGCGGACGCGCTGTCGGTCGCCGACGAGGTGGTGCTGGCGCCGCTCTACGCGCCCGAGAAGGTGCCCGAGGGGGAGCGGCTCGACGTCGAGAAGGTGGCGGCCGATCTGCGGCGCGAGGACGTCCCTGCGCGCGTCATTGCAACTGTCAAGGAAACGGTTGCGCACCTGGCCGAGCGGGCCTCGCCGGGCGACACCGTGCTGGTGATGTCCTCGGGTGACTACGGCAACCTGCACGACCGGCTGCTGCTGGCGCTGGGCGATCCGGTCATGCCGGCGCGCCTCGAGCACAAGGTCCGGATCGGCAACCTGCTCGACCGCGTGGGGATCGCGCACCCGGTGCTCGAGCAGTTCTGGCCGTCCTACCTGGTGATCCCGGGCGAGGATGCGACGGCGCCGCTGGTGGCCTGCGTGGCCATCGAGGTGGCCGCCGACGTCGCGCTCCTGCGCATGCTGGCCGTCGTGCCCGAGCGGCGCGGTGAGGGGCTGGGGTTCGTGCTGGTCGAGGCCGCGACCGAGCGGGCGCGCAGCTTCGGCGTGCGGCAGCTCTACCTGGTCACGGACGGCGCCCAGGGCTACTTCGGCGAGAAGCTCGGGTTCCACGTGGTCGACCGCAAGGACGTCGCGCCCGAGATCGCCGGCACCGCCGAGTACGCGCTGGCCCGCTCGAAGAACGCCTCCTGGATGCGGAAGGATCTCTAGCGACGTGACCGTCGATTCGCTGTCCGGCGCGCGCGACGCCGCCGTCGAGATCGCCCGCGAGGCCGGGAAGATCCTGATGCAGGGGCTCGGAACGCGGCCGGCCGTGGGCTACAAGTCCGAGGACATCAACCTGGTCACCGAGTACGACAAGCGCTCGGAGGCGCTCATCGTCGAGCGGCTCGCCGCCGCGTTTCCGGCCGACCGGATCGTCGCCGAGGAGGGGACGACGGCCGCGGGGGATCGTTCCGACGGTCCTGGGGCCCAGCGGATCTGGTACGTCGATCCGCTCGACGGCACGACCAACTTCGCGCACGGGCTGCCCCTCTTCTCGGTCTCGATCGGGCTGGTGGACAATACGCGGCCGTTGCTCGGCGTCGTCGAGGCGCCCGCGCTCGGCTGGTCGTTCGCCGGCACGACGACGGGCGACGGCTCGACGCTGAACGGAAAGCCGATCGCGCCCTCGACGACCGAGCAGCTCAAGCGGGCGCTGCTCGTCACCGGCTTCCCCTACTCGCGCAACCCGGTGCAGACCAATCTCCCCGAGTGGGGCGCGTTCACGGAGGCGGCGCAGGGGACGCGGCGGCTCGGTTCGGCCGCGCTGGATCTCTGCTTCGTGGCGGCCGGTTGGCTCGACGGCTACTGGGAGCGGGCGTTGCACCCCTGGGATCTGGTGGCGGGCGCGGCCATCGTCATCGGCGCCGGCGGGAAGGCGACGGAGCTCGACGGCACGCCCTTCGACGGCGTGACCGGGCGGGTGCTGGCCAGCAACGGCCCGCTGCACGACCAGATGATCGCGGTCCTGCGGGACGTCGCCCGGCGGACCGACAGCCCCTGGCCCTAGCGATGCGGAAGGTCGCGGCCGCGATCATCGCCGGCGGTCCGGCCCGACGGCTGGGAGGCGCGGTCAAGCCATTGCTCGAGATCAGGGGCCAGACCATCGCCGATCGCCAGCTGGCCGTGCTGCGGCCGCTCTTCGAGCGCGTGTTCGCGGTGGCCAACGACCCCACCCCGTGGGCGGTCCGCGACGTCGAGGTGGTCGGCGATCGTGTCGTAGGGGCCGGTCCACTGGCCGGCGTGGCGGCCGCGTTGGCCGCTGCGGGCGGCGCGGAGGCGGTCGTTTGCGTGGCGGGCGATCTGCCGTTTCTCGTGCCCGCGCTGCTGGTCGCGGTGCGGGACAGGGCGCCGGACGCGCCGGCGCTGGCGGCTCGGCCCGGCGGGCGGGCCGAGCCGCTGTGCGCGCGCTATTCGGCCGCTCTGGGCGCCGAGGTCGAGGCCCGTCTGGCGGACGAACGCCTCGCGCTTCACGAGCTGCTCGGACAGAGCGGCGCCGTCTGGCTCACGGACGCCGATCTCGGGGCGCTCGATCCGGGGCGCCTGAGCTTCCTCAACGTCAACACACCGGACGACCTTCGCCGCGCCGAAGAGATTGCCCGCTGGCTGCCGTGACGGGCCAACGGGCGGCGGTCTTGCTCGCCCTGGGGGCGGCCGGGTTCGTCGCCGCGGTTCCTTTCTTCGTCGCCACGACCTTCTTCGGCGACGACCACATCTTTCTGACCTTCGCGCGACACGTCGGCAATCCGTTGCTGCCGTTCGTCCGCGATCTGCACGGCGGCGAGTACTACCGGCCGCTCTGGATGCTCTTCTGGTGGCCGCTCGGCCGGGTGGGGAGCGTCGCGCTCTTCGCCGCGGCCGCGCTCGCGTTGCACGGGACGGCCGCGCTGCTGCTCGGCCTCCTGCTGCGGGCCCTCGGGCGTCCGGTCTCGGTGTCCGCCGGCGCGGCGGCGCTCATGTTTCTGGCGCCGCAGAACCTGGCGGCCGCGCTCTGGTTCTCGGCCACCACCGATCTCCTGGCGACCGTCCTGGTGCTCGCCACTTTGCTGGCGCTCGTGCGCGGCCAGCGCGCCGTGGCCGCGGCCGCCGCGCTCGCAGCCTTTCTCTGCAAGGAGTCGGCGTTCGTGTTGCCGCTGCTGTCGGCGCTGGTGCTGTGGTTCGAGGGCCAACGGCGGGATCCGGCCGAGCGCCGCCGGGCGTGGCTCGCGCTCGCTCCTCAACTGCTCCTCCTGGGCGCTGTGGTGGCGGTGCGGCACGCGGTCCTTCACGGATGGGGCGGCAGCGGCGACGCGCGCGCGGGCGTGGCGGGAACGCTCCTGCAGATCTATGGCGGCTTCGCCGACACCTTCACCGGAAGCGACGCGCTTCCGACGCCGCTGGCCTTGGGCACCGGGACGATGATCCTCGCGCTGGCCATTGTCGCGATCGCGCGGCGGGGGAGGGGGGCCGCCCGCTGGGCGCCGTTCGCGTTCGCCGTCGTGGCGGCGGCGCCGCTGTTTGCGGCGGGCTGGGCGGTCGGGGCCCGTTATTACTATCTGCCGGCGGTGGGGCTCTGCTGGGCAGCCGCCGAGGCACTGAGCGAGGTCGGCGCGCCGGCCCGGATCGTCCTTTGCGCTGCGCTGCTGCTGGTCGGCGGCGCGCAGGCGGCGTTGCGGCGCCAGGATGTGGTCTCGTACGATCGCCGGGTGGCGGCCGCCCGCCGCGCGGTGGTCGCCGGTCTGGCCGTCGGGCACCACCTCTTCCACGTGGACGGGGGGATCAAGGACCTGGACCTGGCGCTGAAGGAGGACGCCGCGCTCGAGGCGGGCCAGGTGCTCGTGCTGAGTGACGTCCCGGCGTCGTTCGCCGTCATCCCGCCGGCTTTTCAGGCCGGGGCGTCGATGGTGATCGCGTCGCCGCCGCTCCCGCCGAGCGGGGCGTACGTCTTCGGCGACGTGCGGGTCGTCGGGCTCGCGCGCCGGGGCGACGAGCCCGATCTCGCCGAGGCGCTGGCCCGCTTCCCCGATCTGCGCTTGGTCCGCTTGCGGTCCATCCGGGGCGGCCAGGTGATTGCTCGTGATCTGACAGAGGAGCTCGAGCGCCGGCTCGACGGCGCGGCCGACGACGGGCAAGATTGA
>DASYEX010000157.1:0-1835 GCA_036498765.1 Polyangia bacterium
CTTGTCGCCCATCGAGAGGACGTTGAACCGCGCCAGGCGCACCGCCCCCGCGGCGGCGAAGACGTAGGCCCCGATGAGCCCGACGAGCGGACGCTGCCAGAGCGACCACTTGTAAACGAGGAGCGCCGGCGCCACGCCGAACGAAATGGCGTCGGCGAGCGAGTCGATCTGCAGCCCGAAAGCGCTCTGCGTCTTGGTGAGACGCGCCACCCGCCCGTCCAGGGTGTCGAAGAAGAGCGCGAAGACGAGGAGGAGCGAGGCGCGGTAATAATCGTCGTCGCCCTGCGCCGTGGCGCTGACGCGGATGGAATCGAAGCCGCAGAACACGCTCGAGAGCGTGATGATGTTCGGCAAGAGAAATAGCGTCTTGCGGAGGTCGAGTTTGCGAGCGCGCGGGGGCACGGGAGGCTTTCTACGAAGTGCGCGATCCTGGCGCAGAAAGGCCGAGTGGTAAAGGTGTGTGCACGGCGCGGCCGGAGTACGCTCCCCCGGCGGCGGCGGACGTAGGTCCAGCGCGGATAAATTGCCTCGAAGCTGGCATCGCTTTACCCTTTCCCCTCGGATGAGAGCCCGGGTGCCGTTCGCCGTGCTTGCGCTCGCGCTGGGCGGCCTCGTGGCTTGCGCGCGCACCGCGGAAGAACGGCAGCTCGACTCGATGCGGGCGGACATCGACAACATCCGCGACGACCGCGACCGCGCCGACCAGGCCGGCCTCGGCGGCGAAGGACCACCGGCGTCCGCGGCCGGTGCTGCGGGGCAGCAGCCCCCACCGGTAGCACCTGCGGTGCAGGTCGGGGCCGAGGGCGAGGACGGCGACGACTACGCCGATCCGGACGACGGCACGCCGCGCCCGCGGATCCGCGTCTTCGGGTCGCCGCGGGTGAACGGGGCGCAGGTGGAGCAGGTCGACGACGGCACCGCCGAGCCCAGCACGACGTCCGGCCGCGCCACGGCGCTCGATCCCCAGGCGAAGCGCGCGTACGACGCGGCCATCGCCCTGGTCAACGCCAAGAAGTACGACCAGGCGCTCGACTCGCTGGCCGCGTTCCTCGTGAAATGGCCCGACCACCCGTACGCCGATCACGCGATGTACTGGCGGGGCGAGTGCTACTTCGCCCGCGGCGACTACGCCCGGGCCGCCGACCAGTTCGAGGGGGTGGTGGCGCGGTTCCCCGCCGGCGCCAAGGTGCCGGACGCCCTCCTCAAGCTCGGCATGAGCCAGCAGCGCCTCGGGAACCAGCCGCGCGCCCGCGAAGCGTATGCTCGGCTGGCCAAGGACTTTCCGCAGACCGACGCCGCACGACACATCCCCCCGGACACCCAACCATGATCGTTGATCGACGGTTTCTCGCCGCGGCCGTGATGGTCCCTGTCGCGGCGTCGGCGACCGCTGCGTACGCCCAGCAGGCCGCGCCGCCCTCCGGCTCCGAGGTGACGACGACCACCACGACGACGGTGCAGGCGCCCACGCCTTCGACGCAGCCAGGGTCGACGTACCTGCCGCAGATGCAGTACGGAAACCCCCAGTCGGACAACGGGACCATCGGCGGCGGGAACGCCACCGAGTCGAGCTCCCTCCCGATCACCGGCGCCCAGGAAGACACCTTCGACTTCAAGCCCGGCGCCCACGGCGGTCGCGGCGCGGTGCACGGGAGCGAGAACGGCCCGGTGTTCAGCGGCCGCGTGACGATGGGCGGCGAAGTCCCGAACGATCACACCGTTCGCCGAGGGGATACGCTCTGGGGGATTAGCGACTTCTATTTCAAGAATCCGTATCAGTGGCCGAGGCTCTGGTCCTATAACCCGCAGATCAAGAACCCGAACTGGATCTACCC
>DASYEX010000158.1:0-3218 GCA_036498765.1 Polyangia bacterium
GCGGCGCCGGCGCCGGCGGCGGCTCGACGCGGGCGGGGCTGGGCCCGTCGCGCAGCAGAGAATCGAACAGGGCGCGATGGCGGTCGTCGAGCGGTTCCAGCTTCACTTGCAGATCGCGCTTGGAGAGGAAGATCTCCTCGCGCCGATCGCCGCCCAGCGAGCGGCGCAGCACGAGCTCGCCCGGCGACTGCGAGCGCGCGGAGATCTCTCGCGTCTCCGGCAGCAGCACGTCGATGAGCCGCTCGACCAGCAGCGCCGGCTTGGGGTGACCGAGCAGCGCCTCGCCCTCCAGCTTGGCCTCGAGGATCTTCGTCCGCTGGCGTTCGAGCGAGGCCACCGCCGCGGCGACCTTGTCGCGCAGCCCCACCAGCTTGGGGACGTCGGACTCCCTGGCTTCGAAGGGCTCCTCGTGCTTGCCCTGTTCATCGACGCGCGCGAGTCGGACCGCCTCGCCCTCGCCCTCGCCGAAGGTCAGGTCGTAGCCGGGCCCCGTCCCGTCGGGCGCGAGGCGCAGGCCCAGCCTGCTCCCCGCCGGCCCCCGCGCGAAAGCGCTGAGGTGGTGCTTCTCCAGGTGCTGGGTGCGCAGCTTCACCTCTTTGTGCAGCCAGCCGGCGATCTCCGGCACCTGCACGTCCAGCCGTTCGGCCAAACGGTCGACCCGGACCACCCGCTCGAGCAGGTGGCCGGCCGGCACCTCGGTCGCCATCATCGCGTCCAGCCCGAACGGCGTCGTCAGGAGCAGGCGGCAGGCATAGCGGCCGCCCGCCACCAGCGCGACGTCGCTGTCCGAGGTCATCTCCGGCAGGTCGTGTTTGATGAGCAGCGCCTCCAGCGCCCGGACGACCGCCTCCCGCTCGAGCGCGGCGTCGGCGTCGCGCCGGGTGGTCGCCGCTTGCAGCGTCGCGGAGGCCGCCGCGCTGGCCGCGCTCACGATGTCGGCGGCCGAGCGGACGATCTCCGCCACGCAGCGGGCGGTGGCGGAGGCCGCCTCGCCGACCGGCGCCCCCTCGAACGCTTTCGGGACCAGGGCGCCCACCTTCTCCAGCCGCGCGATCTCGGCGGCGGTCGAGGCGTCGAGGGCGCGCACCCGCGCCGCCCCTTCCGCGATTCGCTGGTCTGCCAGCAACACCTGCACGCAGCAGTCGACCGCGTCGCGCAGGAACTCGATGAAGTTCACCTCGAGCGTCGATGGCGTCGAATCGCCATAGAGGTAACTCATTGGGACCCCTCCCGACCGCGAAGCAGCGCGGCCCATGGAAACGGTAACACGATCCGCGGGCGAGGGATTCGATGGTGTGGGTGGAGGTGAACGACGGTCGCAGCCGGGTCGGGGTCGTCGCCATCCGGTCGCAGATTGCGAGGGCATCGACGGGCCGGCGGCAAGCGGCTAGCGTGGCCTCGTGATCGCGCGGCCGACGTTCCTCTTCGCCCCCGGCGCCGGCGCGCCCTCGACGTCGGCCTGGATGATCTCCTGGCGCGAGAGGCTGCAGACGCTGGGCGAGGTGGAGACGTTCGACTATCCCTACATGCGCGCCGGGCGGCGGATGCCGGACCGGCTCCCCACGCTGATCGCGGCGCACCGCGAGGCGCTGGCGTCGGCGCGGGCCCGCGCGGACGGGCCGCTGTTTTTGGCCGGCAAGTCGATGGGCGGGCGGGTCGGCTGCCACCTGGCGCTCGAGGAGCAGGTGGCGGGCGTCATCTGTTTCGGCTTCCCGTTCCGCGGGCAGAGCGGCGCGCTGCGCGACGAGGTGCTGGTCGCGCTGCGCACGCGCGTCCTGCTGCTCCAGGGCGCGCGCGACGAGCTTGGCCCGCTCGATCTCCTCGCCGAGGTGCGTGCCCGGATGACGGCGCCCAGCACCCTGCAGATCGTCGAGGGCGGCGACCACTCGCTGCTGCTCTCGGTGGCGCAGCGAAAGGCGGCAGGCACCACGCAGGCCGAGGCCGACGCGCGCGTGCTGGAGGCGATCCGTCAGTTCGTCGCCGGCTGAGCATCGCGCCCTCCTCCAGCGCCGAACGGATCCATACTGAAGGCGTGTCGGGGCGCCTGCTCGCGGTCACGCCGCCCGAGATCCTCGTTCGCGACGAGGAGGACGCCTGCGCCTATCTCCCTGGGCGGCGGGCACGGCAACCGCTGCGCGCGCCGGTGCGCCCGCTGACCGGCGGCGAGTTCGATCTGCGCCTGGCCGCCGGCGACCGGCGGGCCGGGACGCTGCTTTACAATCAATCGTGTGCCTCCTGCTCGGCCTGCGAGGCGTTGCGCGTCGACGTGCGGGCGTTCGCGCCGTCGCGGTCGCAGCGGCGGGCCCAGGCCAAGGGTGACGCCGCTCTCAGCGTCGAGCTCGGTCCGATCGAGGTGGACGACGCGCGCCTCGCCCTCTACCGCGCGCACGAGCGCGGCCGTGGGCTCGACCGCGAGGGACGTCCGCCCATCGACGCGCTCGAGTACGAGAGCTACTTCGCCGTGAGCTGCGTCGAGGGGTTCGAGATCCGCTACCGGCTGGGGGGACGCTTGGCGGCCGTCGCGATCACAGATCGCGGCGCGCGGGCGCTCTCAGCCGTCTACACGTTCTGGGACCCGGCCCTGGCCGGCTTGTCGCTGGGAACGTATTCGATCCTCACCCAGATCGCGCTGGCGCGGCGCTGGGATCTCGACTGGGTCTACCTGGGTCTCGCCATCCGCCAGAACCGGTCGATGGCTTACAAGCTGGCGTTCCGGCCGCACGAGCGCCGCATCGACGGCACCTGGCGGCGGTTCACCCGCGCCTGACGGCGGTTCACCCGCGCCTGACGGCGGCCCGCCGCCGTCTTGGATCCAGTTCCAGCGTCGCGGGCAGACACACGTCGTCTCCTATGTGATCGACGTCGGCTCGCCGTTGCTCCCCGCGCGCGTCGTTCGGTTCTTGCTCGACGAGTAGCCGCTGCCTTCGGCGCATCGGCGGCACGGCCCCCGTCACAGAGGCCGTGCCGCTGAGTACGCCCCACCCCAGGGGGACCGGGCTAGGTCATTGCGCGGCCATCGGCGCCGAGCCGCAGACCACGCTGGTCAGGTCCGACTGACGGCGGGCGAGGTCGTTCAGCGTCCGCTGCTGTCCGCTCGACGGATCGAACACCGTCGTGCCGGTGAGGAACGGTGACAGTCCCGCCTCGCCGCCGCGGCTGCGCGGAAAGATCATCAGGAAGCTGGTGTTGGTGTCCGGCCCGTGGCAGCCGTTGCAGGT
>DASYEX010000159.1:0-3999 GCA_036498765.1 Polyangia bacterium
CATCTCTGGGACCGGTCCGCTTCTTCTTAGTCGTCAAGGGAGTGCCTTTCTTAAGCGCCGCCTCCCCCCGAGCGGACGATGTCGATTCTCCAGCGCCAGCGCGCTTTGTCAATCGCGGGATTCGCGCGACGCGTGATCAACCGTGCGGCGGGCGCTTGGGGCCGTGCTTGGCGATCTCCGCCTCGAGCGCGGCGATCTCCTCGCGCAGCCGGGGCGTCGGCTGCGCGTAGACGTCCTCGACCAGGCTGGCGAGCGGCGGCTTCGGAGGCCGCCCCTCGGCGAAGGCGAGCGCCGCCCGGATCTCCGCGCCGATCTCCTCGCGCGCCGCCGCCACGAACGCCGCGTCGAGCACGCCCCGCCCTTCGGCGTAGCGGCGCACGCGCTCCAGCGGATCGCGCCGCTCCCAGGCCTTGGGCTCGGCCGGGTCGCGGTACACGGACGGATCGTCCGAGGTGCTGTGCGCGCCCCGGCGATAGGTGCGGGCCTCGATGAGCGTCGGCCCCTCGCCGCGGCGGGCGCGGGCCGCCGCCTCGGCGACGACGTGAATGATCGCCAGCAGGTCGTTGCCGTCGACCAGCACCCCCTTCATCCCGTAGCCGATGGCCTTCTGGGCGAACGAGGGCGTCGCGCTCTGGGTCGAGGAGGGCACCGAGATGGCCCAGCCGTTGTTGCGGCAAAACAGGATCGCCGGCACCTTGTACAGCGCGGCGAAGGTGGCGCTGACATGGAAAGTGGGCGTCGAGGTGGCGCCGTCGCCGAAGAAGGCCAGGGCCACATCCTCGGTCTTCTGCAGCTTGGCCGCCCAGGCGGTGCCGACGGCGTGCGGGATGTGCGACCCGACCGGCGAGCTGACCGAGACGAAGTTCAACCGCCGCACCGAGTGGTGGACCGGCATCTGCCGCCCCTTCACCGGATCGTCGGCGTTGCCGAACAGCTGGCACATGAAAGTGTTGAGCGGGTAGCCGCGGTAGAGCGCCGCGCCAATCTCCCGATAGGCCGGATAGAGCCAGTCGCCCATCCGCAGCGCGTGCGCCGCGCCGATGTGGGTCGCCTCCTCGCCGAGCGAGGTCAGGTAGAACCCCATCCGCCCCTGCCGCTGCAGGATCAGCATCCGCTCGTCGAGCAGGCGGACGAGCAGCATGGTGCGGAAGAGCCGCCGCAGGTCCTCGTCGCCGAGCGCAGGCTCGCGTTCGGGGTGAACGACCTTGCCGTCGTCGTCGAGAACGCGGATGACTTCCAGCTTCACGGTGTACCGCCGGCCCGTATAATCAACCTACCTTCGCCCGTCAAGGAGCCCGCCCCCCCCCGTGTCCATCCACATTCGCGACGTGTTGAGCCTCCACGGGCGTGACTACCTGGTCGAAGGCTCGGTCGTCTACCACCTGGCCGGCAAGACCTCGCAGCTCGCACGCGCCGTCGACGGCTCGACGGTGATCTGGGTCGAGTCGCCCGACGAGCGGGCCGTCGCCGCCGCTGAGAGGTTGATGGTGTTGCGCGAGATCCGCGACCTGGACCTGGAGGTCCCCCCGCCGGAGTCCATCGACTATCACCGGCAGAGCTACGTTCAGCGGCTGGCCGGGCGGGCCAGCATCGAGATCGACGGCGTCGTCCCCGAGCACACCACCGGGCCGGCGCAGATCTGGCGCTACCGCGCCGCAGGCGATCTCTACCTGCAGATCGAGGAGGGGAGCGGCCGGGTCTTCATGATGGCCGGCGAGGCGGTCCCCCGTGGCATCATCGAGCACCTTCCAGGACGATGAGCGGAAACAGCTTCGGATCGATGTTTCGGGTGACGACCTTCGGCGAGTCGCACGGCCCCGCCGTGGGCGTGGTGATCGACGGGTGCCCGCCGCGGCTATCCATCACCGTCGACGAGATCCAGCGCGAGCTCGACCGCCGACGCCCGGGGCAGAGCGCCATCACCACCCAGCGGCGCGAGGCCGACGCCGTGGAGATCCTCTCCGGCGTTCACGACGGTGTGACGACGGGGACGCCGATCGCGCTCCTGGTCCGCAACCAGGACCAGCGCTCCGGGGACTATGAGGAGATGCGGACCAAGTTCCGCCCCTCGCACGCCGACTACACCTATCAAGCCAAGTACGGCGTGCGCTCCTGGGAGGGGGGCGGCCGGGCCAGCGCGCGCGAGACGATCGGGCGCGTGGCGGCCGGCGTGCTGGCGCGCAAGGTGCTCGCCGCGGCGGGCGCCGTCGACATCGTCGCCTGGGTCCAGCGCGTGCAGGACCTGGAGGTCGAGGTCGACACCGCGAGCGTCACGCGGGCGGCGGTCGAGGCCAACATCGTCCGCTGCCCCGACGCCGCGATGGCCACCAAGATGATCGCCCGCATCGACGAGGCCAGAAAAGCAGGCGACTCGCTGGGAGGCGTGGTGGAGGCGGTCGCCCGCGGCGTGCCGGCCGGCCTGGGCGAGCCGGTGTTCGACAAGCTGGACGCCGAGCTGGCCAAGGCGATGCTGTCGCTGCCGGCGGCCAAGGGGTTCGAGATCGGCAGCGGCTTCGCCGGCACTCATCTCACCGGCAGCCAGCACAACGATCCGTTCTATAATGGGGGCGGCAAGATCCGGACGCGCACCAACCGCTCGGGCGGCGTGCAGGGCGGCATCTCCAACGGCGAGGAGATCGTCATCCGCGTGGCCTTCAAGCCGACCGCCACCATCCTGCGCGAGCAGGAGACGGTCGACGAGAACGGACAGGAGACGACGATCAAGGCGCGCGGGCGCCACGATCCCTGCGTGTTGCCCCGCGCGGTGCCGATCGTCGAGGCGATGCTGGCCCTGGTTCTGGCCGACCACTTCCTTCGCCAGCGAGCCCAGTGCGGTTAGCGCGCCTGCTGGCGCTCGCCGCCCTGACGGCGGCCGGCTGTCACGGGCGCGCAGCCGCGTTCCTAAGTGGCTTCGACGCGGCGATGCCGCCGCCGCCGGCGCCGCCTGTCGAGGAGCCGCACGAGGTCCACTTCACCTATACGGCGCCCGACGCCGTCACCTTCGACTGGCGCGGCGACGGGACCACGTTACGCTACTGGGCCAAGGATCAGCCACCGCATACCGTCACCGCGCACCGGCCGACACCGATGCCGATCTCGATGCCCGGTCCTTTCCAGGAAGCGGTCGCCGACCACCTGGTGCCGGGGATGGAGTACGAGTACGAGGTGGGCCACCCGATGAAGCCGACGCCGCGCGCGTTTCGCGCCCCCCCTCCGCCCGGCAGCGGCTTCGTCTTCGCGGCGGTCGGGGACATCGGCGATGCGGGCGGGCAACCGGCGGCGCTCGGTGTGCACCGTGACCTCAGCGTGGCCGAGCCGTTGTTGGTGCTGGCGCTGGGGGATCTTTCGTATGCCGATCTGCGAAACCAGTCCGCCGTCGACCGCCACTTCGACGACGTGATGGTCTGGTCTCAGCGCGCGGCCTACATGCCGGCTTGGGGGAACCACGAGTGGGACGACCCGCAGCGCGACGACCTGCGCAACTACAAGGGGCGGTTCGCCCTGCCGAACGCAGAGACCTCGCCGGGCGCACCGGCCACCGGTTGTTGCGGCGAGGATTGGTGGTGGGTCGATCTGGGCGAAGTCCGATTCATCATCTACCCGGAGCCATACACCCACGACACCTGGGTCGACTGGGCCCAGCGGGCGGAGCCCCTGTTCGCCGGGGCGGAGGCCGACGCGCGCATCAAGTTCGTGATCACTGCGGGGCACCGGCCGGCCTATTCGTCGGGCCACCACGGCGGGGATCCGCAACTGCGTGCCATCCTCGACGGGTTCGGCAAGCGGTACAAAAAATACGTCCTCAACCTGAACGGCCACAGCCACGTCTATGAAAGAACGAAGCCCCAGGACCACGTCGTCCACATCACCGTCGGCACCGGCGGCGGCGCGCTGGAACATGCGGCGACGCCCTGTTTGTGGGACGTCTGCAAAGTTCCGGCGTTCACCGCCTTCCGCGCCATCCACCACGGTTTCCTGAAGGTCTCCGTGCAGCCGACC
>DASYEX010000160.1:0-6436 GCA_036498765.1 Polyangia bacterium
GGGAGCGGGTCGGGGCCGGGTGGCGCGCACGCGGGCGGCGGACCTTCGGGGGGCGCGCACGCCGGCGGTTCGGGCGCCGCCGCCTGGCGCGCCCGGGCCGGCGGCAAAGGGGACGGCCCGAGCGACAAGCGCACAGTCTGGGTGCTTCGCAGTGGACAACCGCAGCAGGTGTCCCTGCGCATCGGCCTCTCCGACGGGAGCACGACCGAGGTGGTCGAGGGCGATCTGCACGAGGGCGATCAGGTGATCGTCGACGCTTCGACCTCCGAGACGGCGTCGTCGACGCCGAGCGGGCCCGGAGGGATGCGGCGGTTGTTCTAGATGGCGCTCATCGACCTCTCCGGCGTCTCGAAGGTCTACCGGATGGGGGACGTCGAAGTGCACGCGCTCCGCGAGGTGTCGTTCGCCGTCGAGGAGCGCGACTTCGTGGCGGTGATGGGGTCGTCGGGCTCGGGGAAGTCGACGCTGATGAACATCATCGGCTGCCTCGACCGGCCGACCGCCGGCAGCTACCACCTCGACGCGCGCGAGGTCTCCAAGCTGGATCGGCGGGAGCTGGCGCGCGTGCGCAACCAGACGCTGGGTTTCGTCTTCCAGAGCTTCAACCTGCTGTCGCGCACCTCCGCGCTGGAGAACGTCGAGCTGCCGTTGCTCTACGGAGGGGTTCCGGCGCGGCAGCGGCACGCCCGGGCCAGCGAGGCGCTGGCCCGCGTCGGGCTGGCCGACCGCGCGCACCACCACTCGAACCAGATGTCGGGTGGTCAGCAGCAGCGGGTGGCGGTGGCGCGCGCGCTGGTGACGCGGCCGCGCCTCATCGTCGCCGACGAGCCGACCGGGAACCTCGACTCGCGGACCACGGTGGAGATCATGGCCCTGTTTCAGGAGCTGGCGTCCACCGGGATCACCGTCCTCCTCGTCACGCACGAGCCGGACGTGGCGGCCTACGCCTCGCGCGTGGTGGTGATGCGCGACGGGCGCGTCCGCACCGACACGCGGCAGGAGGGCCGGCGGGCGGCGGACGATCTGCGCGCCGCGCCGCCCGCGGACGAGGCGCCGCAGGAGGTCCCGGCGTGATCCCTCTGGAGACGTTCCGCGTCGCGCTGCGCGCGCTGCTGCGCAACAAGATGCGCTCTTTTCTCACCGTCCTCGGCATCATCATCGGCGTCGGGGCGGTCATCGCCATGGTGGCGATCGGCGAGGGGGCCAAGGCCCAGGTCGAGGCGTCGTTCGCCTCGATGGGCTCGAACCTGCTCATCGTGCTGCCGGGGAGCACGACCTCGGGGGGCGCGCGCGGCGGCTTCGGCAGCATGCCGACGCTCACCTGGGACGACCTGCGCGCCATCCAGCGCGAGGCGCCGGCGGTCCGTTACGCGGCGGTGCAGCTGCGGTCGAACGCGCAGCTCATGAGCGACGATCAGAACTGGGCCACGCAGGTCAACGGCACCTCGCCCGACTACTTCCGGATTCGCAACTGGAAGGCCGACCGCGGGCGCCTGCTGCTCGACTCGGACGTCGAGTCGTCGGCCAAAGTGGTCGTCTTGGGGCAGACCGTCGTCGACAAGCTCTACGGCGCCGTCGATCCGATCGGCCAGACGGTGCGGATCAAGAACATCCCCTTCGAGGTGGTCGGCGTGATGGAGAAGAAGGGGCAGTCGCCCGTCGGGCAGGACTACGACGACGTCGCCTTCGTCCCGCAGTCGACGTTCATGACCAAGATCCAGGGCGGGCTGCAGAAGTTCATCTCGGGGACCATCTTCCTGAGCGCGACGTCGACCGACTCCACCGAGCGCGCCGAGCAGCAGGTGACCAACCTCCTGCGCGACCGTCACCACATCGACAACGGCGCCGACGACGACTTTTCGATCCGCAACTTGACCGAGATGGCCAACGCCCAGGCCGAGGGGACGCGCACGCTGACCATGCTGCTGGCCAGCATCGCCGGCGTCTCGCTGCTGGTCGGCGGCATCGGCATCATGAACATCATGCTGGTCAGCGTGACCGAGCGGACGCGCGAGATCGGCGTGCGGATGGCGGTCGGCGCCACGCCGGGCAACATCCTGCTGCAGTTCCTGGTCGAGGCGCTCACGCTGGCCGTCGCGGGCGGGATGGTCGGCGTCGCGCTGGGCGTCTTCACCGCCGGGCGCCTGGCCGCCAAGTTCGGTTGGCCCACGCTGGTCCGCCCCGACATCGTCGTCATCTCGGTCTGCTTCAGCGGTCTCGTGGGGGTGGTGTTCGGCCTCTACCCGGCGCGCAAGGCCTCGCAGCTCGATCCGATCGACGCCCTCCGCTACGAGTGACGAGGATGATGAAGCTCGCAGCCCTCGCCTCGCTCCTCCTCGTCATCGCGGCCAGCAGCGGGCGCGCGGCCGACGTGCCGCCCGACATGGTGGCCACCGCCCCGGTCGTCACCCTCAGCGAGGCGGTGCGCGCGGCGCGCGCGCATCAGCCGACGCTCGATCTGGCGCGCGGCAACTCGGTCACCGCGCGCGGACAGGCCGATCAGGTGCGCGGCGCGCTCTTGCCGCAGGTCTCGGCGACCGTGTCCTACAAGCGCGCCACCAGCAACTTCGTACCCCAGCCCGGCGGGATGACGCCGGGCTCGGCGCAAGCGCTCACCTCGTCGCTGACGACCAACCCCCTCTGGTTCGCCGGCCTCAACGCCAGCCAGCTGGTCTACGACTTCGGCGAGTCGATCA
The DNA here is from genome assembly GCA_036498765.1 of Polyangia bacterium. Classification (GTDB taxonomy): domain Bacteria; phylum Myxococcota_A; class Polyangia; order Fen-1088; family Fen-1088; genus JADGRB01. The sequence continues at coordinate 2,697 of DASYEX010000160.1, forward strand.
ACCGCTGGCGGGCGGCCAGCGTCGCCGCCGAGGCGGTCGATGAGAACGGCCGTACGACCGAGGCCCAGGTCGACTTCAACGCGCGCTCCGCGTTCTTCGCCGCCCGCGCCGGGAAGGACCTGGTCGGCGTCGCGCGCGACACGCTGGCCAACCAGGAGAAGCACCTGGCGCAGGTGCAGGGATTCGTCGACGTCGGGACCCATCCCCCGATCGATCTGACGCAGGCCCGGGCCGACCGGGCGACCGCCCAGCTGCAGCTCATCACCGCGGAGAACAACTACGCCGTCGCCAAGGCGATTCTCAACCAGGCAATGGGCGTCGAGCGCTCGGTCGACTACGATCTCTCGGACGAGGAGATGCCGCCGGTGGCCGGCGAGGACGGCGAGGTCGAGGCTTTGATCGGCGACGCCAAGCAGGCCCGCCCGGAGATGGCCAGCCTGCGCCTCAACCTCCAGAGTCAGGAGCTGGGGCTCCGCTCGGCGCGCGACATGTACTGGCCGGCGCTGAGCCTCTCGGGGAGCGCCAACGACAGCGGCCCTTACCTCGATCGGACGAACTGGAATTTCAGCGGATTGGTCAACCTCAGCGTGCCGCTCCTGCAGGGGGGCGCCATCGACGCGCAGATCCACCAGGCCCAGGGCCAGGTGACGCAGGCGCAGGCGCAGCTCGAGACCGAGCGGCAGCAGGTGCGGCTCGACGTCGAGCAGGCGCGGCTGGGCATCCGCGCCGCCAAAGCGGCGATCACCGCCGCCGAGGACGCGCTGGCCAACACGCGCGATCGGCTGCGCCTGGCCGAGGGGCGCTACTCGACCGGGGTGGGGAGCATCATCGAGCTCGGCGACGCGCAGGTGGCGCTCACCACCACCGCCGCGCAGAAGGTCTCGGCCGAGTATCAGCTCTACGCGGCCCGCGCCCAGTTGATCAAGGCGCTTGGCAAGGCGGACTAGCCTAGTAACTGAGCGCGAGGGCGATCCGGAAGAAGCCGCCGCGCGCCGCCAGCGTGCCGAGATCGAGCGTCCCCGCCTTGCTCTGGTCGGCGCCCAGCGGCGGCGCGAGCACGAGGCGCTGGTCGGGCGCCCACCCGTAACCGCCGTCGGCCACCAGCCAGGCCCCGACGTGCGCGCGTCCGAGGTCGCCCAGGCAGAAGGCGCCCCCCGCGGCGGCGTCGAGCGCAAACGCGTCGAAGTCGCCGGTGAGCCCCGACGTCGCCGGGGACGAGGCGTCGCTGATCGTCGCCGCGCCGTGCAGGAGGCCCGGCGCGAGGCGCGCGAAGAGATAGAAGCGCCAGGCCGGCTGGAAGCGCCCCTCGGCGAGCGCGGAGACGCGGGTGAGCGTCAGGCTCGAGGGAGCTCCGCGCGCGTCGGCGCTGGAACCACCCACGTCCAGCCCGACGCCGGCGACCAGGGCCAGGCGATCGCGCCGGATCACCGTGCGCGTTCCGATGGCCGAGAACTGCACGAGCGCGTCGTTGCTCGAGAAGGGGTCGTACCCCGCGCTCTTGAGGTAGTTGGTCCGCACGCCCGCGGTGACCTCCCAGACCGGGGGGCGGACGGGCGGGCCGGCGACCGCCTCGAGGCCTGTCTGCGCGCGCGCCGGGAGAGCGCTCATGAGCGCGAGGGTGATCGCTCCGGCCAGCGTCGTACGAGCTCGCAGCTTCATGGCGCACCTCCGAGGAGCAGCCCGCCGTAGAGGCGCCTGGTCGCGTCGTCGGGCATCGTCGCGTCATAGACGGTGGCGCCGACGCCCCCGTCGTCGTGAAGCACGATGACGGCCGGGTCGGTGTCGGCGCTCCCGACCTCGTACACGCCGGCCACCGGCCGCTCGATGAGGAGCGACCTCGGCAGCTCGTCCGCGAAGCGGGTGGCGAAGACGGTCGTTCCACCGGGGACGAAGGTCCAGACCTGATCGCCGAGCGGCGAGACCGAGAGCCCGATGTTGTCGTCGGCGGTCTCGAGGGGCGCCGCCGTGCGGTTCGCGAGGTTGAGGATGTAGAAGGTGTTCGCGCTCCGGGTCTGCAGGACCTTGAGCGTCGCGTTGGGAGTCGGCACGTCGAGCACGTCCGCCACCACGTCCGTGATGCCGACGGTGTCGATGCTGCGGTAAGGCTGGCAGCCCGCCTGCCCGAGCTCCCAGAAGGCCACGCCCTCCTGGCCCTGCACGGTCGTGCCGTTCCAGAGCAGCGCCACGTCGGTCGGCGGCGCGGCGCCGGCCGCGGCCCCGCCGCAGCCGCTGGCGGTCCCCAGCGAGTCGGTCACCACCGAGAGGCTCTGGTAGGGGGCCGGCAGCGCCACGTCCTCGGTCAGGTTGGTCGTCGGGTCGATCAGCGTGGCCTTGCTCTTGGTGGGGACCAGGGCGCCAAGGCGCAGGCCGCCGTCGGTGCGCACGAAGGCGATGTCGCTGGCGATGCCGCCCACGTCGGTCAGGTTGACGGTGGGCAGGAACCCGTTGCCGATCGGGTTGCCGCCGGCGTCGAGGTTGGCCACGAACTGCAGCGCCACCACGTCGTTGTCGTTGGCCAGGCGGATTCCGATGGAGGCGCCCGTGGTCGTGTCGCCGGGATAGACGGCGATCCCCGCGGGCGTGAGCAGGCGGGTGTCGGAGCCGTTGGTGAGCGGGATGGTGATCTCCGGCGGTGGATTGTCGAGATCGAGGCGCAGCAACGAGACGTCCTGGTCGGACTCGACGACCAGCAGCGGATGCTGGCCGATCGGCAGCGCCAGCGGCGGCGTGAAGGTGAAGCGCTGCGGGTGCCCGCCGAAGCTCATGAGCGTGTGCACGACGGCCAGCGTGGGGCCCGCCGGTTGCGAGAGGTCGATCATCGCCAACTCGTTCGGGTTCTGCACGAAGGGCTGGTTGTTGCCGTCGCTCGGGTAGAGGACCACCCAGCGCCCCGACGGGTCGATCGCCAGGCCGGCCAGCGGATCGGTGACGTTGGTCAGGTCGTAGCGCGCGGGCGGGGCTCCGGCGGCGGTTCCCGCGGCGACGACGGTCAACGAAGGATGCTCGTCGGGTTGACCGTCACCCAGCTGGGCGCGGTGCCCTGCCGAGACGACGTACAGCTTGGTGCCGTCGGGCGAGGCGGCGGCGTTCAGGATGTTCACGCCGACGGGGACGGAGGTGGCGGTCAGGCTCTGAGCATGGCCCACCGAGAGCAGGACGACCCGATCGGCGCTGGCGTCGACCAGCGCCACCTCGGTCCCGAGGTTGAAGGCCGGCAGCGACGAGGCGATCGGGCTCGACCAGAAGGCCGGCCGGCCGCCGCAGCCCGCCGCCAGCAGCGCCACCCAAGCCAGGCGCGGTCCCGTGAGATTCATGGCGTCGCTCCTCCGTCCGCCGCCGAGGCGCCGCCCTGGGCCCAGTCGACGACCCCGGCGCCGATCTCGAAGCCGGTGAGCGTGTGGGCCAGGCCGCTGTCCAGTTGGACCACCGTCAGGCGGCCCTCGGCGTTCTTCTGCGCCACGTAGCCCTGGTCGGCGCCGGCCAGGACACCGACGGCGATCGGCGGGCTGGCCAGCGTGATCTTCTGGATCTCCAAGGTCGGGAACTGGCCAACGTAGACGCCGAAGATCTGCTTGCCGTCATCCCGCTCGGTGACCAGCACCCGATCGCCGGCCGGCGTGATCGCCACTGCCTGCGGCGGGACGTCCGTCTCTTGGATCTCCGCCGGGAGATTGGCGGCGAGCGGCACCAGGCTGAAGGCGTTGGTCGGGATCTGCGAGGGGACGCCGCCGTCGCCGGTC
>DASYEX010000161.1:0-4864 GCA_036498765.1 Polyangia bacterium
ATCGGACGGTCGTCCTGGCGCCTCTCCTTTCTGGCGGCGGTCGCGGTCGCCGTCGTCGTCGCAACCCCTGCTTTCGCGCAGCCGCCGGCGGGCGGCGACGAGGATCTGCCGGCGGTTCAGATCTCGAACGCCGGCGTCGAGATGCTGAAGCTGGCCTTGCCGAAGGCCGACGGCGATCCCGGCGAGGCGACGGCGACGATGTCCAAGGACATGGACATCACCGGTCTCTTCCAGTTGCTCGATCCGGCGTCGTTTCCGGCGCAGCTGCAATCGGAGGGGCTGGGATTCTCCTCGGCGCTCTGGTCTCAGGTCGGAGCGCAGGCGGTCATCAAGATGAAGGTCTCGGGCGGCGTGCTCGAGGGGCGGGTCTACATCGTCGCCCGCGGCGACAACGCCGTCCTCACCAAGAGCTACCGGGCCGCCGACATCCGCGACGCGGTCCACGCCTTTGCCAACGACGTGGTCAAGTCGTTCACCGGCCAGGCGGGGGTGTTCGGCTCGCGCATCGCGCTGGCGATGACCGGCAAAGGCGCTCACGAGATCGCCGTCGTCGACATGGACGGCGGCCGAACGTCGGTCGTCACCAAGATGGGCTCGGACAGCCTGCTCCCGGCGTTCTCGCCCGCGGGCGGCGAGATCGCCTTCACCTCCTACCTGCGCAACAACCCCGACCTCTACATCGTCTCGGCCGGCGGCGGGCGCGCGCGGCGGGTGTCGAAGGCGGCGGGGCTCAACACGGGCGCCACCTGGGGCCCGGGCGGCCACGTCCTGGCCCTCACCATGTCCTATGAGGGGAACTCGGAGATCTACAAGGTCGATCCCAGCGACGGCCGCATCGAGGCGCGCCTCACCAACAACCCGGCCATCGACAGCTCGCCCTGCTTCTCGCCCGACGGGTCGCAGATCGCCTTCGTCTCGAACCGGCAGGGGTCGCCGCAGATCTTCGTCATGTCCGCCTCCGGCGGCGGCGCCAAGCGCGTCACCTTCCAGGGGAAATACAACCAGACCCCGCGCTGGAGCCCACGCGCCGACAAGCCGCAGATCGCCTTCACCGGGCGCGACGAGCGCGGGGTGTTCGACGTCTTCATCCTCGACGTGAAGAGCGGCCAGATCAATCGCCTCACCCAGGGGAGGGGGTCGAACCTCGACCCGACCTGGTCGCCCGACGGGCACCTCATCGCTTACGTCTCCAGCCGCGGCGGCCTCTACGTCCAGAACCCCGAGACCCACCACGAGGTCCAGGTCTGGCGAGGCAGCGGCTCCTCTCCATCGTGGGGACCCGCCCCGGCGCGCTGACGGGCGGGCCAGCCCAGCCGCGCGAGCTCGGTCAGGGGCTCTCGGATCTGCTTGCTCCCTAGGGGAAGCACTTTAGGTTCTTCGCATGACAACAGACCCTGTCTGCGGGATGGACCTCGAGGAGTCCCAGGCGAAGGCCTCCACGGAGTACCAGGGGAAGAGCTACTACTTCTGCTCCGATGCCTGCCGCGAGGAGTTCGAGGCGTACCCCGAGCAGTACGCCCTGGGCGCAGGCTCAGGCACGTCGGCCAATCCATAGAGCGCCGCTTCGCGACCGCTTTACCTCCGGCCCGGGGTGGCGCAAGCTCGCCGCCGCATGAACCTGGCCACGCTCGACATCGGCACCAACACGACGCTTTTGCTCGTCGCGCGGGTGACGCCTGCGGGGACGCTGGAGCGGGTCGAGGAGCGGGCGGAGATCACCCGCCTCGGGCGCGGCATCGGCGCTGGCGGCGCGCTGGGCCCGGAAGGAATAGCGCGCACGCTCGCCGTGCTGCGCGAGTACGCCGCCGTGGCCCGGCGCCACCAGGCGACGATCGCCGCCATCGGGACGGAGGCCTTGCGCCGCGCGAGCAACGCGGCGGCGTTTCTGGATCCCGCCGCCGAGATCCTAGGGGCGCCGGTCGAAGTGATCGACGGCGGCCGCGAGGCGACGCTCACCTTCCGCGCGGTGACCGAGGCCTTCCCCGAAGCGCTGGCCGGCGCGCTGGTGGTGGTGGACGTCGGCGGAGGCTCGACGGAGATCGTCATCGCCGCTCGCGGAACCGTGAGGTTCAACGTCAGCCTGCAGCTCGGCTCGGTCCGCCTGACCGAGCAGTTCATCCGCCACGATCCGCCCCGCCCCGACGAGGTCGCCGCCCTGACGGCGGCGGTCGACCAGGCGCTCATCGGCGTCCCCTTCCCGGTTCCGGTCTCGACGCCCATCACGCTGGTGGGCGTGGCGGGGACCGTCACCTCGCTGGCGGCGATGGCGGAGGCGCTCGTCAGCTACGACCCGGCGCGCGTTCACGGCTACCGGCTGTCACAGGCGGCGCTGGCCGAGCAGGTGGCGCGCCTGCGGGTCGGCACCCAGGCGGCGCGCGAGCGGATCGTCGGGCTCGACCCCCGCCGGGCCGACGTGATTTTGGCCGGCGCGCTCATCCTGCAGCGGATCGCGGCCGCCGCCGCGGCCGTGGAGGTCCGGGTCAGTGATCGCGGCATTCGCTGGGGTCTCATGCACGAGCTGGCCGCGAAGCTGGCGGGGGGCGGCGCGGCTTGATACCGCCGCCCTCGAACGGTACTTTGCTGACCATGCGGCGCCCCTTCGTCCCCCTCCTCGCGGGGCTGACGCTCGCCGCGGCGGTGGGGTGCCACAGCAGAGCGGCCCCCAACGACGTGCCCTTCTCCGACAGCTTCGACCGGTCCGAGCTGGGGAGAAACTGGAACGCCACCTCGCCCGCCTACCGCATCACGGGAGGCGCGCTCGAGGTCTCGAACGCCTACAACCACCCGGCCTGGCTCCGCTCCCGCCTACCACCGAACGCCCAGATCGACCTGGACGTCACCTCCAAGAGCCCGGACGGCGACATCAAAGTCGAGCTCTATGGAGACGGCGCCTCGTACGATCCCGACAAGGGGAGCTACGATTCGACCGGATACGTCCTCATCTTCGGCGGCTGGCACAACACGCTGTCGATCATCGCCCGCCTCGAGGAGCATGGCGCCGGCCGCAAGGCCGAGCGCGCCGACCCCAAGGTCGTCCCCGGCCAGCGCTACCACTTCAGCATCACGCGCAAGAACGGAGCGATCGACTGGGCCATCGATGGCAAGCCTTTTCTCAGCTGGACCGATCCCGAGCCGCTGGCCGGTCCCACCCACGAGTACTTCGCGGTGAACGACTGGGAGGCCGACGTCACGTTCGACAATCTCCAGATCCGGCCGGTGCCGTAGAGCGACCCATCATGGACCAACCGGACGAACCTCCGCCGAGCCCCCGCTACGACGTCAGCCGTGCGCTGGCGGCCCTCCAGGGGCGCAAGACCGCCCTGGTCTACATGCACGACAACCCCGATCCCGACGCGCTGGCGGCGGCGCTGGGCCTCGGGTACCTGTTCGAGCACCAGCTCGGCACCGCGGTGACGCTGGGGCACGGCGGGATCGTCGGACGCGCGCAGAACCGCGCCATGGTCGACACGCTGGGGATGTCGCTGGCACCGGTCGAGCAGATCGATCCAGACAAGTTCGATCTCATCGCCCTCGTCGACAGCCAGCCCGAGACAGGCAACAACTCGCTGCCGCCCGGACACCGCATCGACGTGGTGATCGACCACCACCCGGTACGGCCCGCGAGCGCCCGGGCCCCCTGGTGCGACATCCGTCCGGACTTCGGCGCCACGTCGACGATCGTCTTCGAGTACCTGCGCGCCCGTGGAATCCCCGTCGACGCCAAGCTGGCGACGGCCTTCTTCTTCGCGCTTCGCACCGAGACGCGCGACCTCGGGCGCGAATCGACGGGGGCGGAGCGCACCGCCTACCTCGAGCTGGTCCCCCTCGTCGATCACGGGCTCCTCTACCGGATGAGCCATCCCAAGGTGCCGCGCGCGCACTTCGCCGCGCTCGATCGCGCCCTGCGGTCGGCCCTGGTGTTCGGTGAGCTGGTGGCGGTGAACCTGGGGACGCTCGGCTACCCCGATCTGGTCGCGGAGATCGCCGACCTCTTGCTCTCTTACGAGAAGGCGCACGCCGTGCTCTGCCTCGGCGAGTATCAGCAAAGCGTCTACCTCTCGCTGCGCACAGAGGCGGACAACGCCCGGGCCGGCGGGGTGATGCGGCACATCGTCGCCCAGGATGGCGCCGCGGGCGGCCACGGCACGATGGCGGGCGCGCGCCTGTTCGCGACAGTCACCTCCGAGGCGGCGCTGGAGGTGAACTTCAAGGAAATGGTCCGCCGCCTGCTCGAGACCCTGGGCCAGCCGCTGATCGAGGGCGACCCCCTGCTGCGCATCCCCGGCTGACCCGCCTCGCGGAGAGTCAGGCGACGCAGCGCACGCCCACCACGAGCCCGCGCGCCGACCCCTCGGGGCCGCCGCCTTGGTGCGAGAGGCTGAAGTAGAGCGCGGCGGCCATCAGCAAGAGCGCCCCGGCGCAGACGAACGCTGTACGCACCGCGCGGCGGCGCGCGCCGGCAGTCCAGCCACTCCTCGGTCGGCGCCCCTGACGTGCCCTACGGCGACGAACTCGCAGACGCTCGCGGTGTAGATCGACCGCCAGCGGGGCGGCCACGGTATCGCTGCTCGCACTCGAGGTACCGTTCGTCATCCGCCTCGGCTCCTTGCGAAGGTGCCGGGCAGCTTACCCCGAACAAATTCCCGAAGTCTATCGGGCGATCCGACGTGCCAACTATCTGACGTGCAGCGCGATCACCAGGCCCCATAAGACCAACGAGATCACCGACGCGGAAACCAGCGCGAAGACCGTTCGCTTCTTGTCTTTCAATCCAGAAATCACGGCCAAAGGAAATCACTCCTGCGATTAGGTCGTTTTCTTATGCGCAGCTTCGTCGCCGAGCGCAAGGGGGCGAGCCGAAGTT
>DASYEX010000162.1:0-21242 GCA_036498765.1 Polyangia bacterium
GCGGCGCGCTCTGGCTCTCCCACGGGCTGCCGGGCCGATTCCCGGCCGAGGCGCAGAAGGTTGCCAGCTACCTCGACGGCGACGGCGACGGCAGCACCGGACACGACTACTACCGTTACGGCAAGTGCTTCATGACGGCGCTCGACTGGGATCTGCAGACGTTCGACTTCCGTGATTGCCTGGCGCAGGTCCCGGGGAGGCCGACGTATCTGCTCCTCGGTGACAGCCACGCCGCGCACCTGTGGTGGGGCCTCGACAAGGCCTATCCCGACGCCAACGTCATGCAGGCGACGGCCACCGGCTGCAAGCCGGTGCTCCACCAGCGGCCGCGGCAGCACCCGGGCTGCACCCGCTTGATGACGTACATCCTCGAGGACTACCTGGTCCATCATCACGTCGACGCGCTCTTGCTGGAAGGGCACTGGGAGGCGGACGACCTTCCCAGCCTCTCCGCCACGCTGGACTGGCTGCGGGCCAAGCAGGTCCGCGTGATCCTGTTCGGCCCGATGCTTCAGTACGATTCGCCGCTGCCGCGCCTGCTGGCGATGTCCCTGCGGGACGGCGATCCAGGCATGCCGGCCGCGCACCGCGTGCCCGAGTTCTGGACCCTGGACGATCGGATGGCGGCGCTCGCGCGTGACACCTGGAAGGTCCCTTACGTGTCGTTGATTCATCTCCTCTGCAAGGGGCAGAGCTGCGTGCAGTACGCCGAGGCCGGCGTGCCGCTCCAGTCCGACTACGGACACCTCACGGGCGACGGCTCCGTGCTGCTCGCGAAGAAGCTGCGCGACGAAGCCCACGTCCAGTAGCGCCGGCCCGGGCTCGGGCGGCGCGAGGGGACGGCACCGCCGGCAAAGCAAACCGCGCGTAGGATCGCCGGTTGCGCCGGTCCGTTCGATTTCGAACAGCGGCGAGCTCGGCGGTGGATGGCTGACACGGCGCGCCCCTCTCCGAGAGGACTTTTCTGGAAAAGGCGACGGTTTGCCGCTGGCACGGCGCTTGATGTGCTGTCGCGAGGGAGACGACATGAGAAGAGTCGCGAGCACGGCAGCACTGGTCTTCGGGGCAGCGCTCTGCATCGACTTGGGCCTGGCGGCGCCCGAGCGGGCGGCGCGGGCCGACGACGGGACGCCGTCGGGTGTCTCGGTGGGCGCCGGGTTCGACGTCTTCCACGACGGCACCATCACCGACGCCTACGGCGACAGCATCCATGGACGCGCCGCCGAGCTCGGGCTGGACGTGCTGGCCAACGTCGGCGACCTCGCCGTGGGCGGCGTCGTCGCCGGGAGCCCGGACATCCTCGGCGACGGCCGCCTGCTGGTGGGCGGCCGCCTCGGGATCCAGCCGACGTTCGGGACGACCCGGGTCCAGGTGCTCGCGGAGCTGGGGATTCACCGCTACACCCACCTCGACGAGGGTCTCTTCTCGACGTCGACGCCCGACTTCTTCAGCACCCCCTACATCGGCGCCCAGGTCGGGATCACCCGCGAGCTGGTGAAGGACGGCATGTTCGAGTACGGCGTCGCGTTCATGGTCCGCCAGGACATTGGGCGGCAGACCTTCGTTCACATGGACGGGAGCTTCCTCGGCGGCGAGGCGCCCCCACCGACCACGCTCACGGTCGGCGGCACGATGATCGGCGCTTCGTTCACGCTGGGGGTCCGCCTGGACCGCGCCAACGTCGCCGCGGCGCGGACCTGGCACGGCATCGAACGGTAGGGGCAGCGGTGTCGAGCGCGTGTAAGCTTCCGGCCGGATGGACGGCGAACAGCTTCGGGCGCGGCTCGGGACGCGCTGGCTCGGTCGCGCGTTCGAGTGGCATGCGGCGTGCACCTCGACCAACGACCTGGCGGCCGAGCGGGCGCGCGCCGGCGCGGCCGCCGGGCTGGTGGTCGCGGCCGACGCACAGACCAGCGGCCGCGGGCGGCTCGGCCGAACCTGGCACTCGCCGGCGGAAGAGAACCTCTACGTCTCGATTCTCCTCCGCCCCACGCGTCCGCCCGCGGAGATCCCGCCGCTCACACTGCTCGTGGGCGGCGCGGTGGCGGCGGCCCTGGCGGACCTCGGGCTCGCCCCGCGGCTCAAGTGGCCAAACGACGTCGAGCTCCTGGACGAGGCCGGGCGCCGGCGCAAGGTCGCCGGCATCCTCACCGAGATGGCCAGCGCCGGGGCGAGCGCGCTGCACGTCGTGGTGGGCGTCGGGCTCAACGTCAACGGGCTGGAGTTTCCGCCGGAGATCGCCGAGCGGGCGACGTCGCTGCGACGGGCGCTCGGCCGGCAAGTCGACCGCGTCGCGCTGCTGGCGGCGCTGCTCGACGGGCTGGAGCCGCTCTACGAGGACTTCGAGCGGCGCGGGCCGGCGGCGGCGGTGGCCGCGTTCGAGGCGCACGCGGCGTTCCCGACGCACTGTCGGGTGACCGCGCTCGAGCGGCCGGGCGATCGCCTCGAGGGGGTCGCGCTGGGCGTCGACGCGGATGGAGCCTTGCGTTTGCGCGACGAGACAGGGCACATTCACCGCGTGATCTCCGGAGAGCTCTCCTGAAATGACCAATCTCGAGTCGCTGGTCCTGGGCGTCGTCCAGGGTGTCACCGAGTTCCTGCCCATCTCGTCGACGGCGCACCTGCGGATCGTCCCCGCGCTGCTCCACTGGGAGGATCCGGGCGCCGCCTACACCGCCGTCCTGCAGCTCGGCTCGCTGGTGGCGGTCATCGGGTACTTCCTGCCCGAGCTCTTGAAGATGCTCGGCGCGGCGCTGAAGGCGCTGACCGACCGCTCGCAGCCGCCGTCCCGCCCTGCGAAGGAGCTCGGCTACCTGATCGTCGGGACACTGCCCGCCGGGCTGGCGGGCCTCGGCTTCAAGCACGCCATCGAGGGGACGTTCCGCTCGCTGTGGGTCATTGCCAGCGCGCTCGTCGTAGTCGCCCTCTTGCTGGCGGTCGTCGAGAAGAAGGCCCGGCATGTCCGCGCCTTCGACCAGATCGGCCTCGGCGACGCGTTCATGATCGGGTGCGCGCAGGCGTTCGCCGTGATCCCCGGCGTCTCGCGCTCCGGCAGCACGCTGATGGCGGCGATGGCGCTCGGCTTCACGCGCGAGGCGTCCGCGCGGTTCTCCTTCCTGCTCAGCGTCCCGATCGTCGCGGCGGCGGGCGTGTTCGAGATGCCCAAGGTGCTGCACGCGCACAACCTCTCCGGCAGCACGCTGGCCATCGGCCTCCTGGCGGCGGCCGTCGCCGGCTACGCCAGCATCGCCTGGCTGCTCCGCTTCCTGCGCGCGCGCAGCACCATCCCGTTCGTCGTCTACCGGGTCGCGCTGGGGCTGCTGCTGCTCGGCATGCTGGCCACCGGCCGGCTGTGACCCTCGCCAGGCACGTCGCACTGATAGTCGACCAGGATGCTCGTATAGGTCCCGTTCTTCGCCTCGGCGCAGCTCGTCCCGTCGAGCGAGATGGCGGTCTCGGTTGAACCGAGGTACTCCCAGCCGTTCATCCCGTCGTGCGAGATGAGGAGGTCGGAGCCGTCGGGGCGGATCCCGTAGACGGCGATGCTGGTCCCAGCGTCCAGCGGAGCGTTCACCGGAATCGTACACGCGTCGAAAGGAGTCGTGGCGGGCTGCGCGAGCGCGAGGCCGATGCTGCCCGGCGTGTAGAAGGCGGTTGCACCCTGCGCCGGCTCGCCGCCGTTCTTGGCCAGCTGGTTCAGCACGGAGGTGGTGGCGGCGTCCGACGGGGACGCGATCGCCAGCACCAAGGTCGGCACGCCCACGCTCATGGCAGTCGCCACGCCGACCACCCCGTCCCCGGCGTCGCCCGACGGATCTGGCGTGCAGCCCGACTTGCCGTCGGTGACGAGCAGAATGTATCTGGGGCCGAGATCGGTGAGCGCCTGCAGATAGCTGACCGCCGCCGGGAGCGCGGCCGCGGTGGGGGCCTCACCGCCGGGCGTGGCGTCGGCCAGCGCATTCTCGATCGCCGAGGCGGTCATCGGTCCAACCGGAACTTCCGGCGCGGAGGAGACTCCGCAGGCGCCATCGCTGCCGAAGAACATCAGGCCCCAGCTCACGCTGCCGTTGGTGGCGACCAGCTCGTCGATCGCCTCGAGCAGCATCACGAACTTCGAGGTCGGCCCGCACCCGCCGCCGCAGGAGGTCCCGTCGGCGTCATCGCCCATCGTCGCCGAGCGATCCATGAGGATGAGCACGTCGGCCGGGGCCGACTGCGCGAGGGAGACCGTTTCGGTTTGGCCGCAGGCGCCCGGAGGGGGCCCCGCTCCCGGGCCGACGCTCCCGCCCGTCCCCGTCGTCGCGCCGCCCGGCGGGACCTTCCCGCCGATTCGCGGTGAACCCGCGCCACCCAGCGACTCGCCGCCGCACCCGGCGCAGAGGGCCAACCCCACCGCCGCCACCCACCCCAGCCTCCGCGCCATCGCAAGCCATGATGAACGGAACGCCCAGGTTCGTCCATCCCCGGCCCCTGGCTGGGGACACCGCGGGTCAGTGGTGCGGCGGATCGAAGTGGCGCGGGGCCGCCTCGCCCGGCTTGCCCGGGAGATTTTCGAGGAAGAGGTCGTCCGGGTAGCAGTAACCCCAGTCCTCGCCCGGCTCATAGGAGCGGATGACCGGATGCTTGGACTCGTGGAAGTGCTTCGTCGCGTGCCGGCCCGGCGAGTTGTCGCAGCACCCGACGTGGCCGCACTGGAGGCAGAGCCGCAGGTGGACCCAGGTGCCGTGGGTGGCGAGACACTCGACGCATCCGTGGCCGCTGGGCTTGGCGGCGGTGCGATGCGCGGCAGCGCTCAGGTGACCGCAGGTATCGTCGTCCATTTGGCAGCTCCGTCGTGGCGTTCGAGATGTTCGCGATCCCAGTGGGCGAGGTTGGCGGCCGCCGCGTAGGTGCTCTCGAGAAAGGCGAGCACCTCGCGCGAGGGGTCGGACGCGTCCCGCACGGCGGCATAGGGTAGCAGAAACTCGCCCAGCGCCGGGTCATAGCGCGCGGCCGAGGGGCGGACCGGCGCCGATGCGAAGCCGGGCGGCTCCGGGTACGCATACGAATAGAAGGCCGCCTCGGGGAAGCGCGCGTCGCCCGGCCAGAAGCCGGCGCTGCTCACCTCCTCGGCGTAGGCCTCCTGCATCACCAGATCCTTGACGTGCGGGATGCCGCCCGGGTGGCGCGGCGCGGAGCGGCCCGAAAAGCGCGCGGCGGCCAGGTCGAACGCACCCCAGAAGAGGTGCACGGGGCTGGCCTTCCCCTCGAAGCGCCCGCGGAACTCCTTGAGCAGCCGATCGGCCTGGATGAGCGCGCGGAAGTAGCGGCTGGCCCAGTCGCGATCGTAGCCGCAGACGCGCGCGTCGCGATCGAAATGGACCAGTTCGGGGATCTCGACCGCCACCGGGGAGATCGCCACCTCCACCCCCAGATTCTGCAGACGGCGCAGGTACCCGGCGTAGAACGCGGCGAGCGGCTGGTCGCAGAGGCTCATCGACTCGAGCGCGCCGTCGCTGGTGCGGGCGCAGAGGCGGTGGTCGACGAAGTCGAGCTCGACGTCGAGCAACCGATCGCCGACCGGCATCGCCGCGCTGATGACCCCGCGCGCAGTCAAGGTGAAGGCCGCGTTCCACCACTGATTGATCATCGGACAGAGCGCCAGCCGCGTCTTTCCGACGATCTGGCCCCAGAGGAGCAGCGTCTGTCGTGTCTCGTGCCCCCTGCCGGCGTCGAGACGCGGCCAAGGATCATCGGGTTCATGGCCGCGCGCGCCCATTGCAGAAAATGTTCGTCCGCGCGGCCGCGGGTCAATGACCCGGCGCGCGTCTACGGGTCCGCCCGACGCCGGCCTGCCGCCGCTCAGCCGCGGGGGGCGCGGGCCGGCGCGCTCACGTAGCGCTCGCCGGTGTCGGGCAGCACCGTCACCACGGTCTTGCCCGGGCCGAGAGCGCGGGCGACGTCGAGCGCCACCTTCACCGCGGCGCCGGCCGAGATCCCCACCAGCAGCCCCTCGCGGCGCGCGAGCTCGAGGCGCGTTCCCTCGGCCTCGTCCTCGCCGACGCGCCGGACCTCCGTCAGGAGCGCGCGGTCGAGGATCTCCGGGACGAACCCGGCCCCGATCCCCTGGATGCGGTGCAGGCCGGGCGCGCCGCCCGAGAGGACCGCGCTCTTGGTCGGCTCGACGGCGACGAGCGCGACGTCGGCGCGGGACGCGCGCAGCGCCTGCCCGACGCCGGTGATGGTTCCGCCGGTGCCGACGCCGGCCACGAAGGCGTCCGGCGCGCGCCCGCCGAGCTGGGCCAGGATCTCCGCGCCCGTCTTGGTCCGGTGGACCACCGCGTTCACCGGGTTCTTGAACTGCTGGGGCATGAAGGCCTGCGGATCGGCGGCGGCGAGCGCGGCGGCCTTCTCGACCGCGCCGCGCATGACCCGCTCGGCGGGCGTCAGGTGCAGCTCGGCCCCGTACGCCCGCAGAAGTGCCATCCGCTCGGCCGACATGTTTTCCGGCATGGTGAGGATGAGGCGATACCCCTTGACCGCCGCCACCAGCGCCAGCCCGATGCCGGTGTTCCCCGAGGTCGCCTCGACGATGACCGAGCGGCCGGGGATGAGGCGCCCCTGCTCTTCCGCCGCCTCGACCATCGCCAGCGCCGTGCGGTCCTTGACCGACCCACCGGGGTTGAGCTGCTCGCACTTGCAGAGGACCTCGGCGGCGCCGTCGCCGGGGAGCCGCCGCAGCCGCACGAGCGGCGTGTTCCCAATTCGCCCCAGGATGTCGTCGTCGACGCCGACGGCCGTTTCTCGTTCCATCAGATGAAGTACATGGTGGACGGCGCGGCCGCGCGACGGACGCCGGCTGCCTCGGCGCGGGCGACGAACTCGGCCAGCGTGGCGTGCTCGAGCACGTCGATGAGCCGCGCGCCGACCTCGCCCCAGACCAGCGCCGGGACCTCGTCGGCCGGCGCTGCCTCGCGCGCGCGGCGCCCGCCGGGCTCGCCGACGCTGCCGACGCCGAGCAGCTCTTCCAGCGGGCCGCGCACCGCCCGCAGCACGTCGGCCAGCGAGATCTCGGCCGGCGGGCGGGCCAACACGTAGCCGCCGCGCGGCCCGCGCCGCGCCTCGACCAGCCCGGCGCGGCGGAGGTCCTGGAGGATCTGCTCCAGAAAACGCAGCGGGATCTTCTGGGCGTCGGCGATCTCCTTGGCCTGCGCCGCCTCACCCGCGCGGTGGAACGCCAGGTGATAGAGCGCGCGGATCGCGTAGCGGGTGCGGGTGGTGACGCGCATGGGGCCGCCGACCTATTTACGCGCCGGCGTCCCGGTGGCCGTGAAGCGCTTGGTGAGGCCTTTGACCGTGAGGCTCAGGCCGCGCACTCCCCTTCCATCTCGATGACCTCGAACGCCTTCTTGTCGCCGAGGTCGATGAAGTCGTCGGCGGTGGCGCTCGCCGCGTCCATCTCGATCAGGTCCTTGATCTTGGCCGTCACCTTGGCCGGCTCGATGCGCGAGAAGAACGACAGCGGCGTCTCGCCCGGCTGCTTCTCCGCCGCGTACATCTCGACCAGCCGCTCGAGCGCCTGCGGCACCCGGCGCGCCGGCACCTTGCCGGCGATGCGCCCGAACTTCGGGCCGTCCTCGGCGAAGCCGCCGCCGACGAAGACGAAGTACTGCGGCACCGGCTTGCCGTCGATCTTCCGCATCCCGCCCTGCAGGCCGATCGGCGAGCTGTAGTGCTGCCCGCAGCCGTTCGGGCAGCCGGAGATCTTGATGTCCAGCCCCGGCGCCTTGGCCACCAGATCAGGACGGGCGTCGAAGTGCTCGGTCAGCATCGCCCCGATCGCCTTCGAGTTGGTGACGGCGATCTTACAGCTCGAGGCGCCCGGGCACGACAGCACGTCGGCCAGGGTCATCGCCCCCGCTTGCCCGAGGCCGATGGCGACGAGCTCGCGGTGCAGCTCGGCCACCCGCCAGGTCGGCACGAAGCGCATCACCAGGTTCTGCTCGTTGGTCGAGCGGATCGCCCCCTCGCCGAACTTGGTGCACAGGCCGGCCAGCGCGCGGAACTGCGCCGGGTTGATGTCCCCCTTGGGCACCCGGACGATGACCGCCGAGTAGCCGGCCTGCTTCTGGGCGCGGACGTTGGTCTTCTCGAACGCCGCGAACTCGGGCAGCGGCTCGATCGGCGTCCCCGCCACCGGCACCGCGCGCGGCTTCTCCGCCGGGGCGACCGCCAGCGGCCGGCCCCCCTCGGCGCGCACCGCCGCCAGGTCCTTGCGGTACTCCTCGATGAACGCCGGCACGCCCAGCTTCTGCACCACCCACTTGATGCGCGCCTTGTGCTTGTCTTTGCGGTTGCCGGTCCGGTGGAAGGTCCGCACCACGGCCTCCGAGACCTCCAGCACCTCGGTCACCGGCAGAAACTCGTGGACCAGGATGGCCGCCTTGCGCAGCGTCGAGAGGCCGCCGCCCATGTAGACCTTGAACCCCGGGTTCCCCTGCGCGTCGACCGTGCAGAGAAAACCGAGGTCGTTGATCTGCGCTTGAATGTCGTCGAAGCCGCAGCAGCCGCCGAAGGCGATCTTGAACTTGCGCGGCAGCGCCGAGGAGAACGGCCCGCGCAGGAGGTGCCGGGTGACCGCCTCCGCGTAGGGCGTCACGTCGAACGGCTCGTGCGCCGCCACGCCGGCGAACGGGCAGCCGGTGATGTTGCGGACCGAGTTGCCGCACGCCTCGCGCGTCGTCAGGCCGACGTCGGCGGCCGTCTTCAGCGCCTGCTCGGCGTCCGCCTCTTTGACGAAGTGGAGCTGGATGTTCTGTCGGGTGGTGATGTGCCCGACGCCGCTGCCGGCCCACTTCTCGGCGATGGTCGCCAGCGCCTCGAGCTGCTTGGCGTCCGCCACCCCCTGCGGCAGCTTGACGCGGATCATGTAGACGCCCTCTTGTCGCTGGCCGTAGGTGCCGTTGATGAGACGGAAGGCGCGCCACTCGTCGGGCGTGATGTCTCCCTGCTCGAAGCGCTCGAGCATGTCGACGAAGGCGTCGATGTCCTCCTGCTCGGCGAAGCTGGGACGGCCCGCGCCGTCGGGAATGAAGTCAACGACTGGATTCGCGCTCATGACCATCCTCTTGTTTTGTTTCTGCTGACACTCCCGGCGCGAGCTCGGAAACGAGCTCCGACGCCAGGCCGACGACCTGACCAATCACCAACATGCCAGGCGCGGCGGCCGAGGCCGCCGGGATCTCCGCGTCGCGGAGGGCGCCCAGGGTGCCCAGCCAGCGCCAGCTCTCGGGCGTCGCGGCGCCGACGACGATCGCCGCCGGCGTCTCGGCCGACCAGCCCCGCGCGAGCAGCCGCGCCGCGATCGGCGCCCGCTGGCGGAGCCCCATCATCGCCACCACCGTCGCGCTGCCCGGCGGCAGCCCGTCGAGGATCGACGCGTAGGTCTCCTCGTGGTGGCCGGTGACGACGAGGAAGCTCGAGGCCAGGCCGCGGTGGGTGACCGGGATGCCCGCCAGCGCCGGCGCCGCCACCGCGGTCGACACGCCGGGGACGATCTCGAACGGCACGCCGGCGCGGACCAGGGCCAGCGCCTCCTCGCCGCCGCGCCCGAACACGAACGGGTCGCCGCACTTGAGCCGCGCCACGGTCAGGCCTCGGCGCGCGTACTTGATGAGCAGCCGGTTGAGCACGTCTTGCCCGATCGACTGGCGGCAGGCGCGCTTGCCGACGAAGAACCAGCGCGCGTCGGGCGCGTAGACCCGCATCTCCTCGGAAGCGAGCGCGTCGTAGAGCACCAGGTCGGCCTCAGCCAGGCGACGTGCGCCACGCACGGTGATGAGATCGGCGCTGCCGGGTCCCGCGCCGATCAGGCAGACGCGCCCGATCTTCTGGCCCGCTTGGACCCTCGCGGAATTTCCAGGGGCGCTCACGAGCGGACCTTAACGCCTCCCCGGCGCTCCTCATAGAGACGATTGAGCGCCTCCAGCAGCAAGGGACGCCGCTCGGTCATCGGGACGCGCGCTGCCCGCCAGGCTTGCCGCTGGCGCTCGGCCTCGGCGGTCCAACCTTCCAGATCCTCGGGCAGGACCGCCTCCAACCCTTCACGGAGAAGGCCCGCCAGCGCCGGCGCTCGCCCGTTCGTCGACACGGCGACCGTTACGGCGCCGCGTCGTAACGTCCCCGCGCCGTACGCGCTCGCGGCCGATGTATCGTCGACCGCGAGCACGTAAAGACGCTGGGACTCCGCCGCCGCCGCCACCGACTGATTGACCCCGGGAGGCGCCGCCGCCACCACCAACCAAACCCCACCAAGGTCTCTCGTCTGGAAAGAACGGCGCTCGAGCGAGATATTCCCTTTTTCGGCCAGCGCCGCGATCTCGGGGACGACGTCGGGGGCGACCACCGACACCGCCGCACCGGCCTCGAGCAGGGCTCGAACCTTCCCGAGCGCGACGGGACCAGCGCCCACGACGAGCACCTTGCGCCCGGCGAGCTTCAGGAAGAGAGGGAACAGAGGCATTGTTGACATTTTTGGTAAAGAATAGTTGCTACGACCCGAATGCCTATTTTTATCGAGCGAGAGAAGGGTGATGCTACCCGCGGAGCCGACTCCGGTCAAGCGGCGCGGAGTATTCTTTACTGTTTTAGTGAACATTGCCCGGAAGCCGGATTCTCCGCTATGCTGCGCGGACCATGCCCGCCAGCCCTGGGGAGATCGAAGCCTCCGCCCGCCACCTGCGCAACGCGCCACCGACCGAGATCGTCGCCTGGGCCCTGCAACAATTCGGCAACCGGCTCTCCATCGCCTCCAGCTTCTCGGTCGAGGACTGCGTGGTCATCGACCTGGCGATGAAGGCAGCGCCGGGCGACGTGCGGGTCTTTTCGCTCGACACCGGCCGCCTCCCCGACGAGACCTACCTGACCGCCGAGCGCGTGCGGATGAAGTACGGCGTCGAGATCGCCTGGTTCTTCCCCGAGCGCGCCGCGGTCGAGAAGCTCATCCGCGTCAAGGGCCTCTACAGCTTCCGCGACTCACTCGACAACCGGCACGAGTGCTGCGGCATCCGCAAGGTCGAGCCACTGGCGCGCGCGCTGGCCGACCGCGAGGCCTGGATGACGGGCCTGCGCAGCGAGCAGTCGGTGACCCGCACCGACACCGCCGAGATCGAGATCGATCGCGCCCACGCCAACATCGTCAAGGTGAGCCCGCTCGTCCGCTGGACGATGGAGCAGGTCCGCGCCTACGCCAAGGAGCACAGCGTCCCGGTCCATCCGATGCACGATCGCGGCTACCCCTCGATCGGCTGCGCCCCTTGCACGCGCGCCATCAAGCCCGGCGAGCACCCGCGCGCCGGTCGCTGGTGGTGGGAGGATCCCGACAACAAAGAGTGCGGCCTGCACCTGCCGGTCTCGACCTGAGCGGATGGCTGGATTCCTCGGTTCGGTCTTCCTGGGCGCGCTCGGCGCCTTCCTCATCGGTGAGGTAGCCGGACTCTTCCTGGAGACCCCCTCGGGACCTTTTCCGCCTGTCCTTGGCTTCCTCATCTGGCCGATCGGCGCTGTCGCGCTTCCCGTGTACCTCTACCGGCGCGAGAAGCGCCGACAGCGCCGTTCAGTACGCTAGATGAGGTCGCGGAACTTGAAGGGGCGCTTGCCGGGGCCGTAGGCGGCCGTCTCCTGGCCCTGGCCGCGCAGGAGCCAGCGGTAAGTGAGGAGACCGTCGACGCCGACCGGGCCGCGCGCGTGGAGCTTGTCGGTGCTGATGCCGACCTCGGCACCGAGGCCGTAGCGGTAGCCGTCGGCGAACCGGGTGCTGGCGTTGTGGTAGACGCCCGCGGCGTCGACCTCGGCGAGAAAACGTTCGGCCGCCGCGCCATCGGCGGTGACGATCGCCTCGGTGTGCTTCGAGCCGTGCGCGGCGATGTGGGCGAGCGCGGCGTCGAGGCCGGCGACTTGCTTGACGGCGATGATGTTGGCGCCGAACTCGAAGCCGAAATCCCCGTCGCCGGCCGCTTTGATGCCGGGCGCGCGCTTCTGGGTGGCCGCGTCGCCGCGGATCTCGACGCCCGCCTTCTGCAGCGCCGCCACGCAGGCGTCGAGCGCCGCGCCGGCCGAGGCGTCCCAGAGCAGGGCCTCCGTCGCGTTGCAGGCCGCCGGGTAGGTGGTCTTGCCGTCGACGGCCAGCGTGGCGGCCATCGCCGGGTCGGCGCCGGCGTGGACATAGAGGTGGCAGACGCCGGCGGCGTGGCCCATGACCGGGATGTCGCTCGACTCCTGGATCTGGCGCACGAACTCCGACGAGCCGCGGGCGACGATCACCTCGACGATGCCGTGCAACCCCAGCACGGCGGCCACGTCCTCGCGTCCTTCGAGCAGCACGGCGGCGCGCGGATCGATCTCGGCGCCCGCGAGGACGCGGTGGATGATCTCGGTGAGCGCGCGGTTGGTCGCCAGCGCCTCGCGCCCGCCCTTGAGTAAGACCGCGTTGCCGCTTTTCCAAGCTAGGCCCACGATCTGCACCAGCGCGTCGGGGCGCGACTCGAACACCACGCCCAGGAGTCCCAGGGGCGCGGAGACGCGCTCGAGGACGAGACCGTCGTCGAGCTCGCGGCGGAGCGTCACCTGGCCCACCAGCTCGGGCATGGCGGCGAGCTGGTCGAGACCGTCGCAGACGCTGTCGAGCTTCGAGGCGTCCAGGCCGAGCCGCTTGACCAGCGGCGCGGCGACGCCCTCGGCCTTCGCGCGCGCCAGCTCCTCGGCGTTGATGGCGAAGATCTTCTCGCGCGCCGACGGCTCGCGCAGCGCCGTGGCGAGCGCGCGCAGCAGCGCCGAGCGCCCGTCGGGACCGAGGCGCGCCAGCTTGCCGCCGGCCGCCGCCCCTTTGGCCGCCAGCGCCGTCGCCCGCATCGTCTCCGCCTTGTCGTTCATCAGACCGCTCCCATGACCAGGTTGTCCCGCGTGATGAGGGCATCGTACCCCCGCCACCCGAGGATGACATCGATGTCGTCGCTGTGCCGGCCCGCCAGCTTCCGGCAGGCGTCCGAGGCATAGTTCACGAGGCCCCGCCCGTGGACGCGGCCGCTGCCGTCGCGAATCTCGACGACGTCCCCCTGCTCGAAGCTCCCCTCGACTGAGACCACGCCGATGGGCAAGAGCGACGCCTTCTTCTCGCCCAGGATCGCCGCCAGCGCCCCCTCGTTGACCACCAGCGCGCCGCGGCGGCGCGCGCCGACGGCGATGTGGCGCAGCCGCGCGGGGCGACGGGCGGCGACCGTCACCAGCGTCCCCAGATCTTCACCGCCGAGCGCCCGCTCGAGCACGCGCGGCTCCCCGCCGCCGGCGATGAGGACCGCCGTCCCTTCCGCGATGGCCAGCGCCGCCGCCGCCAGCTTGCTGGACATCCCGCCGGTGCCGCCGGCCGAGCCGCCGCTGGCGCGCGCGAGCGCCGCCTCGTCGACGCCGTCGAGCTCCGGGATGCGTGCGGCGCCCGGATCGATCTTGGGGTTGGCGGTGAAGAACCCTCCCACGTTGGTCAGCATGACCAAGAGGTCGGCGTCCAGCGCCACCGCCACCCGCGCCGAGAGGCCGTCGTTGTCGCCGAAGGCCGTCGAGGTGGGCGCCACGCCCTGGGCGCGCCTGTACTCGATGAGCTCGGCGACGCTCACGCTGTCGTTCTCGTTGAGCACCGGAACCGCGCCGAGCTCGAGGAGGCGGAGCAGGGTCGTGCGCAGGCAGATCGCGCGATCGCGGTCCGCCAGATCCTCTTGCGTCAGGAGGACCTGCGCCGCCGTCAGCCCGCGCGCCGCCAGCATCTGGGTGTAGACCCCCATGAGGTGTCCCTGCCCGACCGCGGCGCAGGCCTGGCGATCACCGAGCGAGCGCGGGCGCTCCGGCAGCCCGAGCACGCGCATCCCCATCCCGACCGCGCCGCTCGAGACGAGCAGGAGCTCGCGCCCCGCTTTGTGGAGGGCAGCCAGGCCGTCGAGCAGCCCGCCGAGGCGATCGCGCGCCAGCTCGCCCTCGTGCATGACGACGTGCGTGCCGAGCTTGACGACGATGCGGTGCGCGTCGGCGAGCTGATGTCGGGCGGAGCTCATGGTAGAGCCCCTCAATTTACAACGAGCCGCGGACTTACGCCGGGGGCGCGATCGCTTGCAGCTCCAGATCGACCTCCACCTGCTTGCCGACCAGCCAGCCGCCGGTCTCCAGGGCCTGGTTCCACTTGGCGCCGAACTCTTCGCGCTCGACGGTCAGCTTGCCGTTGAAGGCGACCTTGTTGTTGCCCCAGGGGTCCTTGGCTTTCCCCAGCTTCTCGACCTCCAGGGTAACGGCCTTGGTCACGTCGCGGATGGTGAGGTTGCCGGTGACGAACAGAGTGTCGCCCTTGCCCGCCTCGACCTTGGTGCTCTTGAACGTCAGCTTGGGGAACTTCTCCGCGTCGAGGAAGTCGGCCGAGCGGAGGTGCGCGTCGCGCTTCTCGTCGTTGGTGGTGATACTCGCCGCGTCGATGGCCACCTCGACCTGCGACTTCGACCAGTCCTGTTCATCCAGCACCAGCGTCCCGTCCCACTTCAGAAACCTCCCGCGCACCCGGGTGATGATCATGTGGCGAACGGTGAAGTGAATGTCGGAGTGGGCCTTGTCGATCTGCCAAGTCTGGGCTGCCATCTGGGTATCTCCTCGAGGTTCGTGGTGGACGGCTTGGATGCCGGTCGGCGCGCGGGGATTCAGCCACCGACGAAGAGGCGCCCCGCCGGCGGCTCTTGTGCGATAGTCACGGGCGCATGCTCGGCAAGACGGAAACGCTGGCGGTGCTCGGCTGCGGCACGATGGGCGAGGCGATCGTCCGCGGGATCCTGCGATCCGGGAAGCTGGAGCCGGGCCAGATCTTCGCGACCGATCGGCGCGCCGAGGTCGCGCGCGCGCTCAAGGAGAAGCACGGCGTGCGGACCGGCAGTGACAACCGCGAGGCGTGCAAGGACGCCGCGGTGGTCCTCGTCTGCGTCAAGCCGCACGAGGTCGAGCCGCTGGTCGCCGATCCGGCGCTGGCCCCGACGCTGACCGGCAAGCTGGTGATCAGCATCGCGGCGGGCGTCCGCCTCGAGCAGCTCGCCGGCTGGCTGCCGAAGAGCGCGGTCGTGCGGGCCATGCCCAACACCCCCTGCCTCATCGGCGAGGGGATGACCGTCATCGCGCGCGGGCCCGGCGTGACCGACGCGCAGGCGGCGACCGTGCTGGAGATCTTCCGCTCGGTCGGCGGCTGCCTGGAGGCCGAGGACAAGGTGATGGACGCGGTCACCAGCCTGAACGGCAGCGGTCCGGCGTTCGCCTACATCATCCTGGAGGCGCTCACCGACGGCGGCGTGCGCATGGGACTGCGGCGCGACACCGCCATGCAGATCGCCGCGCAGATGTTCCAGGGCGCCGCGCGCATGGTGCTGCAGACCGGGATGCACCCGGCGGCCCTGAAGGATCAGGTCACCACGCCCGCCGGCAGCACCATCGCGGGTCTCCTCATCATGGAGGACGGGCGCATCCGGTCGGTGATCGCCCGCGCCGTCGAGGAGGCCGCCAAGACCGCCGCCAGGCTGGGGCAGCCCGCGCAGGCGAAGAATCAGTAGAGAGACTGCGCCGCGGCGGGCTCTCAATCGTCCTGTTGATCCCTGTCCGCGAACATGGGATCCAGGACCCATGCAAAAGACCACCCCCCGGACGTCTCTCCGTCTTTTGATCCTCGGCGGTCTGGCCGCCGGCGCCCTCACCGCGCTCCCCGGTGCGGCGCGCGCGCAAGACCTGGCGCCACCGACGGCGGCCGCCAGCGCGCCAGCCCCCTCCGCGGCCCCTGCGAGCAGCTTCGGCGCGGGTGGTGGCTGGGTCCTCAGCGTGCAAAGCCATAACTTCGGCAACGCCACGAGCTCGTTCTTCTTGCAGAAGGTCAGCGGCGGCCCCACGACGGTGAACGTCCAACCGGCGCTCGACTACTTCATCGGCAGCGGCATCTCGGTCGGTGGCACGGTCGGGTTCATCCACTCGAGCTCGACGACCGTCAGCTTCGGCGCCCGCGCCGGGTTCAACCAACCACTGGTCGAGAAGGTCAGCTTCTGGCCCACGGCCGGAGTCTATGCCAGCTACCTCAACGGCAGCGGCAACTCGAGCACCACCGCCGCGGCGGCGGTCTACGCGCCGTTCCTCTACCACCCGGTGCAGCACTTCTTCGTCGGTGTCGGCCCATACCTCGGCTACCAGTTCCACGGGAGCACCGACACCGAGTACGGCCTCGATTTGGTCATCGGCGGCTGGCTCTGAGCCGCGCGCCGAGGCCGGAGGCGCGCGCGGCGACGTCCGCGTTGCGCACGGCGAGCGCCAGCGCCTTCTTGGTGCCGACCAGGACACAGAGGCGCTTGCCGCGCGTGACCGCGGTGTAGAGCAGGTTCCGCTGCAGCATCACGTAGTGCTGCGTGTGAACCGGGATGACCACCGCCGGGTACTCCGAGCCCTGCGACTTGTGGACGGTGGCCGCGTAGGCGAGCACCAGCGCGTCGAGCTCGTCGAGCGTGTACTCGACCAGGCGGTCATCAAAGCGGACCGCCAGCGACTCCGACCCCATCCCCTCGACGGTGCCGCTGTCGCCGTTCCAGACCTCCTTGTCGTAGTCGTTGCGCATCTGCATGACCTTGTCGCCGACGCGCAGGGTCCTTTGGCCGCGCGCGATCTCCGGCGCGCCGGCGGTGAGCGTCTCTTGCAGGAGGAGGTTGAGGTTCCCGGCGCCCAGCTCCCCGCGGTGCATCGGCGAGAGCACCTGGATCTCCTGCGGCGCGAAGCCGTAGCGGCGCGGCAGCCGCACGGCGACCAGATCGCGGATCAGCGCGGCGGCGGCGGCCGGATCGTCCTCCTCGAGGAAAAAAAAGTCGCGCCGGTCGGGACCCTTGTCGGCGGGCGCGGGGCCCACCTCCGGCACGGCGCCCTCCAGGATCCGGTGAGCGTTGACGACGATCAGGCTCTCGGCCGCCTGGCGAAAGATCTCGGTCAGGCGCACCGTCGGCACGGCGCCGCTGGAGATGACGTCGGCGAGCACCGTCCCCGGCCCGACTGAGGGGAGCTGATCGACGTCGCCCACCAACACCAGGCGCGCCGTCGGCGCCAGCGCCGCCACCAGGTCGGCGCCCAGACGGACGTCGACCATCGAGGCTTCGTCGACGATCAGCACGTCGGCCTCGAGCGGGTTCGAGGGACAGCGGGCGAAGGTGGCGCCGGCCGGTCGCCACTCGAGCAGGCGGTGCAGCGTCGAGGCGGGCGCGCCGGTCGCGTCGGCGAGCCGCTTGGCGGCTCGGCCGGTCGGCGCCGCCAGCGCGACGGACAGCCCCGCGCGCTTCAGGATCGAGACGATCCCGCGCACGATGGTGGTCTTGCCGACGCCCGGCCCGCCGGTGACGACCGCCACCTTCGACGCCAGCGCCAGCCTGACCGCCGCCGCCTGCTGGCGCGCCAGCGCGATCCCGGCCTCGCGCTCGTAGGAGGCCAGCGCCGCGTCGGCGTCGGCCACCACCGGCCGCGCCGTACCGTCGAGCAGGCGCCCCAGCCCCGCCGCCAGCGCCGTCTCCGCCCGGTAGAGCTGCGTCTCATACACCGCGGGATCGTTCGGAGCGTCGACAATGGATGCGTCGATCGCCACCTCGCCGGCGCGGGCCAGACGCTCGATCGCCGCGCCGACGTCCTCTTCCGGCTCTGCGAGCAGCGCCGCCGCCTTCTGCACCAGCCGCCCGCGCGGGACGAAGACGTGCCCATTGCCCGACTCGTCGTCGAGCACGTGGCGCACCCCGGCCTCGAGCCGCGCCGGCGCGTCGCGCGCCACGCCCAGCGCGCCCGCCAGCTTGTCCGCCGAGAGGAACCCGATCCCCCAAATATCGAAGGCCAGCCGGTAGGGGTTCTCTCGCACCCGCGCGATCGCGGAGACGCCATAGCGCTTGTAGATGCGCGCCGCGAACGCCGGCGAGACACCGTAGCCCTGCAGGAAGACCATCACCTCGCGCACCTGCCGCTGGGCCGCCCAGGCGTCGCGCACGGCGCGGGCGCGCGACTGGCCGATGCCGGGGACCTCGCCGATGCGGCCGGGCTCGCGGTCGAGCACCTCGAGCGTCTCGATCCCGAAGCGATCGACGATGCGCGCCGCGAGCTCGGGACCGATCCCCTTGATGAGCCCCGACCCGAGATAGCGGCGCAGCCCCTCCAGCGTCGCCGGCGCGACCTCGGTATAGTGGGTGATCCGGAACTGCGCGCCGAACCTGGCGTTGGTCTCGAAGCGGCCGACCAGGCGCAGCGAAGCACCCGCCGGGACGCCGACCAGGCCGCCCACGACCGTCACCACCTCCCCGTCGCGGCCGCCGCGGTCGAGCTTCAGCCGGGCGACGGTGAAGGCGCCGTCGCCGCCCGAGTAGACGACCCGCTCGACGGTGCCGAGCAGCGTCTCCTCGGGGCTTTGGGCGGCGCGTGCGCCCGCGCCGCCGCGCGGGCGATCGAACAGATCCACGACGTCAATGGACCACGACGCGACGTCGGGTTCAACGGCGCAGGCCGCGAAAACTACCGGGTGCGCACCCACTCCTTGAGCGTGATCGGGCGGATCCCCCAGCGCGCTTCCAGGCCTTGGATGTCGGCCGAGTAGCCCACGGCGTCGAACCACGCGAGCATCTTGGCCATGTCGTCGCCGGCTTGCTGGCGGACGGCGTCGATGGGGATCGGCTGGTAGGTCACCGTCTTGCCGGTCAACGCCGTCACCGCCGCTGCCGCCTCCGGCATCGTCACCGCGTCGCCGGCGATGTCGATCTCCGCGCCGGCCAGCTTGTCCGCCTCGGCGAAGGCCTTGGCGCCGAACTTGCCGATATCGTCGACGGCGACCATCTGCAGCTTGGTCTCGGGCTTGAGCGCCGTGACCAGCTTGTCGCCGTTCAAGAACCAGGGCGAGGGGAGGTTCTCCATGAAGAACACGGGGCGCAGGATCACGTGCGACGGAAAGCCGAGCTGCTTGACCGTCTGCTCGACGCGGAACTTGTTGTCGAAGTGCGGGATCCCGGTCTGCTTGTGGGCGGACCCGACGGACGAATAGACGAAGTGCTTGACCCCGGCGTCGCGCGCCAGCTTCGCGATCCGCTTGCCCTGCTCTTCCTCCTTCTCGACGCCCGCCTCCCAGGTGTTCTGGACGGAGAACACACCCCAGGCTCCGGCCAGCGGCCGCCCGAGCGACGCCGCGTCGTCGAGATCGCCGGCCACCACCTCGACGCCTTGCGCGGCCAGCTTCTTGGCGGCGTCGCCGTCCGGCTTGCGCGTCAGCGCGCGCAGCTTGAACCCGCTGCGGCCGGCCAGATGTCGCGCCGTCGCTCCGCCTTGCTTACCGGTCGCCCCGGTAATGAGCACCACCTTCTCGTTCGCCATGGGATCCTCCTTGAGCGCGCGCAGCCTAGCAGGGGCAACGGCTGAGTCGAGGAACGACCCGATGTCCGACCCGATGTCCGACCCGATGTCCGACCGGATGAACCGTCGCGATGCGGTCCGACGTCGCGAAGTCACCGCCGGGCGTGCTACTTTTTCGGATCCATGGCGCTGCCGCCGCCTCTACCGCCAGACGCCGGACGGCAGCCGCCGGCGCCGCCGCCCCCGCCACCATCGCCGCCCCCCCCGCCCGATGAACCGGGCGAGCGCGCCATCGAGGTCGTCAACCCCTCCGACGGCGGCTTCTTCTACTGGCTGCTCCGCTTCTACGCGTTCGGCCTCTGCTGCCTGGCCGGGCTGGTGTTGCTGGCCGGCATCGGCGTCTACTTCTACTTCGCGGCGACGCTGCCGCCGATCCCCGACCTGGCCACCTATCACCAGGTCGCCGCCACCACCACGGTCGTCCGCGGGTGGGACGGAACGCCGCTCGCCGAGCTGGCCACCGAGCGGCGCGAGATCCTCCCCTTCGACAAGTTCCCGCCCCAGCTGGTCCACGCCTTTCTGGCCGCCGAGGACCGCCGCTTCTACGAGCACCAGGGGATCGACTACCGGGGCGTCGCGCGCGCCCTGGGCGCCAACCTGCGCGCGGGCGAGGTGGCGCAAGGCGGCTCGACCATCACGCAGCAGGTGGCGAAGTCGTTCCTCACCTCGGAGCGGACGATCCAGCGCAAGATCCGTGAGGCGATCCTGGCGCGCCGGCTTGAGCGCCGCTACTCGAAGAACGAGATCCTCACGCTCTACCTCAACCAGGTCTTCCTGGGACACGGCGCCTACGGCGTGGCGGGCGCGGCGCGTACTTACTTCGACAAGGCGATCGGCGATCTGGATCTGGGCGAGATGGCGCTCCTGGCCGGCCTGGTCCGCGCGCCGTCGCGGTTCTCGCCGCTCACCAACCTCGACGCCGCCCGCACGCGGCGCGACCAGGTCCTGGCCACCATGGTGGCGGCCGGCTATCTCACCGACGAAGAGGCGAACCGCTGGCGCGCCCGGCCGGTGATCATCCGCCAGCGCCCCGATTTCTTCCACACGGTGACGCCCTACTTCACCGAGCAAGTCCGCCGCGACATCATCCGGCGCTACGGCGAGAAGAAGCTCTACGAAGGGGGGCTCGACATCGAGACCTCCGACCTCCCCTGGGTCGACGTGGCCGGCCAGGAGAACGTCGACTTCTCGCTGCGCAAGCTCGACAAGCGTCAGGGGTGGCGCGGCCCGGTCGCGCACCTCGCCGCGGCGGCGGCCGACGAGCTTCGCCGCCGCGTCGCCGCGCGCTACGGCAGCGATCCGCCCGCCGAGGGGCGGCTCTACCTCGGGCTCGTCGAGGGAGCCTTCGGCGAGGGGAACTATCGGGTGCGCGTCGGCCGTGCCGTCTATCCGCTGCCCGGTGCGAACATGACCTGGGCCGTCCCCTGGAGCACCAAGGAGACCGCCAACGACCGCAAGCTCGACTCGACGGCCGGCGTCCTGCACGTGGGCGACGTCATCTGGGTGAAGAACGCGCACCAATCGAAGCGGGCCCGCTTCTCCGACTGGACGTACGACTCGAAGAGCGAGGTCCAGTGGCTGCCGGCGTATGACGAGACGCGCGGCAAGACGCCCAAGCGCCCGCCGCCGCTGGAGCTGACGCTGGAGCAGACGCCGCACGTGCAGGGGACGATCTTCAGCTACGACCACAGCTCCGGCTACGTGCTGGCGATGGTGGGGGGCGACGACTACGACCGCTCGGAGTTCAACCGCGTCTCGCAGGCCTGCCGCCAACCCGGCTCGGTGTACAAGCC
>DASYEX010000163.1:0-4795 GCA_036498765.1 Polyangia bacterium
GGCCCGCTTCCGCTCGGTGACGTCCTGGCAGGTCCCCAGCATGCGCCGCGGGCGTCCGTCGGCTCCGCGCTCGAACCGGGTCCAGACGTGGAGCACGCGCGCAGTTCCGTCAGGTCGGGCGATCCGATATTCCCTCTCGAACGGGGCCCCGCTCGCCATGCTGGCGCCGGCCAGCGCCCGCATGCTCTCGCGCTCCTCGGCCGCCATGGCGCCGTAAAACAGCTCCGCGCTGGGCTCGACCGAGCCAGGCTCGTGTCCGAAGATCCGGTAAATCTCGTCCGACCACCGCAGCGTCGCCGGGGCCGGCGCGCCGTCGTCGCCGAGGTCGACGTCCCAGCTGCCGACGTGGGCGATTGACTCGGAGTGCTCGAGCACGTGCTCGCTGCGGCGCAGGGCCGCCTCGGCGGCGCGAATCTCGGTGATGTCGTGGACCAGCACCACGAAGCCGCAGACGCGCCCGCCGGCCTCGAGGTGGGGAACATAGGTGGCACGGACGTCGCGCGAGGGGCCTCTCTCGTACGTCACCCGCTGGTCGAAGGTGATCTCCTCGCCCGCCAGCGCGCGGTCGACGTAGCGGCGGAGGGCGGTCCAGGCTTCGGCGCCCAGCACCTCGCGGGCGTGGCGGCCACGGACCGCCTCGGGCGGCGTCCCGAACCAGCGCTGGTAGGCGGCATTCACCCAAACGTAGCGGGCCTCGGCGTCGACGTAGGCCATGAGGGCAGGGACGGCGTTGGCCACGAACTCGAGCTGGTCGGCGCTGGCGCGGAGGTCCGGCCCGTTCCCGGCGTCGGCCGCCGCGACCTCCTCGAGGACGTGAACGATTCGCCCACCCGGGAGCAGGCGCGCCCGCGCCTCGACGACGATCTCGCGCCCCGCCTTGTGAAGGAGCCGCAGCCGGCGCCGGGGCGGCGTCGGCGCCAGGCCGCGGACTCGCTCCGGGACGGCCAGCCCGGCCAGGTGGCGGCCGAGGAGCTCCTCGGCGGCGAAGCCCAGCATCTCTCCCGCCGCGCGGTTGAGCGCCAGCAAGGTGCCCGCGGCGTTGGTCACCAGCACCGCGACCGGGATCTCCTCGAACAACTCCTGCGACGCGAGGAGCAGGGATTCGGTCGACGTGAGCGAGCCCACGCGGCGACTCTCGCCCGCGGCCCCACGCCGAGCAAGCGCCCAAAAGGACGCTGCCGCGTCAGGGGTCGGCTGTCGGCTATCCGCCGCCGTTTCCGCCGGCGATGCTGTAGCTCTGGAGCTCCTCCAGGTGACCGGTGGTGTTCGACTCGCGGATCTTGCCCACCCCCGGCGTGAACCACTGGCTCTTGGCGGTGCCGTCAGCGGTGTTGGTGCGGGTGATCTTGAGCGCGTTGAACGTCCCGGCGGGCACGGTGACCACCTCGTTGACGGCGTCGGTGGTCCAGTTCTCGTTGATGGTGGTCGTCGCGGCCGGCTTCTTCGCCGAGGCGTGCGCGTCCATGTAGCTCATGGCCCAGGCGGCGCCGGCCATGAGGTGGTCGGGCGATTCGTCGACGCGCAGGTCGTAGGGCGTGTACCAGTCCTCCGACGAGAGGTTACCGCTGGCGTCCATCTGTTGATCGTGGTGGCGCCGCACGTCGGTGTCGGTCGACTCGTACCAGGTCAGCTGCGTGCTGGTCTTGATCGTCTCGCTCACCTTGTAGCCCATGATCCCGGCGGCCATCCCGCCGATGTCCTCGAAGGACATCACCTGGCTGTTCTTGGTGTAGGCGACGCCCGTGTCGGTGACGTTGTAGACCCAGGTGCTCCCCACGGACAGCGGCTGGTAGCGGCCGCTGGTCACCTGGGGCACGGCGCCGTCGACCGCCAAGCTCCCCGACGTGCCGCCCGAGCCGCTGCCCGAGCCACCCCCGCCGCACCCCACCCCGGCGAACGCCGCCAGCGCGGCCAGTGGAATCGTCGTCGCTAAGAAACGCATGTCCCTGCTCCTTCCCCGATTGCCTCTCCCACCGCCGATCATGCGGCGGCGAGCCCGTTCTTCCCCTCGTCGATGGAAACCGTGTGCACCCCGCTCACCTCGCCCTCGGCCAGGAGGCGCGCCACCGCGCCGGCGTCCATCGTTTCTCCGAGGACGGTCTCCATCACCAGGCGCGCCGGTCCGGGCCCCTTGGCTGGCAGCTCCAGCACGCGCGCTCCGGGAAAGGCCAGCTTGATCCGATCCCAGGCGTCGCGCGCGTCGTCGACCTGCAGCGACACGCGCACGAGCCGCAGCCGCGCGCGCCGCCCGACGTCGAACAGCGCCAGCACTGTCCCCGCGAACAGCGCGGCGACCAGCGCCATGGGGACCGCGCCCAGGCCGCAGGCCATGCCCAGGCCGATCATCACGAACATCACCGCGGCGTCCCGGGTGTCTTTGATCCCCGAGCGGAAGCGGATGAAGCCGCCCAGGCCGACCAGGCCGAACGCGCGCGCCGTGCTGTGGCCGATGACGACGACCATGAGCGCGCCGGCCACCGCGATCAGCGTCTGGGCTTGCGCCACCTCACGGGCCGGCGGCAGCGCGTTCGGCAGGAGGCGCCGCCAGGGGCGAAAGCCCAGGAACGCTCCCAGCAGGGCGGCGATCACCAGCCGGATCAGCACGATCTCGAACTTGGCCGCGCCCAGCGTGTCGAGCCCGAGCGTGTCGTTGAGATCGAAGGCGGACATGGTCAGGCCGCCATCACCGATCTCAGCAGACTGGCGCCGGTGCTGATGATGGCGGCCTGCTTGAGCAGCGAGATCTGATTGGGGAACTGGGCGAGCGCGCGTTCGAGCAGCGCGTGGCCCCGGCCGCCGCTCACCAGGACGCCCAGGCTCTTGACCACGCTGGGCGGCCAGATCTCGAGGCAGGTCTCGCGGATCTCCCAGGCGGTGGGGTGATCGAGGCCGATCATCGAGTCGAGCGCCTCGCGGCACCGCCGCGCGGTGGCCACGCGCAACCCCCAGGCGCGCGTGTCGTCCATCCCGGCGATGGTCGAGAGCACCGCCTTGGGCGCGCGCCCCACCGCGCGCTCGCGCCAGAGCCAGGCCTTCTCGCCCGTCATTCCTTTGAGCGACGCCAGCGCGGCGACGGGCGCGTTGTCGCGCGCCGCCTTGCGCAGCTTCCAGGCCTCGGGGCTCTCGAGCCCGGTCACCGAGCGGGCGAGGGCGCGCGCGCGCAGGTAGTTGGCGGCGGCCCGACCGAGGCCGCCCCGGACCTCGATCCAGCGGTGGCGGAGCTCCCAGGCCCGCGGGACGTCGAGCAACGCCAGCGAGGCGAGCACCGACTCGGGGACCCGCGCGAACAGCTCGGCGCGCAGCGCCCAAGCGGTCTCGTCGTCGAGGCCCTCCAGGCTGGCGGCCACCTCGGCGGGCGCCACGTCGGCCAGCAGCTCGCGCAGCGCCCACGCCTCGGTGACCTCGGCGCAGAGATCGCCGAGCGACACGGCCACCTCGCCCGGCGCCGACTCGAGCAGCTGCTGCCGCAGGTGCCAGGAGGCAGCGTCCGAGAGGCCGCGCAGCCCGCGGGCGATCACCCGGGGCGCCAGCTGGGCCAGCAACAGGCGCCGCTGATCGATGCCCTCGCCGGCCGTTCCGGCCAGGACGTAGGCCGCCAGCGCCGGCTCGCGCACCGCGCGGTGATCGACCCAGGCGAGAAACGCGTCCAGCGCCGAGCGCACCCCATCGACGGGCGCCGGCGCGAAGGGGGAGACCGCCGCGGCGAGGCGCGCGCGGACCGCGGCCATGGCCGAAGCGCGATCCCCGCGGGCGGCGACGACGGCGTCGACGATGGCGCCGACCACCTCCTCGAGATCCGCGTCGCTGTTGTCGACGACGACCCAGCGCGCCGGATCCCCCTCGGCCAGCGTCCGATAGCTGGCCCGCAGCCTGGTCTGCAGGCCGCTGCCGGTGAGCCCCTTGCGGGAGACCGGCCGCCGATCGGCCGCGAGGATCTTGGCCACCTTGCGCCGCCCGCGGGCCACGGAGGGGTCGACGTCGATGAGGAAGGCCAGCTCGGGCCACAGCGCGTTGGCCGCGGCGGCCACCAGCGGTGCCGTCTCCTCCGGCGCGAGGTCGCGCGCCTCGGCCAGCACCGCGGCGGTATAGAAATAGCGGTCGGCGATCACCACGTCGGCGCGGGCGAGCGCGGGACGCAAGACCTCGTCGGCCAGCTGGACCTCGCGGGCGAGGTAGAGCATCAGCTCGGCCCGCGGCGTGAGCGCCATGTTGCGCGCGTCCCTGCAGAAGTCGCGGATCCCCTGCGTGACCTTGGAGGCGAAGGCCCCTTCCTCACGCAGGTGCTCGACCACCAGGCCTCTCTCGCGCAGCGCCTTGGCGACGCGGTTCGAGATGGTCGTCTTGCCGCTGCCGTCGATCCCCTCGAAGACGACGAACATTTCCTCTCCACCCTTACGCGGCGACGAAAGAGCCGAGAGCGAAGGGGAGGGTGTCGGCCGCGATGGCGTCCGCCCGCGCGCCGCGGCCGTCGGCGCCGTGGCCGAGGGCGGTCATCCCCATCTGGAACTTCGAGAACCCGTCCGCCGGCTCCAGCGGCTCGAGCGCCGGCTGCAGCCAGAACGGCATCTCGCCGCAGTATTTGACCTCCAGCACCCGCGCGGGGAACGCCGCGACGATCTCCTTGGCGTCCGGCGCGGCGGGCGTGCCGGCGTCACCGATCGGCTGCGGGCGGCAGAACGTCAGGTTCTCGTCCAGCGTGATGCGCACGCGGCGCGCCTCGCCGGTCAGGCACAGCCGGCGGTACCAGGTCGACACCCGCGGGGCCATCGTCGGAAGCGACAGCTCGAGCGCGATG
>DASYEX010000164.1:0-11273 GCA_036498765.1 Polyangia bacterium
CCGACCGGCTGCACGACCTCTATGGCGCCGGAGAGCACCACGAAGAAGCGGCTGTTCTGATCGCCGACGTTGTAGAGGACCTCGCCCGCCGGGCTCGCGCAGCGGCGTCCGACGGCCGCGATCCGCTCGATCTGGGGGGCGGTCAGGGTGGGGAACGTCTGGGCGGCGCGCTCCATGGCCTAGAGATGCTCGCAGGACGGCGTTTCGCTCTCGTCGGTCTCGCGCATGCGAGCGGTAGCATGACGGACCCGCGTACCGTGCGCTACCCTTGCTCCCACCGCCGTCCCCCATGCCCCTCCTCGACGACTACACCAACATCCGCGCCCGCACCGTCGCCCTGGCGGCGCCGCTCACCGCCGAAGACCAGGGACTCCAATCGATGCCCGAGGCCAGCCCCACCAAGTGGCACCTGGCCCACACCTCCTGGTTCTTCGAGACGTTCGTGCTGGCCCGCTTCGTCCCCGGGTATCGTCCCATCGACGAGCGCTACGGGTTCCTCTTCAACTCGTACTACGAGGGGGTGGGCCCGCGGGTCGAGCGCGGGCGCCGCGGGCAGCTCTCGCGCCCGTCGCTCGCCGAGGTGCAGGACTATCGCCGTCGCGTCGACGCCGCCGTGACACAGTTGTTGATGGGCGGCTGGCCGGCAGGTGAGATCCCGGCCGAGGCGGCGGCGACGCTGGTCCTCGGACTGCATCACGAGCAGCAACACCAAGAGCTGCTCCTGACGGACATCAAGCACGCGCTCGGGGGCCAACCGCTGCGGCCCGCCTGCCTCTCCGAGCTGGCGCGCGCTAGGCTGGCGGCGGCGTCGCCGGGACCACCGCGCTTTCGTCGCTTCGAGGCGGGCGTCGTCTCGGTGGGCCACGCCGGCGGAGGATTCGCCTTCGACAACGAGGGTCCGCGCCACCGGCACTTCCTGGAGGCCTTCGCGCTCGCCGCGCGGCCGGTCACCGCGGCGGAGTACCTGGCCTTCATGCGCGACGGCGGCTACGCGCGGCCCGAGCTGTGGCTGTCGGACGGCTGGCAGCGCATCCAGACCGAGCGCTGGCGCGCGCCGCTCTACTGGGAAGAGCACGACGGCGCCTGGTCGCTCTACACCCTGGCCGGCCTCCGCCCCGTCGATCCCGAGGAGGCCGTCGCCCACGTCAGCTACTTCGAGGCCGACGCGTTCGCGCGCTGGGCCGGCGCGCGCCTGCCGACCGAAGAGGAGTGGGAGCACGCCACGGCCGACGCGCCGGTGACCGGACACTTCGCCGACGCCGGGCGCTTCCATCCGGGGCCGGCCAGCGACGGCATGTTCGGCGACGTCTGGCAGTGGACGCAGAGCGCCTACCTCGCCTATCCAGGGTATCGCCCGCCCGCGGGTCCCATCGGCGAATACAATGGCAAGTTCATGTCCGGCCAAATGGTGCTGCGCGGCGGCTCCTGTCTCACGCCAGCGGGCCACCTCCGCGCGACGTACCGCAACTTCTTTCCCCCGGAGACCCGCTGGCAGATGAGCGGGATCCGGCTGGCGTGCGACGCATGAGAGACGCGATGATCACTGAGCTCGAGGCGACGCCGTCCGGCGTCGAGGAGCCGGCCTCCGACGCCGTCAGCGCGGCCGCGCGCGCCGGGCTGCTGCGGCCGCGCAAGTCCCTGCCCCCCTGGTTGTTCTACGACGCGCGGGGCTCCGCGCTGTTCGAGGAGATCACCGAGCTGCCCGAGTACTACGTGACCCGCACCGAGCGCGCGATCTTGATCCACCACGCGCAGGCCATGGTCGCCGCGGCGGGTCCGCCGCTGGAGGTCGTCGAGCTGGGCGCCGGCTCGGCGGCCAAGACGGAGGTTCTGCTGGAGGCGCTGCTCGAGCACCAGCCGCGCGTCACCTACCGCCCGCTGGACGTCTCGTCGGCCGCCCTCGACTCGGCGCGCGTGCGCCTGCGTCGCCTGCGCCGAGTGACGGTGCAGCCGATCCTGGCCCGCTATCCCGAGGGGCTCGACCTCCCCCGACCACCGGAGGGCCAGCGACGGCTGGTCCTGTTCCTCGGCTCGAACATCGGCAACTACGATCCGCCCGCCGCTCGGGCGCTGCTGACCGCCGTCGCGCGCGCGCTTCGCCCCGGCGACGCTCTCCTGCTGGGCGCCGATCTCCGCAAGCCGTCGCGCGTCCTCCTGCCCGCCTACGCCGACGCCCAGGGCGTGACCGCGCAGTTCAACAAGAACGTGCTGGCGCGCCTTAACCGCCAGCTGGGCGCCGACTTCGACCTCGGCGCCTTCCGTCACGTGGCGGTCTGGAACGGGCGCCGTTCCCGCGTAGAGATGCACCTCGAGAGCACGCGCCTCCAGCGCGTCACCATTCGCGCGCTCGCGACAGAGGTGATCTTCTCCCGCGGCGAGCGCATCCACACCGAGTCCAGCTACAAGCTGACGCCCGTCGCCGTCCGTCAGCTGCTCGGGCGCGCCGGCTTCCGCGTCGAGGCCAGCTGGCACGACGCCCGGCGCTGGTTCGGGTTGACCCTGGGCCGACGCGTCGCGCCCTAGGCGACACCGACCTTTGGCTACACCTCGCCTCGCGAAAGTACGCGTTTAGGGCGGATTTCTCTCGCCGTCTCGAAAGTTTTAGCGCTAATATAGTGTTTGGGCGCTAACTATTTTTACAATCGCAGTTGGTCTCGAACAGTGCTCAGACGGGGTCTCGATTGCCACTGAGAGCAGGCCCGAAGA
The DNA here is from genome assembly GCA_036498765.1 of Polyangia bacterium. Classification (GTDB taxonomy): domain Bacteria; phylum Myxococcota_A; class Polyangia; order Fen-1088; family Fen-1088; genus JADGRB01. The sequence goes on from DASYEX010000164.1 coordinate 2,707, forward strand.
CGGCGGAAGAGGCGCTTGGGAGCGAGGAGACCGCCGCGCAGATCTCCCAGCTCGAAGATCAGAGCTTTCTGCTGGAGACGTTGATGAACAACGTCACCGACAGCATCTACTTCAAGGACCGGGAGAGCCGCTTCACGCGCATCAACAGCTATGCGGCGGCGCGGTTCGGGGTGGCCCATCCGGCGCTGGCCGTCGGCCGCACCGACTTCGACTTCTTCACGGACGAGCACGCCGCGCAGGCGTTCCGGGACGAGCAGGAGATCATTCGCACCGGGACGCCGCTGGTCAACATCGAGGAGAAAGAGACGCACGCGGGCGTCGAAGACCGTTGGGTCCTGACGACGAAGCTCCCCCTGCGGGATCGCCAGGGGAACATCGTGGGGACCTTCGGGATCTCGCGCGACATCACCGAACGGAAGCGGGCCGAGGAGCAGTTGGCGCGACGGGCCTTCTACGATCCGCTGACCACCCTGCCGAACCGCGCGCTGTTTCTCGACCGCCTCAAACACCTGTTTCAGCGCGGGCGGCGCGCGCTGGGCAGCCCACTGTTCGCGCTCCTCTACCTCGATCTCGATCGGTTCAAGTCGGTCAACGACAGCCTGGGACACGAGGCCGGTGACGAGCTCCTGGTCGGCGCCGCGCGCCGCCTCGAGCGCTGTCTGCGTCCGGGCGACACGCTGGCGCGCCTCGGCGGCGACGAGTTCACCGTCTTGCTCGACGAGATCGGCGGCGAAGCGGACGCCACCGGCGTCGCCGAGCGCATTCACGCCGAGCTCTCCGCGCCCATCGCGGTGAATGGGTACGAGGTCTTCACCACCGTGAGCGTCGGCATCGCGCTGTCGAGCGCCGGGTACGAGCGCCCCGAGGACATGTTGCGGGACGCCGACACGGCGATGTACCGGGCCAAGGCGGCGGGGCGCGCCCGCCACCAGGTCTTCGGCGGCGACATGCACCAGCGCGCGATGTCGTCGCTGCAGATCGAGACCGATCTCCGTCGCGCCCTCGAGCGCGGCGAGATCTTCCCCCACTACCAGCCGATCGTCGATCTCGACAGCGGCGCGGTGGTCGGGTTCGAGGCGCTGGCCCGCTGGCGGCACCCGACCCGGGGGATGGTCCCGCCCGATCTCTTCATCCCCGTCGCCGAGGAGACAGGCCTGGTGGGGCCGATCGGCGACCGGATGCTGGCCGAAGCTTGCCGGCAGACGCGGGAATGGCAGCGCCAGTACCCAGCCTGGTCCGAGCTGGAGGTGAGCGTCAACGTCTCCGCCCGCCAGCTCTCCCAGGGCGGCCTCCCCGCCGAGGTCGAGCGCGTGCTGGCGGCGACCGACCTCGCGCCGGCCTGCCTGATGCTGGAGATCACCGAGAGCACGCTCATGCACAACCTCAGCATGGGGGCGGGCGTGATCCAGCGCCTGCACGCCATGTCCGTCGGGCTCCACCTCGACGACTTCGGCACCGGCTACTCGTCGCTCGCCTACCTGCACAGCTTCCCGGTCCACGCCCTCAAGGTCGACCGCTCGTTCGTCAACCGGATGGACAGCGCGCCCCAGCAGTCGGCCATCGTCAAGGCGATCGTGTCGCTGGCGCAGAACCTGGGGATGGAGGTGATCGCCGAGGGGGTCGAGACGCCGGCGCAGGCTGAAGCCCTCCGCGCGCTGCGGTGCCAGCGCGGGCAGGGCTTTCTGTTCTCGCGGCCGCTGCCGGCGGAAGAGGCGGGCCGGCTCCTCGCCGTCGGCCGCCCGCTGGCCGGCCGCCGCGTCATCGCCGGCACCTCGGCCCTGGACGAACCTCGACGAGTCGGGGAAAGTGAAGGGTCATGAGCAAGGCCGAGTACCGAAGCCGCACCTCCACGCAAGGCCGCAACATGGCGGGGGCGCGCTCGCTCTGGCGGGCAACCGGGATGAAGGACGCCGACTTCGAGAAGCCGATCGTCGCTATCGCCAACAGCTTCACGCAGTTCGTGCCCGGGCACGTCCACCTGCACGACGTCGGCCAGCGGGTCAAAGGCGTGGTCGACGCGGCCGGCGGCTGGGGTGTCGAGTTCAACACCATCGCCATCGACGACGGCATCGCCATGGGCCACGGCGGGATGCTCTACTCGCTCCCCAGCCGCGACCTCATCGCGGACAGCGTCGAGTACATGGTGAACGCGCACTGCGCGGACGCGCTGGTCTGCATCTCCAACTGCGACAAGATCACGCCCGGGATGCTGATGGCGGCCATGCGCCTCAACATCCCGACCATCTTCGTGTCGGGCGGCCCGATGGAGGCCGGCAAGATGGTGGGGACGCACGGCCGCGACGGCAAGCCACTCGTCCGCAAGCTCGACCTCATCGACTCGATGATCGCCTCGTCCGACGCCAAGGTCTCCGACGCCGAGCTGGCGGAGATGGAGCGCTCGGCCTGCCCGACCTGCGGCTCCTGCTCGGGGATGTTCACCGCCAACAGCATGAACTGCCTCAACGAGGCGCTGGGGCTGGCGCTGCCGGGTAACGGCACGCTGCTGGCGACGCACGCCCGCCGCTGGGAGCTGTTCGAGGCGGCCGGCCGCCGCATCGTCGAGCTCGCCCAGCGGCGCTACGCCGGCGGCGACGAGTCGGTGCTCCCGCGTTCGATCGCCACCTTCGAGGCCTTCGAGAACGCGATGGCGCTGGACATCGCCATGGGCGGCTCGACCAACACCGTGCTGCACATCCTGGCCATCGCCCACGAGGCGGGCGTGAAGTTCACCATGGCCGACATCGATCGCCTCTCGCGCCGCGTCCCCAACATCTGCAAGGTGGCGCCCTCGTCGTCGTACCACGTGGAAGACGTCCACCACGCGGGCGGCATCTTCACCATCCTCGGCGAGCTGGATCGCGCCGGCCTCATCCACCGCGACGTCAAGACCGTCCACGCGGCGACCTTGGGCGCGGCCATCGACAGCGACGACATCCGCCGCCCGACCGCCACGCCCGCGGCGCGCCAGCGGACGCTGGCCGCCCCCGGCGGCGTCGCGACCAAGGTCGCCTTCTCGCAGGATAAGCACTTCGCCGAGCCCGACGCCGACGTCGAACGCGGCTGCATCCGCGACGCCGCCCACGCCTACAGCAAGGAAGGCGGCCTGGCCGTGCTCCACGGCAACATCGCCGAGGACGGCTGCATCGTGAAGACGGCCGGCGTCGACGAGTCGATCTGGAAGTTCGAGGGCCCCGCCCGCGTCTTCCAGTCGCAGGAGGCGGCCTGCGACGCGATCACCGCCGACAAGATCGGCGCCGGCGACGTCGTGGTGATCGTCTACGAGGGGCCGAAGGGCGGCCCCGGCATGCAGGAGATGCTCTACCCGACGTCGTTCCTCAAGGGCAAAGGCCTGGGCAAGAGCTGCGCCCTCATCACCGACGGACGGTTCTCCGGCGGCACCTCGGGGCTCAGCATCGGCCACGTCTCGCCCGAGGCGGGCGAGGGGGGCGCGATCGGCCTCGTCGAGGAGGGCGACCACATCCGCATCGACATCCCCGGTCGCCGCATCGATCTGCTCGTCGACGCGACGACGCTCGCCAAGCGGCGCGCCGCGATGCAGGCGCGCGGCGCCGACGCCTGGCGCCCCAACCGCGACCGCAAGGTGTCGGAGGCCCTGCGCGCCTACGCCCTCATGACCACCAGCGCCGCCCGCGGCGCCGTGCGCGATCTCTCACAGCTCCGCTCCGGCGGCCGTTAGCGGCCGGCGCCCGGCTGGCGCTTGCTGCCCGCGCCGTAGACCGGGTGGCCCTCGAAGCGGTGGCGCGTGTCGAGGAAGCGGACGGTGCCGGAGCGCGAGCGCATGACGATCGAATGGGTCTCGGCACCGTTGGCGGTGAAGCGGACGCCGCGGAGCAGAAACCCCTCGGTGACGCCGGTCGCCGCGAACATCACGTCGCCGCGCGCCAGCTCTTCGATCGCGAACACGTGCTCGGGGTCGGCGATGCCCATGGCGATGGCGCGATCGCGCTCCTCGGCGCTGCGGGGCTTGAGCACGCCCTGCATGTCGCCGCCCATGCAGCGCAGGGCGGCCGCGGCCAGCACGCCCTCGGGCGCGCCGCCGATCCCCAGCAGCACGTCGACGCCGGTCGAGGGATCGGCGGTGGCCAGCCCGCCGCCCACGTCGCCGTCGGTGATGAGGCGGATGCGCGCGCCCGTCTTGCGGACCTCGGCGATGAGCGCGGCGTGCCGCGGCCGATCGAGGATGACGACGGTCAGATCGCCCACCGCCACCCGCTTGGCCTCGGCGACGGCGTTGAGGTTGTGGGTGGCGCTCTTGCGGATGTCGATCGTGCCGCGCGCCTCGGGCCCCACGGCGATCTTGTCCATGTAGGTGTCGGGCGCGTTCAGAAACTGGCCTTGCTCGGCCATCGCCACCACCGCCAGCGCGTCGCTGAGCCCGTTGGCGACCAGGTTGGTCCCCTCCAGCGGATCGACCGCGATGTCGACCTCCGGCGCGCTGCTGTCGCCGTCGCCCACCGGCTCGCCGATGTAGAGCATCGGCGCCTCGTCACGCTCCCCCTCACCGATGACCACCCGCCCCCGCACGTGAATGAAGCCGAAGGTCTTGCGCATCGCCTCGGTGGCCGCGCGGTCGGCGCCCTCGCGATCGCCGCGCCCGACGAATCGCGCTGCTGCCAGCGCCGCGGCCTCGGTGACGCGAACCACCTCCAGCGCCAGGTTCCGGTCCACGGATACATTGTGAGGCCGCGGGGGGCGGCCGTACAGATGTGCGACAAGTACGACGAGCCCGATCAGCGGCCCGCGGCCCAGCGCAGGCCGCCGATGAGCAGGCGCTGGAACAGCGGGTCGCGGTAGCTGTCGTCGGTGTGGCCCATGGCCGTGTAGAAGGCGCGCCCCCCGCCGCCTGTCGGGTGGTCCCAGGTGATCGGATGATCGGCGCCCAGGGTGCCGCCCGTGTAGGTCGACTCGTCGACGGTCTCGAGCACGGTGACCTCGGGGCGCGGGTCGTGGTCGAAGTTGTACCACTCGTCGGTGCGCATCCAGGGCGACGGCAGCCCGGCGACGATCGGGTCGCCCGTCGCGCCGGCGTCGGCGTCGACGCTGGCGGGCTGGACGTCGGGGTGGCTGACGAAGTACGCGCCCACCAGCGTGCCGTAGAAGGGCCAGTCGTGCTCGGTGTCGGCGGCAGAGTGAACGCCCAGATAGTTTCCGCCCGCGCCGATCCAGGCCTGGAACGCCGCCTGCTGATCGGCGTCGAGCACGTCGCCGGTGGTCAGCAAGAACACCACCACCTGGAACCGCGCCAGGTTCGCGGCCGAAAACTGCGTGGGATCCTCCGTCGTCGTGACCAGGTAGTCGCCGGCCGACTGCAGCGCCTGCAGCGCCGCGATCGCCGTGGGGATCGACGCGTGCCGGAACCCCGCCGTGCGGCTGAAGGCGAGCACGTTGAACGGCGGGGCGGTGTCCGGCCAGGCGCTCGCGCTGCCGTCGAACGGGTTGACCGTCACCGGCTGCTGGCGCGCGCTGCACCCCACGCCGAGGGCGAAGGCCAGGGAAAGCACCGTTCGGCGCGGGGCGCACAACCGGCTCACGCGGGCGATGATAGTCGGATTCGGACGCGCCGGCGGCGCGCTATTGGACGGGCGTGGGCTCGGCCGGGTAGCGCCCGAGCCCGGCGCCGCCCCGGATGACGATCCCCAGGCGGTTCCAGACGACCTTCCGGCCGGCCTCGAGGTCGTAGTCGTGCCAGCGGTCGACGAACGCGGCGCGCGGGAGATACGCGTATCCCGTGCGGACCGAGGGATCCATGAAGTAGACCCGATCGTCGCTGAGGCCGACGACGACCACGTAGTGCCCGTCCTCCCAGTGCGAGCGCCAATCGGTCACCGTCCCCGTGGCCCACGCCTGGAGCGCCACGATGACCACGGCGCCCCGGGACAGCTCATTCTCGAGATCGTCGAGCTCGAGCGCGGTGCGGGCGTCGGCCACGAGGCCGAAGCGGCGCGCGCCGGCGACGAGGGCCCGGACGCGGGTCCCATCCTGCGGCGTGGCGCCGAGCTCGGCGTCCAGCCGCGACTCCGCGTCGTCGAAGACGCCGAAGTAGACCAGCACGGACATCAGGGCCGCCGGACCGCAGGTCCAGGGCGACGCCTGTGAGATGAGCGGCACCGGGACCAGGCGCGGCGCGCGCGGCACGGTGAGCGCGCGTCCACCGCCGGCGTTGCCCACGACCAGCGCGACCACCGACGCCACCAGAACGAGCGCGCGCGGAAACCGCCCCTTCCCCACCCCGACAATGTTGGGACGCCGGGGAGCTTGCGGAAGAGGATGCGCATCGTCGCGGCCGGCGGCCGCTCACTCGCGGGGCAGCGTGAAGAAGAACGTCGCGCCCTGACCCGGCGCGGTCGTCACGCCGATCTGGCCGCGGTGGGCTTGCACGATGCTGCGCGCGATGAACAGACCCAGCCCCGTCCCCTGCTGACTGTCGCCGGTCCAGTATTGCTCGAAGACCCGCCGGACGTTCTCGGGCGCGATGCCCGGGCCGGTGTCCGCGACCTCGAAACGCACCTCTTGCTTGCCGGCCAGGACCCGCAGCGCCACGCGCCCCCCCTCGGGCGTGAACTTGAGCGCGTTCCCGATCAGGTTCCCCAGCAGCTGGACGATGCGCGCGCGGTCGGCGACGATCGTCAAATCACCCGGCGGGCTGTCGACCTCCAGCGTGACGTGCCGCTGCTCGGCCTTGGGGAGAAAGGCTTCGCCCGTCTCGCGGACGATCGGCTCGACGGCCTGGCGGGTGCACGTCATCGCCAGGGTCTCGTGCTCGATCCCCGTGACGTCGACCAGGTCCCCGATCAGGTTGGTGATGCGGGTGACCCCGCGCAGGATCCGATCGATGTGGCGGCGATCCTCGTCCTCGGTCGCCCTCCGGGCCAGCGCCTCGGCGCTGATGCCGATGGCGCCCAGCGGGTTGCCCAGATCGTGCGCGACGATCTCCATCACCCGCTCGCGCGAGCGCACGGAAGCCTCGGCGCGGGCGCGCGCTCGGTGAAGAGACTCGACCATCGCCGAGAGCGCCACGCCGATGCCCAGGAACAGGATCAGCTCGACGATCGCCACGCCGGCCGGCTCGCGCGCGGTGCCCATCCAGAAGGTGCCCAGCGCCGCCGTGGAGAGCACGGCCGAGACGACGCCGGGCCCGAGGCCGCCCAGCCAGGCCACGACCATCACCAGCGGAATGAAGACCAGGTGTCGGTTGTGCTGGTGTCCCCACACGGGATCGAGCGCCAACCGCCCCGCCACCACGAGGCCGGTGAGCAGGACCGCCGCCGCATAGCGCTGCCAGACGGACCGCAGTGTCGCCGGTCGCGCGGAGGGCATGCCGAGAGGCTAGGCAATGATCGAGGAAATGACCACCGCCCCGTCCGGTCGCGTTTCTGGCGGCCGTGGCGTGACTTACGTTACACTCATCCAGGAACTATTGGCGGCTTCGATCGTTCCGCTCACTGCAGCTCTGCTTGGCAGCTCTGCTTGGCAGCTCTGCTTGGCAGCTCCGCCCCGGGGCGTCCGCCCCATGGCCCCAGAAAAGTCCCCTCGAGAAAGGATCCCGGATGATGCGCCAGCGCTCTCTCGGTGTGGTTTCGTTCGTTGCCGGTCTCTCGCTGTTTGCTCTCGCCAGCGCGCGCGCGCAAGACGCGCCGGCCGGATATCCGCCCCCGGCGGCCCCGGCCGATCCCAACGCGCAAGCCCAGCCCGGCTATCCGCCGCCGCCGCCCACCGCGGCCGCGCCGGGCGCCTACCCGCCCGCGCCGGGCGCCTACCCGCCGCCGCCGCGCAGCCCGTTTCTGATCTTGGGGTTCCTGGGCGTGCACTCGATCCAGAACGCCAATTCGGGCACCGGACCCGGGTTGCGGGTCGGCGGCATCGGCGGCGTGCGCGTGAGCGACCAGCTGTCGTTCAACGGCGAGATCCTCTACGACCTCGTCAACCCCGATTCGTCCCTCTCGGGTGTTTCGATCTACAACGTCCAGGTCGCGGCGGCCCCCTTCTTCCACGCGCCGGTGGGACCGATGGCGGACGTGGTGCTCGGGCCGAAGGTCGGCTTCTTCCGTTACGCCACCTCGTTCGACAACGGGTACGGGTACGCCCCGACCGACATCGGTGACAACGGCCTGGTCCTCGGCGTCAACGCGGGCGCCTTCTACCGCGTGTCGCCCATGCTGGCGCTGGGCGGCCTCTTGAACTTCGATTGGGAGAAGCCGCTCTCCTGCAGCGGCGGTAGTGACTACGGCGGCGCGTACTACGTGGCGTGCAACACCGACGGCTCGCTGAAGATGATCTCGGCGACCGCCGGCGTCCTGTTCTAGCCGAGCTCTAGCCGTGCTCTAGCCGGAGGCTGGACGGCCGCGCCCCCAGCGCGCGGCCGTCGCCTATCGGCCGTGGGCTATCGGCCGTCGCCTGTCGGCCGTCCGCCTATCGGCCCTCCACCTATCGGCCGGCGGCGAGCGCGAGGCGGACGAGCTGGCGGACGTTGAGCGGACACTCGACTGGAACGGGATCGCCGGCCCAGCGGACGGCGCTGTACTCGTCGCAGGCCGAAAGCTCGCGGG
>DASYEX010000165.1:0-8853 GCA_036498765.1 Polyangia bacterium
CGGGAGCGAACACGCGCGCCAGGTTCGAGCCGCGGTCGTCGAGAGCCAGCCGCAGCTCGGGCCGGCGGATCTCGAGGCGCCGGACCTCGAGCCGCTTGCGCAGGAGCGGCCAGATCGAGAACTGGACGTCCACCGCGCCCACGGTCGCCACCGCCGTCCCGTCGGAATCGCGCAACACGACGTCGTCCAGGGTCAACCGATCGCCGCCGAAGCGCAGGCGGCCCACCGCCACCTGGCCGGCGATGCGTCGATCGATCTGGGCCACGGCGATCCGCCGGATGACGTCGCCGCCCCAGTCGGTCTCGGCGAACGTCCACACGCCGCCTACCGCCAGGAGCACGACCGCCAGCACGACGAAGATCGTCAGCCCGGCGATGCGGAGGCCGGCGCGGAGCCTCAAAACGCCTCCCCGATCGAGATCTGCAGCACGCAGGAGCCGTCGCTCACCGGCGTGGCCGGCGTGGCGGCGAAGAGACCAAAGCAACTCTGGTCCACCGCGTACGACCGCACCTCGAGGCCCGCCCCGTTGCTGACGAGGAGCGGCGGCAACGTCCCGAACGGCAGCCGGCGGGCCACGTCGACCCGCAGTGGTCCGATGGGCGTCAGATAGCGCAGGCCGAGGCCGACCGCCCACAGCACGCCCGGAACATCGTCGATCGCGAATAGCCCGGTGGTCACCTGCCCCCAGTCGATGAAGGTCGCCACCCGCACGTTCGAGGTGACCGAGTAGCGCGCCTCCACGCTGGCGTCGAACCATCCGTTGCCGCCGATGGGGACGGTCTCGGTCAGGCCTTGGGACGGGACGGTGTTCGGCACCGGCGCCTGCAGCAGCGGCGACAGGCGCCGTTCAGAGAAGCCGCGCATGCCGTTCGAGCCGCCGCCGTAGAAGCGGGTGACGACGGCGCTCGACTCCGGGTTGCCCGAGGTGGGCCACAGCTCGCCGACGCGCAGCCGCGCCGCGAACGTCAGCCCCCGGTCCTCGCCGAAGCTGAGGTAGCCGCGCAGGTCGGGCAGCACCCGGAGATAGTCGAAGTTTCCTTGCAGCGGGCCGCCCCCCTCCTGGACCGACAGACTGGCGTAGTACCCCTGGCGCGGCTCGAGCGGTTTGTCCCGCTTGTCCCAGGTGACGATCTGCTCGAGGTACGAGAGCCACACGTTGCAGGACCCCGAGGTCGTCTCGCACCCCAGCGTGAGCGGCGCCGTCGCCGCGCTGTTGATCGGCGAGCCGTCCAGGTGATCGAACTCCAGCCGGTAGACCGGGAAGATCGAGAGCTGCGCGTACGGTTGCCAGACCACCCCCGCCGAGCCGCGGGTGGCCAGGTTGTCGTAGGTCTGTTGCAGCGTCCGCGCGAACTCGAGCCCGCTCTGCTGCCGCAGCGACGGACGCCCGACGAAGCGCGGCTGCTCGAAGGCGACGCCGAGATCGAACACCGGGCCGCTGCGCGGAGCGAGCGCCACGTCGTTGGTGGCCACGGCGTAGAGGTTGGGGATGAAGGCCCATCCGGCCATCGCGTGCAACGTCAGCTTGCGCGTCCCGCCCAGGAAGTCGCGGTTGGTCCAGTCGGAGGTGAGGTGGACCTCGTTGTGGATCTCGTCGATGGTGAAGCCGCCGCCCAGGCGCAGCGTGTGAAACGGCGCCTCGCGCACCACCACCACCACGGGGATGCGCGCCATCGCGTCGTCGGGCGTCCCGGTGGTCACCTTCACGCTGCCGAAGAGTCCCATCCCGAACACCCGCCGCTCCGCTTCGTCGAGCGCGGCGGGGCTGAACATCGACCCTTCAGGGATGGCCAGGCGCACCTGCTCCCAGACGAACAGCGCCGGCACGCGGGGGTTGGGGCCGGTCTTCACGTCGATCCCGCTGAACCGGTAGTGCAACCCGGGGTGGACGATGATCGTCACCGCCGCCTGGTGCGTCTTGACGTCGACCAGCGTCTCTCCTTCGGCGCTCGCCTGGGCGTAGCCGCGCGCGCGGAGGCGCGACACGATCCCGCCCTTGGCCGCCTGCCAGTCGCTCTCCTGGAACGGCGCCCCGATGGTCAGCGGGAGGCGATCGAGCGCGGCCTCCTGGTCCGCGGGCGGCAGCTCGGCGAGGCCCAGCAGCTCGACGCTGCCGATGCGGGTCGGCTGGCCCTCGTCGATCGTCACGTCGAGCACGACGCCGTCGGGCGGCTTGGGCGTCGAGCCCGCCTTGGCGATCCGGGTCTGGTAGTAACCGCGCGTCTCGTAGAGGCGCACGATGCGCGCCAGGTCCGCCTCCCAGCTGACCGGGTCGAAGTACTGCTTCGTCGCCAGGGGCCACCACCCGGTCTTGGCGGTGAGGATCCTCTTCTCGATTTGCCGGTCCGAAACGTGAGTGTTCCCTTCGATGCGGAGCCCGCGCACGATCAGCTCCTGCCGCTTCTGCTGTGACGCGCATCCCAACATCAAGGCGACCACCACCGCGCCGCTGATCGATACGGGCAACGCTCCGCGCAGGGGCCGAGACCCGGCCCCGCGGTGCGCCTCTACCCGTGTCATTTTCCGTCAATATGGCCACCGGCCGGTTCGGCAGGAAGGGTCGACCGGAGGGTCGCCAGGAAGGTCGACAGGGCCCGGCTCCGGCGTCGCCTGACAGGTCGACCGCCCTCGGAGCTGATAGGCTGTGAGAGGAATGGAGCGGGCGCCCGGCGAGCGGCCACGTCGCATCGGCCGGATCGCGGCAGCGGTGGTGGGCGGGCTCGCGCTCGTGGCGACGCTGGCGCCGCTCGTGCTGCGGGGCCCGGTGGCGCGTTGGGCGGTCTCGCACGCCACGGCTTCCCTGTGCGCGACGTTTCAGATCTCGGGCGGCCACTTCGGCTGGGCGGCGGTGTGGGAGCTGCTGGTGGGGCGTCCGGTCGACATCGTCGTCGAGGACGTCCGCATCGCCGGGGCTGACGGCCAGGTGGTGTTCGCGGCCCAGCGCTTCGAGGCCACCCTGGAGCTCCAGACTGGTCCGTTTCGGCTGGTCCTGTCTGACGTGCTGATGGCGCGCGGACGCTGGCGTCTGGCGCTCATGCCTGACGAGCTCACCACGGCCGACGCGTTTCGGGCCGTGCCGGAGGCCGGCCGCGCCGCCTGCCTCGATCTCGGCGCCCCGCGCAAGCCGCGCAAATCCGGCCAGGCATCGGGGGCGATCGTCTTGCGCAATGTCCAGTTCCAGGACGTCGACGTCGATCTGGCGTTCGACGCCTGGGAGCTCGAGCTCGCGCGGACCAACGCCAACGGGCGTCTCTCGGTGGGCGGCCAGGGGCCACCGTTGTTGTTCGAGGTGCGTGACGTGGTGGCCGCGGCCGGCGCCCTGCGGATCGGGCGCCGCGGCAACGCCTGGACCGCGCGCGTCCCGTTCGACGCCGTCGAGATCACCCGCGTCGCGGTGGCGCCCGAGCTCCCCACCGATCTCGAGCTGCAGGTCGCGGCGGCGCGCACCGGGCGCGCCCGGCTCTCCGGCCACGCGGCCTTCCGCAACATCTTCCCGCCCGGGCCCGGCCAGCGGCCGCCCGGCGCGCCGGGGCTGGATGTCGACGCCCACTGGACGGCTTTTGGCGCGGCGCTCGGCGGGCTCGACGCCAGCTGGCGGCCGCAGGGGGCGTGGGCTGGTCACCTCGACGGCGATCTGCACGCCAAGGTGATGGGGCCCTTCACCGCGATGGCCGGGGCGCTGGAGATCGAAGGGGGCGGGACGCGTCTCGCCGCGCGGGTCGCGCACGGCGCCGCCGATCTGTCGCTGACCTTCGCGGGCGTCGAGACCGGCTGGATGGTCGATCCGGCGCTGCGCCCGCTGCTGGGCGGCCTCTTACACGGGCACTTTCACGCGACGGCCCACCTCTGGCCGACGTTCGCGGGGATCGACGCCCAGATCCCCGACGCCGATCTGCGCCTCGACCGGCGCCGGGCGCTTTCCGGACCGCGCCGCTTCCAGCTGCGGGTCGGGAAGGGATCGCGCGCGGAGGGGGCCACCGACACGCTCTACGCCTCGGTCGACAGCGTGCGGCTGGCCGACGCCGTGTTGCGGCTTCAGGGGCTGCGCGCCGACTGGACCGGCCTCTCCGCGCGGCTCGACGCGCACGTCGCCTTCTCGCCGCCCGGCTCGGTCTCGGCCGCGCCGCCGGGCCACCGCCCGCGCTCGGAGGTCGAGGCTCACGGACAGCTGGCCGTCGCGGCGCTCGAGGACTGGATCCCGGGCGGCGCCGTCAGCGGTCCGCTGCACCTGACGGCGAAGGCCGAGGGGACGATCGAGCGCGTCGCGCTCGGGCTGGCGTTCGCGCCGCCGACGGCGATCGGCGTCTACGGTCAGCGGTTCCTGCTCCCGCGCAAGCTCGACGCCGTGTACGCGGCCGACGCCGGCGTCACCGTGCCCAAGGTCCAGCTCCGGCGGGTGGGCGGCGGCACCCTCGAGCTCGGGGGGCGGCTGGGGGAAAACGGCAAGATCGCCGCCAGCCTCGCCGTGCGCGACTATCCGGTGGGCGCCATCCCGGGGCTCGATCGGCCGCAGAAGCTGGGCGCGCTGGCCGGCACGTTGCGCGCCGATCTGGCGCTGGGCGGGCCGCTCGAGCGGCCGTCGCTGCACGGCCAGATTGGTGTCGCGAAGCTGGCGCTGGGCGGGCGCCCGCTCGGCGACGTCGAGACCAACCTGCGGCTCGGCACCGACGGCGGCGATCTCGACGCGACGATCGATCCGGGGATCACCCTGCACGCGCGGGTGCGCCGCCGCCCCGCGCTGTCGTTCGACGCCACGGTCGCCGTGCGCGACCGCGCGCTCGGTCCCTGGCTGCCGCCGCCGCTCGAGGGCGCGGCGATCGCCGCCTCCGGTGACCTCGAGCTCGGCTACCGCGCGGCGGGCCTGGAGGGCCAGGGTCTCCTGCGGCTAGCGGGCCCGGGGCTCGAAGGAGCTCAGCTCGACGGCGAGGTGCACGGCCTGGACGCGCGCGCGCGCGTCCAGGGACAGATCGACGTCAGCCGCTGGCCGCAGCTCTGGCCGCGGGCGCTCAAGAGCGCCGCCGGCGCCGTGGCCGTCGATCTGACGGTGGTTCCCGTGCTGCTCCCCAAGCCCGGCGCGCCCCGCTTCGCCGGGAGCGTGCGGGTGGCGCGCGCGCTCACGCTGCAGGCGCCGCGCTGGCCGGCGCCGATCTCGGTCCCCACAGGTGGGCGGATCGATCTCGACGGCGAGGCGCTCACGGTGACCGCGCTGTCGGTCGTCACGCCCGGGTTGCGCGGCGGCGTCGCCGGCCGGGCCACGCTCGACACCGACGATCCGGCGCGGACGCGGCTGGCCCTCACGCTGGCTGCCGAGCTCGACGCCGGCCGATTTCCGGTGCGTCTCCCCGCCGGGGTGGTAGCCAGCGGCGGCGCGAAGGTCGAGGCCCGGATCGGCGGGACCTTGGGGGGCGAGCCCGGGCCCACGCTCGAGGGCGGCGCCCAGCTCGAGAACCTGACGGTGCAGCTCGGCGCGGCGACGCCGGCCGCGCGCGCCAACGGCCGGGTCGAGGCGCGAGGCGATCACCTCCGCACCGACGGGCTGCGCGTCGACATCGCGGGCGTCGGCAGCGTGACCATCGGCGCCGCGGGCGCGCCCGCCACCGCCGAGGTCGCCTCGCTCTCGCCGTTCCGGCTGGGACGGGTCGAGGTCCCGTTTGGTGGACACGACCTGAAGATCGGACAGCCGTCGTCGCCGCTCTACCTTCCCGATCTCGACGCGACGCTGCGGCTGACCGGCGACGGGCGCGGGGACCTCAAGATCGCCGGGCAGGTGGACACCGCGGGTGGGTCGTACGACTCGTCGCGCGGCGGCGGCAAGAAGAAATCCTCCGGCAAGCCGCGCGTCTCGGGCCCCTGGTACCGCGCGCTGCCGCCTCACCTCACGCTCGATCTCGAGCTGCGCGGCACCAACAAGGGGATGACGGTGGCGGTCCCGGTCCTCCCCGACGTGACCGTCGATTTCCAGTGCCACCTCCTGGCGACCAACCGCGGCGCGACGTGGACCGGGCGCCTGCGCGGGGACAGCGCCTACGCCCGCGCAGCGGTGACCATCGCGGACTGGTTCACCGATACGGATCTCCGCCAGTGCCAGCTCACCAAGTGAGCGCCAGCAGATCCGGCGTGAGCAGAGTCATTTCCCATTTTGTCGGGTCGGCGTTACCTTCAGGTGTCGCCTCAAAGTGCTGAGGCCAGCGAGGATTCATGTTGCGACGCATGTTCGGCGTGCTGGGGCTCTTGATGGCGCTGGGGACAGTCGGCGCGGGATGCTACGTGGGACCGGCGCGACCCGGGCACTGCCCGGGCGGCTACTGGGTCGAGGGACACTACGGCCCGCGCGGCCGCTGGCACCCCGGCCACTGGCGCTGCCCCGGCGTGATCGAAATCGAGTAGACGCGCGGCGCTCGCTAGATCTGTTGCAGCTTGACGGCGCGGACGGCGTCGTCGCGCTCGAGCGCGTCCACGATCGCCTGATCGTTGAACGCAGCCGGCAGCCGGAGCTCGAAGGTGCCGCGCGCCTCGGGGCCCTCCATCGTACGGGCGTACTCCTCGCGCTTGATCGTCGCGCCCAGTTTGGCCAGGCGATCGGTGATGGCCGCCAGGGTGGTGCGAGAGGGATCGACGGTCAGTGACAGGCGCCAGCGCGAGAACCGCAGCCCGCGGTCCTCGAACCGGCGGAGGAGGGTGAGCGCCGCCAACCCGAGCACCGTGGCGAACAAGCTCACGACGTACATGCCCCCGCCGGCCGCCATCCCGATGGCGGCCACCAGCCAGAGGCCGGCCGCGGTGGTCAATCCCTTGATGGTGATCCCGTCGCGGAGGATGGCGCCGGCGCCCAGGAACCCGATCCCCGAGACGACCGAGGCGGCGATGCGTGAGGGATCGATCGCGACGAGATCGTCCTTGCCGTAGTGCTGGTAGTAGACGAACCGGGTCGACACGACCATGAACGTGGCCGAGGCGAGCGCGACGATGGCGTGCGTGCGGAGCCCGGCGGGGCGGCCGTGTAGATCTCGCTCGTAGCCAATGGCGCCGCCGAGGAGGGTCCCGACCAGGATGCGGACCAGAAGCTCGAGGTGAAGCGGCACCGCTTCCGATGTTATCACCGCGGGTAGGAATTCGGCTGCGAGCCCGGCGACGCCAGGGCTGGCCATGAGGCCAACGGGTCCCACATTCGTCGCAGGAGGGAAAAACACATGGTTTTCATTCTTCCAGCGGCAACGGGGGGAACGAGCTCGGCGGCGGCGCCGCCGGCTGCGGTCGAGACGCGGGTCGCGAAGGCGTCGGTGGCTGCGGGGGCGCCGTCGTTCGGCGGCTGGCGCCTCCTGGCTCAGATGGGGACCAGCAGCGGGGCGAGCGGCGTGGGGACGCCGGGGACGGGGACCTCCGGCGCGCCCGCCGACACGAACGGCTCGAACGGGACGAACGGGCCGAGCGGAACGAACGGGACCAACGGCACCAACAGCGGGACCCCGGACTACGGTCCGGGCGGCACCGGAAGCTCGACGATTCCGGGGGGTGGCGTGACGCCTCCCTCGCCGAGCTCGACGGGCCTGCCGACCCCGCAAACCGGGCCCTCGAACGGATCGATGCCGGGCTCGACCTCGACGCCGGGTACGACGCCGAACGCGCCCCCCTCGACCTCGGTGCCGAGCTACGGCGGCGGCACCACCCAGTAGCCCGGGGACCCCGGCCGCGGTGAGTTGGGCCGGTCAGTCGAGGAGAGATGGGTAGGTCTGCGGTGTCGCGGTGGGGGCGCCAGTGGTCGCGCCGCCCACCGCGGCGCCGCTCTGTGCCGGCACGGTGGTGGCGGTCGGCATGCTGCCCGCCGCCGGCGTGACCGTGGTTCCGGCCGCCGACAATGTTTGGCCGGCGGCGGAGACGCCTGGGAGCGCCGCGGTCGCAGCGGGCGTGAAGGCCGGGACCGACGCGGGAGCGCTCGCCGTTGTGATCGCGGCGGGACTGGTCGCGGCCGGCGCGGTCCCGGTGGGCGCCGTCGCCGCCAGGCCCGAGGCCGCCGATGGGGTGCCGGTCGGACCGAGGGCGCTGGTGGTCGGCGTGACGGCGGCGGCGGTTCCCGCGTTGGTCACGGCGGCGGCGTCGACGGTCGCCAGGTAGAAGCTGCTCGAGCCGAGCCCACCGCCCGTGTAGTTGCCGGTGCTGCCGCTGCCGGCCGGCGGTCCCGTGGTCGCGGCCAGCGGGTTCGCCGCCGCGGTCGAGGGCGCGGCCGTCGGTGCAGTCTGCCCGTACCCGGGCCGTGCAGCGGCCAGCGCGGCCGCCGCGAAGGTGAAGGCCGCCAACATGGATCTCACAAAGAGAATGTGCGTCGCCGCCGCAACGGCGGAAGCGGCTCAACCTTCGGGGAGAGGGATGAACTCTTTGTCGTCGCCGGGGACCACGCCGAAGCGCCCGGCGCGCCAGTCGGCCTTGGCGCGCTCGATTCGCTCGCTCGAGCTCGACACGAAGTTCCACCAGATGTGGCGCTCGCCGTCGAGCGGGGCGCCGCCGATGAGGACGAAGCGACTCGGCCGCAGCGCGCGGACGGCCGCGTCGCCCGGATGGAAGACGGCCATCGCGCCGGGAACGAGCTGGCGCGCCCCGGCACCGAGCTCGCCCTCGACGAGGTAGACGGCGCGCTCGGGGTGCTCGTCGGGCAGAGCCAACGTCGCGCCCGCCTCGAGCGTGGCCGCCACATAGAGCGTCGGCGAGCAGACGGCCACCGGCGAAGTGGCACCGTAGGCCGTCCCGGCGACGACGTGGAGCTTGGCCCCTGCCCGTGCGAGCGCGGGGATGGTGGCCGCGGGGTGATGATCGAAGCGGGGCGCCTCCTCTTCGTTGGCGCGCGGCAGCCCCACCCAC
>DASYEX010000166.1:0-1919 GCA_036498765.1 Polyangia bacterium
CGGCGCGCTCATCCTCGCCGTGCTGCCGCGCCTCCTGCAACCGGCCTTGCTGGTGCTGGCGCACGCGGGCGAGCGCCGCTGGACGCGACGCTCGGCCGAAGATCAGGCCCGCGACGCCCTCATCGACGAGTCGCCCGATCCGGCACCGTCGTCGGCGTAGAGGCCGGCGCGCGAAACAGCCGCAGCAGCCAGCGCTCGGGCAGGTAGCAGGTGATGAGCAACGTGCTCATCAACAACGCGAACCAGATCACCGGCCCGAACATGAGACCGATGAGCGCGTGCATCCCCAGCCCGGCGATCACGGCGTAGGGCCGCGTCCAGCGCAGCGCGAACCAGAGCGGCGCGGCGGTCTCGAACGTCAGCGACACGTACTGCAGGACCTGCCACCCCCACCCCGGGACCGCCCGCGCCAGCGCCCAGGAGATCCAGGTCTGGTAGTTGTCGTGCAGGTGGCTCCAGAGCACGTCCTTGTCGAGCCAGTCGCCGTGCAGCTTGGCGATCCCCGCCCCCGAGTACATCGCGCAGAGGAAGATCTGGAAGAACCGGATGACGCCCCCGCGCACGTGCGTCGGCAGCGACGCCTCGGGGTCTCGCCGCCCCCGCAACCAGGCATCGACGCCGTAGCGCGCCCCGCTCGGCGACAGGCAGAGCGCCAGCGCCACCATCGGCCCCAGCTTGCTGACGGTGAATGCTTCCAGCCGATCGGCGAGCGCCAGGTAAGCCAGCAGCGCCGCGAACAGCCCACCCGCCGCGCGCGCGCAGAACCCCGCCGAGAGGCAGAGCCCGGCCACCACCGTCGCGACGGCGATCGCCCAGGCCAGCCCGGGCGCCACCGCCGGGATGTAGAGCGGCTGCCGCCAGTCGCTGCCGCCGAGATAGGGGACGCGGAACCCGATCGACGACAGCCAGTGGTCCGCGTGCACCAGGCGCGAGGCCTGAAACGAGAGCAGCACCAGCGGCAGGACGATCCGCGCCAGCGCCAGCCGCTCGATCGGCTGCGGGGCGTCGAGCCAGTCGCGCAGGCGCGTCCACCAGGTCACCTCGGGCGGCGGTCGTCTCACGGCGCGGCCGCCTCCTCGCAGCGCTGCGTCCGCTCGCTCGGCGGCGTCACGTACCAATACTTGCGCTCGACCTCCTGCGGGTAGTCGCCGAGCGGCAGCCGCTGGTAACGCGGCTCCGGCGTTCCCGGCTCGGGGATGGGGATGCGCAGGCTCAGCAGCATCACCCCGCCGATGCGCGCCTCGGGGTGCGCGCGGTTGTGCTGAGTGACGATGAACTGGTCCAGCGCCACCAACACCTTCTTCTGCCGCCGGTGGAAGAACATCGCCCGGTAGAAGCGGCTCTCCTTGTCATCGCGCTGGATCGGAAAGAACGGACGCACGTCGATCTCCTCGAACCGCCCGCTGTCGCAGAGGTACCCCTCGGCGCGGTACTCGATCGAGTCGCGCGCGGCGTCGGGGAACAGCGCCGCCTCTTGCATGAAGAACCGCATCGGCAGCGGCAGGATCTTGTCCGGCAGATTCAGCCCAGCCGCGTCCATCCAGACGAACAACGCATAGATCCCGGCCACAACCGTGAGCGCCCGCCGAAACCGCGGCGGCGTCCACGGCTCGGCCACCACACGTCCGTCGGACTTCGCGCCAGGCATGAGCTGGTTCTATTTATCAAGAGTCGGTGCACGGCGTCCAAGGTCCCGTGCGCCCGGCCCTCACCGGCAACCGCCCCGCGTGGCCACCATCTTAAAAGCGGGAGGATTTCGGCCATGAAACGCATCCGGACGGCTGTGCTTGGGTTGGCGCTGCTGACCGCGCCCGCGGCCGCGTTTGCGCGCGGCGGCGGTCACGGCGGCGGTGGTGGGTTCCACGGCGGTGGTGGATTCCACGGCGGCGGCTTCCATGCGGCGCCGGCGGCCGGATTCC
>DASYEX010000167.1:0-5278 GCA_036498765.1 Polyangia bacterium
CGGGTCCGCCCCGCGAGGACTTGTTTGAGCACGGGGGGGACACCCCACTCCTCTCGTCCCGCGACCAAGAGGAGGGAGCCCGCGACCAAGAGGAGGGACCGCTCGAAGCGCCCGCTCGAGAAAAAGAAGCAGGGCTGTCGATCCGGGGCGGGGTCGATCGACTGACAGGGGAACGGTAACGTCGTTTCAGTCAACCAGCGCCCAGGCGCCATCGATCGAGGAGAGGCCCATGCAATACCTGTTGCTCATCTACGCCAGCGAAGATCTGCAGAAGAACGCCACGCCGAAGGACCGCGAGACGATGTTCATGGAGTACCGCGACCTGACCCAGAGCATCATCAAGTCGGGGAACATGCGGGCGGGCGATGCGCTGCAGCCGACCTCGACCGCCACCACCGTCCGGGTCCGTGACGGCAAGACGTTGAGCACGGACGGCCCCTTCGCCGAGACGAAGGAGCAGCTCGGCGGGTATTACCTCGTCGAGGCGAAGGATCTCGACGAGGCGACGAAGATCGCCGCTCGCATTCCCGGCGCGCGCACCGGCTGCATCGAGGTGCGCCCCGTGATGCAGCTTCCGCCCGATTACCCCCGTCCCACCGCTTGAGCGCCGGTGGCGCCTCCGGGGCCGGCGGGCCAGCAGGACAACGTATGCTTCGGCTCCCGTGGGAATGAACGACGAAACGGATGCGGTCGCGCGCGTGTTTCGCGAGGAGCGGGGGCGGATCCTGGCCACGTTGATACGCCTGCTGGGCGACATCGATCTGGCCGAGGAGGCGCTGGCCGTCGCCCTGGAGGCGGCGCTCGTGCAATGGCCGGGCGAGGGGGTGCCCGACAATCCGCGCGCCTGGCTCATCCGCGCCGCGCGCAACAAGGCGGTCGATCGCCTGCGCCGGAGCGCGCTGTTCGAGGAGAAGCGCGCCGCACTGGAGGCGCAGGCGACCGCCGAACGCGAGGTGGCGCCCGCCGATGCCGAGGGGGATTCCGTGGAAGACGATCGGCTTCGCCTGATTTTCACCTGCTGCCACCCCGCGCTGGCCGTCGAGGCGCAGGTGGCGCTGACGTTGCGGACCCTCGGTGGGCTCGAGACCGACGAGATCGCGCGCGCGTTCTTGCTGCCCCCGCCGACGATGGCGCAGCGGCTGGTGCGCGCCAAGACGAAGATCCGGGCCGCCGGGATCCCCTTCCGCGTGCCCGATCCGGGCGAGCTGACCGAGCGGGTCGACGCCGTTCTGGCGGTGATCTACCTGGTGTTCAACGAGGGGTACGCGGCCAGCTCGGGGAGGGAGCTGGTGCGCGGTGATCTGTGTCGCGAGGCGATGCGGCTGGGGCGCCTGCTGGTCGAGCTGCTGCCCGGGCGCGCCGAGCCGCGGGCGCTGCTGGCGTTGATGCTGCTCCAGGACGCCCGCCGCGAGGCCCGTGTGGGGCCGGACGGCGAGGTGGTCCTCCTGGAAGATCAGGAGCGCGCGCGCTGGAACAAGGAGGCCATCGCCGAGGGGAGCGCCCTCGTGGCGGAGGCGCTGCGTGCCAGGCCGCCCGGATCGTATGCGCTGCAGGCGGCGATCGCGGCGGTGCACGCGCAGGCGGCGTGCGCGGCCGACACCGACTGGCGCCAGATCGCCGAGCTGTACGCGCTGCTGGCGGCGGCCCATCCGTCGCCGGTGATCGCGCTCAACCACGCGGTCGCGGTGGCGATGGCCGAGGGCCCCCTCGAAGGGCTGCGCCACATCGACGCCGTCTCGGCCAGCGGGGCGCTCGACGGCTATCACCTGCTGCCGGCGGCGCGGGCGGATCTGCTGCGCCGGCTGGGACGCTTCCCCGAGGCGGCCGTCGCCTACCGGCAGGCGCTGGAGCTGGTCGGCAACCAGGCCGATCGGCGCTTTCTCGAGCGGCGCCTCGAGGAGGTCGGGGGACAGCGCGCGCCCCGTTCGGTGTGAAGACCTTGGCATCCTGGCCATTGGGGCCTAGCTTTCCGCTGCATGAAGCTGGAAACCGGATGGGTCACCTACGCGTCGGCCGGGCAGGAGTTTCCGGCCTTTTTCGCCCGACAGCCGGGAGGCGCGAAGCCGCTGCCGGCGATCGTCCTCATTCATGAGGTGTTCGGCGCGGACGCGTACATCGAGGACGTGGCCACGCGGCTGGCGACGGCCGGTTACGAGGTGCTGGCGCCCGATCTGCTCAGCCCGGGCGGGTCGCGCCCCGAGGAGATCACCCGTCCGCGCGTCTCGGCGGCGCGGACGTTCCTGAACGCGAACCCCGCCGCCTGGTCGGGAGCGCCCGCGCGCGAGGAGGCGCTGTCGCGCGTTCCCGAAGGGGAGCGAGAGCGGCTGGCGGCCTCCCTGGGACGGCTGTTCGGCTCCGACGAGGGGCGCGCCCAGCGGTTCGCTCGCTACACCGAGGTCCTGGTCGATGCCGTTCGACACCTGCGCGCCGCGGCTGGAGGCGCCGAGCGCAAGGTTGGAGCGCTGGGCTTCTGCATGGGGGGCGGGCTGGCGGGACTGCTGGCCTGCGCGGAGCCGACACTGACCGCCGCCGTCGTGTTCTACGGCTCCCCGCCGCCGGCCGAAAGGCTCTCCACCTTGAAGTGCCCTGTCCTCGGTCACTACGCCGATCCCGACCCGCGCATCACGCCGACCATCCCGGCGTTCGCGGAGGCGATGAAGGCGAAGGGCGTTGCCTTCGAGTGGCACGTCTACGCGGGCGCTCGACACGGGTTCTTCAACGACACCGTGGGCGCGTACCACCTCGACGCCGGTCGCGCGGCCTGGGCGCGGACGTTGGCGTTCCTGGTCGAGCGGTTGACCTGACTACGCCAGCGCGCGGGCGTAGGCGGCCTCGTCGAAGCCGACCAGGACGGCGTCGCCGGTGTCGACGAGCGGCCGCTTGATCAGCTTTCCGTCGGCCGCCAGCGCGGCCAGCGCCTCCGCCTCCGACATCGTGCTCAGGCGGTCCTTGAAGCCGCCCGCGCGGTAGCTCTCGCCCGACGTGTTGAAGAAGCGCGCGATGGGGAGGCCCGCGCGCTTGAACAGCTCGCGCAGCTTCGTCAGCGACGGCGGCCTGGCGACGAGATCGGTCGCCTGATACGCCACGCCGTGCGCGTCCAGCCACTTCAGCGCCTTGCGGCAGGTGCTGCACTTCGGGTACTGCCACACGGCGACCGCGGCCACGTTACGACCCGCTCCCCGTCACTGGCAGCCTGGTCTTGCCGGTGTCGTTGATGCCGGCGAAGAAGTCGTTCCCCTTGTCGTCGACGACGATGAAGGCGGGGAAGTTGACCACCTCGATCTTCCAGACCGCCTCCATCCCCAGCTCGGGATACTCGAGCACCTCGACCTTGGTGATGCAGTCCTTGGCGAGCCGCGCCGCCGGCCCGCCGATCGAGCCCAGGTAGAATCCGCCGTGCGCCTTGCACGCGGCCGTGACCGCCGGCGAGCGGTTCCCCTTCGCCAGCATCACCATGCTGCCGCCGCGCGACTGGAACAGATCGACGTAGCTGTCCATGCGTCCCGCCGTCGTCGGCCCGAACGAGCCCGACGCGTAGCCGGCGGGCGTCTTCGCCGGACCGGCGTAGTACACCATGTAGTCCTTGAACCACTGGGGCATCGGCTCGCCGCGGTCGAGCGCCTCCTTGAGCTTCGCGTGGGCGATGTCGCGCGCCACCACCAGCGGTCCGCTCAACGACAGGCGCGTGCGGATCGGGTACCGAGACAGCGTCTGGCGGATCTCGGCCATGGGGCGCCGCAGATCGATGGCGACCACGTCGCTTGCCAGATCGTCGGGCGTGGTCTCGGGCAGATACTTGGCCGGGTCGGTCTCGAGCTGCTCGAGGAACACGCCGTCGCGGGTGATCTTCCCCAGCACCTGGCGATCGGCCGAGCACGACACGGCGATGCCGACCGGGCAGGAAGCGCCGTGCCGCGGCAGGCGGATGACGCGCACGTCGTGGCAGAAATACTTCCCGCCGAACTGCGCACCGATGCCGGTCTTCTGCGCCAGCGCCAGCACCTGCTCCTCGAGCGCCCGATCGCGGAAGCCGCGCCCCAGCTTGTTGCCGTCGGGCGGGAGCTCGTCGAGGTAGCGCGCCGACGCCAGCTTCGCCACCTTCAGCGTGTACTCGGCCGAGGTGCCGCCGATGACGACCGCCAGATGGTAGGGGGGGCAGGCGGCGGTGCCCAGGGTGCGCATCTTCGCGTCCAGGAACGCCAGCAGGCTCTGCGGGTTCAGCAGCGCCTTCGTCTCCTGATACAGGTAGCTCTTGTTCGCCGAGCCGCCCCCCTTGGCCATGAACAGGAACTTGTAGGCGTCACCGTCGGTCGCGTAGAGCTCGATCTGCGCCGGCAGGTTCGTGCCGGTGTTCACCTCGCGATACATGTCGAGGGGCGCGAGCTGCGAGTAGCGCAGGTTGTCGTCGGCGTAGGTGTCGAAGATGCCGCGCGCGATGGCCGCCTCGTCGCCGCCGCCCGTGAACACCAGCTGGCCCTTCTTGCCGACGACGATGGCCGTTCCGGTATCCTGGCAGCCGGGCAGGACGCCGCCCGCCGCGATGTTCGCGTTCTTCAGAAGCTCGAGCGCCACGAAGCGATCATTCTGCGACGCCTCCGGATCCTTCAGGATCTTGGCGAGCTGTCCCAGATGCCCCGGCCGCAGCAGGTGGGCAATGTCCCGCATGGCGTCCCGGGTGAGCCGGGTCAGCACCGCCGGTTCGATGGACAGGAACGTCTTGCCCGCCGCCTCGAAGGTCGAGACGCCATCGCGGGTCAACAGGCGATAGGGCGTGTCGTGCGGCTCGGCGGGGAGGAGCTCTTGATACTCGAAGGCGGGGCCGGTGACGTTCGGGCTTGTGCTCATGGCTGTTCTGTTCCCTGGGGACCGGCAAGCGGCCGGCGGACGATGGCGCGCGAACAATAGCGAATTTTCAGCGCCGCGCGGACTTGACCAGCGGGGGTGCCGTTGGCATTGTACGCGCCACTTCGTACCTGAACCCGCCCAGGTAGCTCAGTCGGTAGAGCAATGGACTGAAAATCCATGTGTGGACAGTTCGATTCTGTCCCTGGGCACATCGTTGAATCCGCGCCGCTCAGGCGTCGTCGTCTTCGCTTTTGTCCGGATCGACGGGCGGCGCGGGCAGCGGCTCGCCGCGGAGGCGGCGGATGCGGCGGTCGCGCACCTCGAGCACGCGGAACCGGTAGCCGGCGGCCGTCACGATGTCGCCCGGCACCGGCACCTCGGCGAGCTGGGTGAGGATGTATCCCCCCAGCGTCTCGACGTCGGGGGCCAGCGT
>DASYEX010000168.1:0-9316 GCA_036498765.1 Polyangia bacterium
GCAGGGCGACCCACGACTGGATGCCGTGCAGGCGGCCGCCGCGCGCCCGCACCTCGGGCCCGGTGCGCTCGGAGTGGACGATGCCGCGCCCGGCCAGCATCCAGTTGACGTCGCCGGGGCGGATGGTCTGGTGGGAGCCGAGGCTGTCGCGGTGATCCATCTCGCCGGCGAAGAGGTAGGTCACGGTGGCGAGCGCGATGTGCGGGTGGGGGCGCACGTCGATCCCCTGGCCGGGCGGCATCTCGGCGGGGCCCATGTGATCGAAGAAGACGAAGGGGCCGACCGTCCGGCGTGCGCCCGAGGGGAGCGCGCGCCGCACGCCGAAGCCCCCCAGATCGCGCGGGCGCGCCTCGATCACGCTCGCGATCGGATCGTTCGTCTCGGGCGCGTCGGCGGGACTCGTCATTTGACCTCCGCGTGGGTTCGCTACGACTTTCGGACGGTGATCCGGCGGTCGATCTGATTGAGGCGCGCGGCCGTGGCCCGCACCGCCGCGCGCGGCATGAAGCGCTGCCCGCGGATCAGCACCTTGTTGAGCAGCCCGGGGATGACCTCGCCCTTGCCCGACATCATCGCGCGGTAGGCGTGCTTGGCGACGTCGGGCGCCTTCATGACGCCCATCTTGAACAGCGTGGAGGCATCGTTGCCGGCGACGCGGCCGAACTCCGTGGCGGTCGCGCCGGGACAGCTCACCGTGGCGGTCACGCCGGTCCCGCGCAGCTCGTAGCTGAGCGCCTCGGTGAACGAGATGACGAACGCCTTGGTCGCGTAGTAGACCGACATGAACGGCCCCGGCTGAAAGCCGGCCGTCGAGCCCAGGTTCAGGATCCGCCCGCTTTTGCGCGCCACCATCCCCGGCAGCAACAGGCCGGTCAGGTGGACGAGCGAGCTCACGTTGACCTGCACCATCGCCATTTCGCGCAGCAGATCGCGCTCGACGAACTTGCCGGTGGTGCCGAACCCGGCGTTGTTCACCAGGAACTCGATCTCCGTCCCGCGCCGCTTGAGCTCGTCGACGATCCGCTGCGGCGCGCCGGGGTCGGCCAGATCGGCTGCGATGACGCCGGCCACCACGCCGCGCTCGGCCGCCAGCCGCGTCGCCAGCGCCTCCAGTTGGTCGCGCCGCCGGGCCACCAGGATCACGTCATGCTTGTCGGCCGCGAACAGCTGAGCCAGCTCGAGCCCCAGCCCTGCTGAAGCCCCCGTGATGAGCGCCGTCTTGGTCATCTCGACCGGGGGATAGTAACCGGCCGATCACCGTCGCGCCACGCTGGGCGCGCCACGGCGCGCGCTATGCTCCGCGCGTGATCACCGATCCTGTTCCGCGCGCCGCGGGCAAGCGGCGCGAATACGATCGGAGCGACGCCCTCGTCACCATGCCGCTCAGCAAAGACGGGCAGGTGCAGGTGCTGGTGCGCGCGCTCGCCGAGGCGATGAGCGCGGGGACGCCGGCGCCGGTCCAGCGCGCCGGCACGCGCCTGCTGGCCGAGCTCGGCGCTTTCTACGGCGTGCCGGTGCCGCCGCTGCGGGTGCTGGGCGTGCGCCCCCACCGCGTCTCCGCGGGCGTCTGCACCTACCAGCTGTTCGGCGACTACACGCCGTCCACGCAGCGGATCCGCGTCTGGATGCGCACCGCCATCCGAGAGAAGGTGTCGAGCCCGAAGGCGCTGCTCAACACCTTGCTGCACGAGTTCTGCCACCACCTCGACTGCACGCGCCTCGGCTGCCCGGAGAGCTACCACACGCGCGGCTTCTTCACGCGCATCGACCACCTCTATCACCACGCGCTGGAGACGCCGCTCGGCAAGCGGCGGCCGCTCCGCTGGATCAAGCGCGGGTCGGTCTGGTCGGTCGACTGGCGCCTGCTGGCGCGGCGCTGAAACGAAAGCCCGGCGGAACACTTCTCCGCCGGGCCTCCGCCCCGCTTGGCGCGAGCTATGCGGTCACAGCGTCTGCAGGAACGCCTTCAGGTCGGCGATCTCTTGCGCCTGGAAGCCGATGTGGAAGCGCCGGTCGTAGAACGAGATCACCTCGTCGATCGAGTCGGCCGCGCCATTGTGGAAGTACGGGGCGCGCGCCGACAGCGCCCGCAAGGTCGGCCCCTTCATCTTGGCCAGATCGGCGCACTTGCCGGTGATCATCGCCCTCCCGAGATCGGTCACCTGCTCGGTGACGCCGGTGGCCCGGCAGGTGACGGCGAAGACGGGCAACACGTTGTCCCCCTCCGACGGATTGCTGATGCCGATGTCGAGCGGAAGGATACTGGTGTGGTTTCCGACGTTGGGATGGCTGTGGCAGGTCGTACAGGTCCCGTTCAGCGTCGCGTTCACGTTGCCCTGGAGGACGTCGTTCACGCCGCGCACACCAGTGATGTGGATAGTCTTGGTGTTGAAGATCGCCTCGCCGCGGGCGATCGACGCGCGACGGTTGTTCACCGTGCTGCCCGTGAGGCCGGCCCACCCGGCATACATCGTCATCGCGCTGGGATTGAACGCGGTGCCGAACGGGTTGTTGCCGTGCGAGTCGTTGATGCCGAAGAATGTCTGCTGCGTGCGCAGCGCCTGCGGCCCGCCGGTCGCGCCCGCCAGGTTCAGCGCGCCCACGATGTTGTCGCTCTCCTGCGCGACCACCAGGTTCATCTGGAAGTCGACGATCGCGGACTGCTGGGCGGCGGTCAGGTCCACGGCGCCCTGCGCGTGCCCGCGGGTCGCGTCGTTGGCCTGCGTCAGCATGTTCGTGCGCACCGGCGCGTTGGCCTGGGACGCCTGGATACCGCTGCCGTCGACGTCCTTCGGGTTGGCGGGCACCGGGTTGACCGTCGCCTCGCGCCCGTCCCACATGACCGCCGTAATGAAGCGGGTGTTCGCCGAAAGCAGCGGCCGCCGGTAGAACGACAGCTCGGTCGTCGCGGTCGGGGCGATGACCGTGTTCTGAGGCGGGTTCGCGCCCGCGCTCGCGTAAGGATTGAGCACCATCTGAACGTCGAAGTCGCGGTTCGCCGGCAGGTTCAGACCAATCCGGATCAGGCCCTTGCTCAGCAAGAGGCTGTAGGCCGTCTGCTTCTGGGCCAGCGTCGCGACCGGGGCGTTCGGCCCGACAGAGCCGTCGTTCAGCCGGAACAGCGGATCGGTGCCCCCGGTGGCGTTGAACACCGCCTGGATCTGGGGCGGCGTGATGGTCATGCCGGCCGTCGGCTGGTGACAATTCACGCAGGCCCGTCCGTTGGTGCCCAGGCTCTGAAAGAACGGGTTCGTCTGATCGATCGCCGTGCCGTCGACCGTCACCACGTGCGCGACGCCGTTCGGGTTGCTGACGGGGTCGCCCACCAGGGCAGAGGTGACCGTGTCCACGTTCGCTGATTGATCGTCGCCGAGCTCGCCGCAGCCCGTGAGGGCCAGAATCACGCCGAGACACTTGGTGGCTGTCCTATTTCGGACCATGGGACTCCTTCGTTGCAGTCGTGTCCCGCACGGCAGAGGTGTGGCGTGACACTGGGGGACGGCCGAAAATTGAGTAGGCCGGGTGCAAACTCACGCCAAGTGAGTCCGCGCACTCCTAGATGTCGTTCGAGGGCGCCATCCCAGGCAGGGAAAAATCTTCTTTATTCAGACCCTTGGCGTCGATTTTGTGAGCCGATTTCGCGACATGTGGATCCAGCTCAGGCGCGCGACGGCTCAGCCACGAGCGGCGCACGAAGAAAAGAAGATGATCGGCTCCTTCGCCCCTTGCGCATCGGTCCCGCCAGACCCATGGGATGAAGGCGAAAAGGAGGTTCCCATGGTGCGCGTCGGTCTTTGGGTGAAGTTGGAGGCGAAGCCGGGCAAGGAGTCGGCGGTCGCGGAGTTCCTGGCGGGCGCACAGCCGCTCGCGCAGAAAGAGCCCGAGACGACCGTCTGGTTCGCGCTGCGGCTCGGGCCCTCGACGTTCGGGATCTTCGACGCGTTCCCGGCGGAGAGCGGGCGCAAGGCGCACCTCGAAGGCCCCATCGCCGCCGCGCTGATGGCCAAGGCGCCGGAGCTCCTGGCCGAGCCGCCCAAGATCGAGCAGGTCGACGTGCTGGCCTCGAAGATCCCCGGCTGATTTCGGTCAAGGACCGGTTGGCAGCCGGGTGAGACGCGGGCCCTGGCTATTTCGGGAGCTGACGAGCAACGCGCCGTCTGGGGCGAGGCCGAGGGCGAGCACCACCGCGGTCGGGTCGTCGTCGAAGTGCGGCCCCGGCGCGGCCGCGCCGTCCGCCAGCGCGACCGAGACCAACGCGCCGGCCACGCCCGGATAGAGGAGCCGCTGCCCGACGAGCGCGGGGGGGTGTCCCGTCTCGATCTTGGCGCCGCTTGACGACACCTTCCAGCGGACGGCGCCGTCGGCCGCGGCGAAGAGCGTCGGGTCGACGCCGGCGACCACGCCCGGACCAGCCGCGATGGGCTCGGGCTGGGTCACGCCGCCGAAGAGGTCGCGCGCCCACCGGACACCACCCGAAGCCGCCGAGGCGACGACCAGCCGCCCATGGAAAGAGTCGACGGCGCCGCCGGCGATCGGCGCGCCGATGCAAGCGAACGCGTCGTCACCCAGCGCCACGGGGCGGAGGTCGCCGAACGACAGCAGCTCTACGCGGGCGCGCCACAGCTCGTGCAGCCGGCCGTCGTAGGCGACGAGCTCCCCGGGCACCGCGCGCTGGCCTGCAGGATCCGGCGGCGGCTCGAGAGGAGGAGGGGCCCAGCGCTCGTCGTCGAAGGGCGAGCGCGCCGTGCGTGATTGGCGTGCCGGCCAAGGCGGCGCGCGCCGCATGGTTGGCGGCGATTTCCTCGGGAGCGCCAGGGTTCCCGATCGTGCGCGGTTTGGACGGCTGCGCGCCCGCTTCTCCAGCGTGGGCCACTTCGTGCGCCAGGACAAAGAGATCGGCGCGGCTGCGGGGTGGGTAGGCGTCCGCGCGGAAGTGGACCCGCGGCCCGACCGTAAACGCGGCGGCGTCGATCGCGCGGGCGGCCTCGTCGGACGCCAAACCGGTCGAGACGCGCACGCGATCGACGATCCCGCCGAACCGTGGCCCCAGCCAAGCTCGCAGCGGCGGCGGTAGCGGGCGCGCCGGCGCGGTCTCGTTGGCGCGCGCCACGGCGGTCAACCCGGCCCGATCACCCATGGTCCCGCCGAGCGGAGTCGCTGGTCGCGGCGGTCCCAGCGAGTCCGCCTTCTTCTTCGGCGTCACCGGTTTCTGAGGGACCGGACGGCGGATCAGCGGCGCGACTTCGGACATCGCTTTCGCCCTCGACTATACGCCGCGGCGAAAGGCGGACAAGCACCTCAGTTCTTCGACCAGGTTCCCGCGCCGGTGTCCAGCTTCCAGCTCACCTGATAGGTCGGCAGGCTGATCTGCGTGCCGTTGAAGACCAGTGGTTGGAAGACGTAGGTCGTGAGGTTGTTGTGCTGGCCGGGGTGGGCGGTGCTCTCGTCGCCGTACCAGTGATCGCCCCAGTAGACGTACGTCGTCCCGGAGCTGCCCTGGATCGGCATCACCCAGGTGGTCTGGGTCATCCAGGTCAGATCGCCCATCGGCGCCAGGTAGCCCTGATAGGTCCAGGTGCCGGTCATCGACGTCGACGTCGAGTAGAAGTCGTCGTTGGCTCGCCAGCCGGTCTTGTCGGAGCCGATCCAGTAGAAGGTGTTGCCGGCCTTGAACACGGTGGGCGCCTCGGCGCCGCCGGTCGTCCCGTTGATCGCCACGGTCTTGGAGCTGGTGAAGCTGTGGCAGTCGCTGGCCAGCGTGTAGACCCCACCGCTCTCGGTGACGACCCAGGCGCCGGTGCCGTCGGTGAGCGCGCTCATGTCGCTGTGGGCGGCGATCGAGCCGCTGCACGACGATGGCGGAACATTGGTGGTCATGCAGCTCGACGACGCGCCCGAGCTGGTCAACGCCCCTTTGAACGCGTACTTGCCGTTCACCGTCGCGCTCGTGGCGTAGACGACCTCCTTGTCCACCTGGTAGGTCGTATCGGCGGCGTGCGCATAGAGCACGAACTCGCCGGTGGCGGGGCACTTGATGATGTGCGGTCGCTCGCCCTTGCGGTTCGGCCCGAGTAGGCCGCTCGACTGCTGCGGCAGGATGATCCCCTCGTTCTTCCAGGTCGCAAAGTCCTTCGACGAGTACATCGAGAACCCGTTGAAGCTGTTGTCCGTGGTCGTCGAGAGGAAGTACTCGCCGTGCAGGTAGTAGGTGTCGCAGACCTTGATGATGCCGCCGCCGTGCGCGTTCATCAGGTTCCCGGCGGTGTCCTTGACGCTGATCCCGGGCGGGTTCGGCGGCGCGACCGTGGTCCCCGTGAACGGATCGGTCAGCGTGCCGACCTCGGA
Source organism: Polyangia bacterium (assembly GCA_036498765.1). GTDB lineage: Bacteria > Myxococcota_A > Polyangia > Fen-1088 > Fen-1088 > JADGRB01. The sequence continues at coordinate 6,346 of DASYEX010000168.1, forward strand.
GCCGGGCGCGACGGTGCAACTGCCGCCGCCGGCCGCGCCGCCGGTCGCGGTGGTGCCGCCGGTCCCGGTCGTCCCGCCCTTGCCGGTCGCGCCCGCTGCGCCGCCGGTTCCTGTCGCACCGCCGCTGGCTGCGCCGCCCGTTCCGGTCGCTCCGCCCTTGCCCGTGGCGTCGGCTGCGCCGCCGGCTCCGGTGGTGCCGCCCGAGGCCGTCGTCCCGCCCTTGCCGCCGCTGCCGCCGGAGGCGCCGCCGCTGGCGTTGCCGGTCGTGCCGCCGCTGGCGTTGCCGCCCGAGCCCGTCGTACCGCCGCTGGCGTTACCGGTCGTGCCGCCGTTGGCGTTGCCGGTGGTGCCGCCGCTGCCGACGCTCGCGCTGCCACCGCTGCCGGTGTTTCCGCCGGACGTGCCGCCGCCCGTGCCCGTCGATCCACCGGTCTCCGCGCCGCCCGATCCGTTCGACCCACCCGAGGCGCTGGAGCCGCCCGAGCCGGTCTCGCTGGAGCCGGGGTTGGCGCAGGCCAGCAGCCCGGTACAGGCCAGGGGCAAAAACCAGCGGGTGAGGATCTTCTGTCGGTTCATGCGTCTCTCCGGCGGCGGGCGCGGGCCCTGGGGCAGGGGCGTCGTGATTCCCCCTCGGGGACAAGGGCTGGTCCCCGCGATTTTGGTGCGGGTGGAAGACAAATGAAAGCGCGGCGATCCTGCCGCTGTGATGGCGGCCGGCGCTGCAGTGCGTAGACTCTCCTGCGTGGCTCTGACCGTCATGGCCGAGACACCCCCGACCGGGGCCGGCGCGGGGGCCGTCCCGTTGCGCGACGCTCTGGCCCGGCCGCTGCACGATCTGCGCATCTCCGTCACCGATCGCTGCAACTTCCGCTGCCGGTATTGCATGCCGCGCGAGCAGTTCGGAGGTCATCGGTTCTTGCCGACCGAGCATCAGCTGGACTTCGCGGAGCTCGAGCGCCTCGGCCGCTTGTTCGTCGGCCTCGGCGCGCGGAAGCTGCGCCTGACGGGCGGCGAGCCGCTGCTGCGTCCGCGCCTCGCCGAGCTGGTGGCGCGGCTGGCGGCGCTGCCGGGTGTGGAAGACATCGCCCTCACCACCAACGGCGTGCTCCTGGCCGCGCACGCGGCGGAGCTGCGCGCGGCCGGGCTGGGGCGGATCACCGTCAGCCTCAACAGCCTGGACCCCGAGATCTTCGCGCGGATGAGCGGCGGGGGGCGCCTGGCCGAGGTGCTGGCGGGGATCTCGGCCGCGCGCGCCGCCGGGCTGGCGCCGCTGAAGGTCAACGCCGTCGTCCAGCGCGGCGTCAACGACGGGACGATCCTAGAGCTCGTCGAGCACTTCCGCGGCACCGGGATCGTACTGCGCTTCATCGAGTACATGGACGTCGGCAACTGCCACGGGTGGGACCCGGCGCTGGTGGTCCCCAGCGCCGAGTTGATCGCGCGGATCGGCGCCCGGTGGTCCCTGGAGCCGCGCGCAAAGGCGGCGCCCGGCGAGGTGGCGTCGCGGTATGCGTTCGCCGACGGGGCCGGCGAGATCGGCTTCATCTCCTCGGTGACGCGGCCGTTCTGCGGCGACTGCGCGCGGGCCCGGCTGTCGTCCGAGGGGACGCTCTACACCTGCCTCTTCGCCGGGCGCGGGACCAGCCTGCGCGACCCGCTGCGCGCCGGCGCCGACGACGCCGCGCTCACCGCGCTCATTCGCGGCGTCTGGGCCGGGCGGGCCGATCGCTACAGCGAAGAGCGCGCCGCCCTGGTCCGCGCCCCGACCCGCGGCCCGAAGGTCGAGATGCACGTCGTCGGCGGGTAGCCGCGGCCGGCGCCGTCGGGGGCGTTCAGATGATCCGACGCGGGTGGGTGTAGACGTTCGCCGAGCCCCCGCGCACGAACCCGACCAGCGTCAGACCCACCTCGTCGGCCAGATCGACCGCAAGCGCCGAGGGTGCGGACACCGAGCAGACCACGGGGACCCGGGCGATGGCCGCCTTCTGGACCAGCTCGAACCCGGCCCGTCCGGACAGCAGCATGACCGCGCCGCCGAGCGAGCGAGCCCCGCCGCGCAGGCGCGCGCCGATCACCTTGTCGACGGCGTTGTGGCGCCCGACGTCCTCGCGAACCAGCAGCGGCGTCCCCTCGGGGGTGAAGAGCCCGACGGCGTGCAGGCCGCCGGTGGCGGCGAACACCGGCTGCGCCGCGCGGATCGCCTCGGGCAGTCCCAGCACGACGTCGAGGGAGACGGTGGTGGGGTCGTCGATGGGCGTGATCCGGCGGCGGACGGCGGCGATGCTCTCCTTGCCGCACAGGCCGCAGGCGGCGGTCGCGCGCAGGACGCGGCGAGCGGCGCCGGCCTCCAGCGTGCGGCCGGGCGCCACGGTCACCTCGACGACGTTGTCGCGATCGCGCCCGGCGGTCGGGGCGCCGTGGGTGAGGGCGGCCACCTCGTCGAGCGAGGCGACGACCCCCTCGGTGAAGAGCAGGCCGGCGGCCAGATCGAGGTCGTCGCCGGGGGTCCGCATCGTCACCAGGAGACTCTCGCCGGCGATGCGGATCTCGAGCGGCTCCTCGACGACCACCAGGTCGCTGTCCTGGGCGAACGGGCCGCCGGCCCGCACGTCTCCCCGGCGCTCGACCGGACGCTCGACGGTCCGCGCGCTGGCCTCGGACCAGATCGGGAGCGCGGGGTGCTTCATGTCCGGTCGGGGCTTCACGTCCGGACGAACAGCTTGATCGCTTTGGGTCATGTTCGTCCCCCTAGACAGTCGGGCGGCGATCGCTCAGCCCGCCGCGCGCCTCGCTCTGCTCGAAGTAGCGCTCGGAGACCGGCCGCACCGTCAGGTTGGCGAAGAAGCCTATCACCAAGAGGCAGGTCATCACTTACATGCTGTTCGGGGATTCGCTCCAAAGAAGGTGGTTATCTTCCGGTTGGGGTAACGGGATTTTTCCGCCCGGTCGGCAGTAAGCTCGGGGGTAAGCT
>DASYEX010000169.1:0-4290 GCA_036498765.1 Polyangia bacterium
TGGCGGCGCGCGCGACCGTCATGATCTCGCGGGTCGAGCGGTAGGCGATGCGCAAGGGCTCGATGGCGACGTGCCCGAGGCCGAGGTGGGCGAGCACCGCGCGCCAGTCGCCGAACCCGTTGTCGAGATAGAGGCGCTGCGAGGTGTCGCCGGCCAGCGTGATCGACGGCGCGCGGCGCGCCGGTGTGTGACCGATCAGGTACGACAGCTTCGTGGGCGAGAGGTCCTGCGCCTCGTCGACAAACAGGTGGGCGAACGGATGCTTGCCCCCCCGCAGGAGTTGATTGGCGCGCAGGAGGATCGCGACGTCGTCGAGATCCAGTAAGGCAGCGTCGTCCTCGGTGCGCAGGCCGTCGATGCCGGTCTCGCCACGGATGTTCTGGTCGTCGTCCTCATCGCCTTCAATCTCGAAGCCTCCGCCTTCGACGCGGCGGATCCCCTCGGGCAGGTCGCTGTCGACCGTGCGCTGGCCGGGCTTGTGCTCGAGCCCCATCGCCGTCCAGTGCATGTCCGGTCCCGGGGCGCGCGCGCGCACCTTGCCCTGGCGCTTCGGCGGCGGCTTTTTTCCGTCTCCCTCGCGGGGATCGCGCGCCATCACGGCGGCCACGCGATCGGTCATGATCCGGTGGGCCTCGACGACGTCCCGCTCGGGGATCGGCATCTCCGCGGCCCCCGCCAGCAGCGCCAGCAGCCGCGCGCGGTCGGTGAGCAGGTCGCCCCAGATCTCGACCGCCGCCCGCGAGGTCTTCTTCCCGCCGAACGCCGCGACAGCGCGCTCCAGCTCGTGCAGCAGCGCCGGGTGGCTCTTGACCCGCGTGACGGCCGGGAGCGCCTCGTCGACCACGGGGACACGCAGCCAGGGGAGCTCCGTGCGCAGCTCGCGCCCCGCCAGCTCCGCGAAGGTCAGCGCCGGCACGCCCGCCACGCCCAGCGACGGGAGCAGCTGGCCGATGTAGGCCGCCAGCGCGGCGCCGCCCGTCACCACCGCCAGCTTCCGGGGGGCGAACCGGTCCGGGTAGGTGAACGCCAGGTAGCCGAGGCGGTGCAGCCCCACGGTGGTCTTGCCGCTGCCGGCGCCCCCCTGGATGACCACCACGCCGGCGTCGCGCGCGGTGATGAGCTCGAACTGGTGCGGATCGATCAGCGCCGCGATCTCCGGCAGGTGGCGATCGAGCGCCTGGCGGCCGACCGGCGCCGCGCCCAGCACGCCGCGCGCGGGCCGCGTCGCGGTCGCCTGGCCGCCCGCCAGCTCGCGCGTCGGCAGGTCGGTCCGCTGCCAGCCGCCGTCGGCGCCGCGGGCCCAGACGCCTTGCGGGCAGGCCACGCGGCGCAGGATCCCGTTTTCGATGGTGAGGATCCGCCGCGCGACGATCTCCCCCTCGACGTCACGCTCGCCGAACCGCTCCTCGTAGTCGCTCCCCTCGGCGTAGCGGTAGAAGAGCTGGCTGACGGGGGCGTGGCGCCAATCGACGACGTTGACGCGCGCGGCGCTGTCGACGAACGTCGCGCGCCCGACCAGGACGTCGCGCTCCACGGTGCCGCGGCCGCGCACCTCCTCGCGCAGCCGCAGGTGGCCGAAGTAGGGGGTGGCCGGATCGACCAGGATCGTCTGCTGATCGCCGCGCGTCAGCGACACCCCCTGCAGCCGCTCCATCTGCGCCACCAGGGCCGGCACGTCCTCCAGCCGCGCCTCGCCGATCTCGTCGCGCAGCGCGATCATCTCCTCGATGTACCCGCCGCGCGGCGTGGCCCCCTTGGCTCCCGCCTCGGGGGCGGGCGCGTGCGCGGCCAGGCTGGCCAGCACGCGCGCGAGCAGCCGCTCCTCCTCGGCGGGGATGTCGGGGACCGAGGCGCCGGGGGCGGCCGCGCCGGAAGTCATGGCGGAGGGAAGGCTACACGACCGGAGATCCAGGTGTAGGATCTCTGCGCTCGTTATTTCTTAACCTGGGAGCTCCCCATGCGATCGCTGGTTCCTCGTTCCTCGTGCCGCCGGTGATCACGCTTCGGCACCTCGAGGTGGGGACCACCTTCGTCGCGGCGCTGCAGGCGCTCCACCTGCGCTGCGCCGACTTCGTCGAGGCGACCACCGGCCGCCCGCCGCGCGGCGACGAAGGGGAGCGCCTGTTCGTCGACGCGCCGCCGGGGAAAGGCGCGGGCGACAAGCAGGTGCTGGGCGTGAAGCGCGAGGGTGAGCTGGTCGGCGTGGTCGAGCTTTTGCCCGGCTACCCCGGTCCGCAGGACTGGTACGTCGGTCTCCTCTTGCTGTCGCCGGAGGTGCGCGGCGCCGGCGTGGGCACGGCGGTCATGCGCGACACCGTCGAGCGCGTCGCGCGTGCCGGCGGGCGCGCGCTGCACCTCATCGTTCGCGAGGACAACCCCCGCGCGGTGGCGTTCTGGCAAGCTCAGGGGTTCGCGCTGGTCGATCGGCGCGTGCAAGATCTCGGAACGAAGAAGAACCTCGTGCTCAAGATGGTCCGACCGCTGTGAGGTCGGTTCGAACGCTGATCCTCCTCGCGGGCCTCCTTGGTGCGGGGCGGGCCGCGGCGGCGCCGACGGCGCTGGGTTTCACCGAGGCGCGCGCCGGGCAGAGTCTCGACGGCGCCTGGCACGTCATCGTCGATCCCTACGACAATGGCTCGCTCGACTACCGCAACCAGCCGCGCGCGAACGGCTACTTCCTGGACGCGCCGCCCAAGGACCGGTGGGAGCTGGTCGAGTACGACTTCGCGCGCGCGCCGACGCTGAAGGTGCCCGGCGACTGGAACACGCAGCGGCCGGAGCTGCTCTACTACGAGGGGACGGTCTGGTACGAGCGGAGGTTCGACGCGCCGGCGCGGCGCGCGGGCGGACGGGAATTCGTACAGTTCGGCGCGGCGGCGCAGCGCGCGACGGTGTGGATCAACGGCCGGCGGCTCGGTGCGCACGAAGGCGGCTTCACGCCGTTCGCCTTCGAGGTGACGGGGCAGCTGCGCCCGCGCGGCAACTCGCTGGTGGTGATGGTCAACAACACGCGGCGGGCGAGCGCCTTGCCGGCCATCAACACCGACTGGTGGAACTACGGGGGGCTCACGCGCGGCGTTCGGTTGGTGGAAACGCCGGCGGTCTTCATCCGCAACGCGCGCATCCAGTGCGCCAAGGGGGATCCCCGACACCTCGCCGCCGTCGTCGACGTCGAGGGCGCCCGCGGGCGGGTGACGGTCACCGTCGAGATCGCGGAGCTCGGGAAGAAGGTCAGCTTCCCGACCGACGCCGCGGGCCGCGGCACGTTCGTCCTCGAGGCGGCCCCGGTGCTCTGGTCCCCGGAGGCACCCAAGCTCTACGAGGTGACCGTCAGCGCCGGCGACGACAGCGTCCACGATCGGATCGGCTTCCGGACCATCGAGACGGCCGGGACTGAGATCCGCCTCGACGGGCGCCCGATTTTCCTGCGCGGCATCTCCGTGCACGAGGAGGCCTTGGGGCGCGGCGGCCGGGCGACCTCGCGCGCCGACGCGGAGGCGCTGCTCGGCCTGGCCAAAGAGCTGGGGTGCAACTTCGTGCGCCTGGCGCACTACCCGCACGGCGAGGAGATGATCCGCGCCGCCGATCGGTTGGGGCTGCTCGTCTGGTCGGAGATCCCCGTCTACTGGACGATCGCCTGGACCGAGGCTGGCACGCTGGCCGACGCGCGTGCCCAGTTGGCCGAGGAGATCGCGCGCGACGGCAACCGGGCCTCCGTGATCCTCTGGTCGGTGGGGAACGAGACGCCCGTCAGCGAGGCGCGCACGCGTTTTCTGCGGACGCTGGTCGCGGACGCGCGCGCCGCCGATCCGACGCGCCTCGTGACCGCGGCGTTGGAGCATCACCCCGCGGGACCGAACGCCGAGCGGATCGACGATCCGCTGGGTGCCGACCTGGACGTGCTCGGCCTCAACGAGTACGTCGGCTGGTACGACGGGCTGCCGCAAAAATGCGACCGGCTCTCCTGGAACGCCGCCTACGACAAGCCGATCGTCGTCAGCGAGTTCGGCGCCGGCGCCAAGGCCGGGCTGCACGGCGACGCGCTCACCCGCTTCTCCGAGGAGTATCAGGCCGACCTCTACCGGCGGCAGCTGGCGATGCTCCGCCGCGTCCCGGCCGTGCGGGGGATGTCCCCCTGGATCCTGGTCGACTTCCGCTCGCCGCGCCGGCCGCTCCCCGGCGTGCAGGACGGCTGGAACCGCAAGGGCCTGGTGTCCAACGACGGCACCAAGAAGCGAGCGTTCAACGTCCTCCGCGACGCCTATCGCGAGTTTGGGAACCCTGGGAGGG
>DASYEX010000170.1:0-2551 GCA_036498765.1 Polyangia bacterium
CAGTCCGGCGCCGCCATCGTCCAGAACAACTACAGCGCGGGTGACACCGGACAGCAGTGGATTCTCTCGATGGTTTCCCCGGGAAACTACAAGCTGACCAACGTGAACAGCGGCCTGGTCCTCGACGCCACCGGCGGCAAGATTTCGGACGGCACGCCGATGATTCAGAGCGCTCCCAACAGCAACGCCACCCAGAAGTGGACCGTCAAGTCCATGCAGGACGGCACCGGCTTCTACCAAATTCTGCCTTCTTCCAGCGCCACCGCCTCCGTGACGCCCTCCAAGGGCAGCTCGCCCAGCGCCAACGGCAGCATCGTTGTTTCGTCTTACAACTACGCTGACTTCCAGAAGTGGGCGCTCTCCCTCGCCAACTGATCTTCTCGTCCTCTCCTCTTTGCTTGAAACGAACGGGCGGCCCAAAAGGCCGCCCGTTTCGTATGTGTCGACGCATCCCCGGCAGGCGCGGCCACCTCAGGCGACGTCACCGCGCACGGATTGCCAGAGCTCCCTGGTGTCCGCCGACAACCTCGCCGCGATGTTCGCTCGAGCCCTATGCGCCGGTAAGCTCGCAGCTGAGCCTCGTGGCTCTCCGATGTCGTATCTCGCGGGCGCACTTCGCGAGGATATATCCGGGAGCGGGTCGGTGGAGTGACGCTGCAGAAGCCGATGCCCTCAGCCGAGCAGCTCGAGCAGGTCGGCCTTGGTCAACGGCGCCCCGACGTCGGCGCCCCCCAGCGCCGCCGCCGCCAGCGAACGCTTGCGCTCTTGCAGGGCCAAGATGCGCTCCTCGACCGTGTCGGTCGCCACCAGGCGGTACACCATCACCGGGCGGTCCTGGCCGATGCGGTGCGCGCGATCGGCGGCCTGATCCTCGGTGGCGGGGTTCCACCAGGGGTCGACCAGAAACACGTGATCTGCGGCGGTCAGGTTCAGGCCCACGCCTCCCGCCTTCAGCGACAGCAGCATCACAGGCGGACCGTCAGCCGACTGGAACTGCTCCACGACGGCGCCGCGATCGCGCGTGGTACCGTCGAGGCGCGTGAAGGCGATCTCCGAGGCGGTCAACGCCGGCTCGATCAGATCCAGCAGCGACGTCCACTGCGAGAACACCAGCGCCTTGTGCCCATCGGCGGCGGCGTTCTCCAGCGCCTCGACCAGCGTCTCCAGCTTCGATGACGACGGCGTCGCCGCCTGTCCCGGCACCAGCGCCGCGTGGCAGGCCGCCTGGCGCAGCCGCAGCAGCGCTTCCAGCGCCGCCATCACGCTGCCGCCCCCCTCGAGCAGCGCGATCACGTCGGCGCGCGTGGCGGCGCGGACGGCGTCGTACACGCCGCGCTCACGCTCGTCCAGCACGACCCGCAGCACCGAATCGGTGCGCGGTGGCAGCTCGGGGGCCACCTCGCGCTTCAGCCGTCTCAGCAGGAAGGGGCGCAGCCGCTCGCGCAGCCGCTCGGCGGCGCCCGCCTCGCCGTCGGCGATGGGGCGCGCGTGGCGATCGTCGAAGTCGCGCCGCCCGCCCAGCAGGCCGCGGTTCGTGAAGTGCGCCAGGCTCCACAGCTCGTCGAGCCGGTTCTCGAGCGGCGTGCCGGTCATGGCGATGCGGAAATCCGCGGTCAGCCCGTACGCGGCGCGCGCCACCTGGCTGTCTGGGTTCTTGATCGCCTGCGCCTCGTCGAGGATCACCGTCGCGAAGCGGCGCGCCGCCAGCAGCTCGGCGTCGAGCCGCAAGATCGCGTAGCTGCACAGCGTGATGTCGGCATTCTCGTCGAGCTGCCGCCCCGCCCCCTGGTACAGCGAGACCTTCAGCGCCGGGCGAAAGCGCGCGATCTCCGCGCGCCAGTTGGGCAGCACGCTGGTGGGGCAGACGATCAGCGTCGGCCCGGCGACGGCTCCCAGCGCCTCGAGCGTCTTTCCCAGGCCCATGTCGTCCGCCAGAATTCCCCCCAGCCCGGCGGCGCGCAGGAACGACAGCCAGTCGACGGCCTGACGTTGATAGGGGCGCAAGGTGGCGGTCAGATCGGCGGGCAGCGTCGCGGCGGGGACGCGATCGAAGCCCGCGGCCAGGATGGCCAGCCGATCGAGCCCCGGAGGCGCGGGGTGATCGAGCTCGGCGCACAGCGCCCCCAGCGCGGGGAGGGCGTGGTTCGCCACGCGCCCGTCGGCGGCGCGCGCCGCGAGCAGATCGCTCAGGTGCTGGCCATGCTTGGCCAGGAAGTCGCGCGGCAAGGTCGCCCAGCCGCCCCCGTCGAGGGGGACCAGCCCGAAGCCTTCTTGCCAGGCGCGCAGCACCGCGTCGGCGCTGACCGTCTTCGCGCCGCCGCCGCTCGCCTCTTCCCCTTCGACCCGAAACGCGAGCGTGAAGTGGACGTCGGGCGGGGCGCCCGCGGCGGTCGCGCCCGCCATCACCTGCAGCTCGGGAATCAGGCGCGCCTTGGTCTCGATCACGCGCGCGCCGTCGCCCGCCAGATCGCCGCGCCACTTTCGCAGCGCGGTCGCGAAGCGGGCGGCGTCCTGGCCATCGAACGAGGCGCGCCGCCCCGGGACCAGGTTC
>DASYEX010000171.1:0-19060 GCA_036498765.1 Polyangia bacterium
ATGTCGAACAGCGTCCGTCCGCTCGGCAGGGTGAGGACCCGCTCCATCCCGGGGACCGCGAAGGTGAACCCCGTGGCGGTGCGGGTCAGCGTCTGCCCGCCGCCCGGCGAGGTGATGGCCAGCGCGCCGCCCAGCGCCGAAAGCGACAGGCTGCCGGTGCGGTTCACGCTGTCGCCCACCGTGGCAATGTTGCAGGCCGCCGCGTCGCTGAAGGCGAGGTTGATCGAGCCGTCGACGGTGATCGCACCGACGGTGCAATTATCGAAGGTCGCGGTCCGCACGCCCGACGCGCAGGTCGAGTAAGTCACCGGTAGGCAAGACGCCGCGTAGGCCGATGGGATGAGCGTCAGCGCGCCCAGCGCTCGCCGCCAGCGCGGCGGCCGCAGCTCCTCGGGTGCGCGCAGCACCGGCAGCGCCGGGAGCATCGCCGTCGTGGTCCCGCCATTGGCCGACTCGTCGGCGCTGGCCATCACCTCGCCGACGGCCGCGCCGATCTGCCCCTGGTCAGAGAGCCCCGATTCCTTGCGGCAGCCGGTCGCCAGCGCGGCCAGCGCCACCGCCGTGACAATCCCCGTCCTCGATCCCGCGCGCGTCGACATGGGGTGCTCCTTCGCGAAAATAGCGAGCCTCGCGCCCCCAGACATCGGACGGACGGACGGTAGGTTGAGGCGAGGCTCAGGTTCGGGGCCGGCCGGGATGACTTCCCCGTCCGCTCACCCGCAAGAGACCCCGCGCGAACGAAAACCTGAAAGGGCTTCCGCACCTGCGCGTGCGTCGGGTCACACGCCGGCAGCGCCTGGCGCGCGGCGACAACTGCGGGTCAGACGCCTTTCAGGTCGTCTTCCGACAGGTGATGCAACGGAACGAGGGCCGCGATCGGCCGCCGGTACCGCACGATGATGACCGCCTTCTTCTGATTCTTGACCGATTCGAGCACCCGCGCCCACGACCGCCTCACCTCCGAAGCATCCATCTTGCTGGTGCGTGATCGATCGTCGGAGCCACCGCCCAGCCGATCCATGTTGACTGAACCGTAGTCTCGCCCCGTCGCTGCCGTCAAGGGAATATGCCTTTGAAGTCATGCGAGAGGGCCGGCGGTCAGACGTCCCGGAGGGGGATCCGCCGCCCCCTGATCAGGGCGACCACCTCGATTTCGCCGCCCAGCGCCCGCACGTACCGGCGCAGCGTGGAGATCAGGTGATCACGCCGCCCCTCGAACCGCGAGAGCTGAGGCTGGGACATGGCCGTCTCGCGGGCCAGCTCACCCTGGGTCTTCTGGACGCTGTCACGGAGCGCCCGGAGGCTCATCGCCTGGTCGACCGGAGACCGCTTGGCGCCGCGGGACACAGAGACTGCTTTCGGCCGGGCGCGCTTCTTCCGTACTTCTCGATTCATTCTCGTCGTGCGCGCCCACGGTAGCGCGCTCGCCGAATGTTGTACAACAAATATCCGGGCCGCAGCTCGCTGTAACGGCCAGAATTTGCGACCGGCCGGCGGTCGAGCTCGTCGCCCTAAAACTCGAACTTGCCGAAGGCGCCCAGCTCTTTGAAGGCCTGGACCAGGCGGGCGGTCATCCCCTTCTCGCCGATCTGGGTCCAGCCGCGCGGGTCGATGTACTTCTTGTTGGGCTTGTCCGGACCCTCGGGGTTCCCGATCTGCGACAGCAGGTAGGCCCCCTTTTCGTCCATGAACTGCTTGATCGGGTGGGTGTAGGCCCACTGCGTATCGGTGTCGATGTTCATCTTCACCACGCCGTAAGAGACCGCCTCGGTGATCTCCTCGGCCGACGAGCCCGAGCCGCCGTGAAACACGAAGTTCACCGGCTGCGGCTTGGTCTTGCGCTGCTCCTGGATGTACTTCTGCGAGTCGCGCAGGATGGTCGGCTTGAGCTTGACGTTGCCGGCCACGTAGACGCCGTGCGTGTTGCCGAACGACGCAGCGACGGTGAAGCTGCCGATCGGGTTCAGCGCGTCGTACGCTTGCAGCACGTCATCGGGACTGGTGTAGAGCCTGGCGTGGTCGGTGTCGGAGTTGTCGACGCCGTCCTCCTCGCCGCCGGTAATGCCGAGCTCGATCTCCAGCGTCATGTTCATCTTGGCGATGCGGGTCAGCGTCTTGGCGCTGATCTCGATGTTCTCCGCCAGCGGCTGCTCGGAGAGATCGAGCATGTGCGAGCTGAAGAGCGGCTCGCCGTTGCGCGCGAAGTACTCCTCGCCGGCCGCGATGACCCCGTCCACCCAGGGGAGAATCTTCTTGGCGCAGTGGTCGGTGTGCAGCACGACGGGCACGCCATAGACCTTGGCCAGCGTCCGCACGTGCAGCGCGCCGGCGATGGAACCGGCGATCGAGGCGGCCTGCTGGCTGTTGTCCAGCGTCTTGCCGGCGTAGAACTGCGAGCCGGTGTGGGACAGCTGGATGATGATCGGCGCCTTGGCCTCTTTGGCCGCCGCCATCGCGGCGTTCGCCGACGATGATCCGATCACGTTGACGGCCGGCAGCGCCGCCTTGGCCTCTTTACAATATGCAAACAACTCTTTGAGCGCGTTACCGGTGATGACTCCAGCAGGAAGCTTCAAGTTCGCCATGGGCGCGGCAGTATAGCGGAGCCGCTCCGTTTGGGAGCCCCCAAGAGGACAAAATCGAGCGACAAAATCGGTGTCGGCGTTCGGTTTCAGCGTCGCGGCACGCGCAGCTCGTCTCGCGGGAAGAGCGGCGGGTTCCCGCGAATGGCCACCGCGCCGAAGTGGCGGAAATCGAGGGTCGCGATGGCTTCGGCCTTGAGGCGCTCGGCGACCGCGATCACCACCGCGTCGACCAGGCCGAGCCGCAGCGAGCGATACTTGGCGCAGATCCGCTTGGCGCTCGGCAGATCCTCCTCGCGTCCCCATTCGACGGCGAACGTTCCGTCCGCGAGGTCCGCGAGAAACGTCTCTTCGGCGCGGGGCCCGAGCTGCGAGCCGAGGAGGTAGTCGATCTCCGGGAGTGTCGCCCAAGGCAGCAGCCAGCGGTGCGGGCCGGCCTCGAAGAGAGCGCGGAGCGCACCGTGGTGCTCCTCGTCCGCATCGTACAAAGCCAACACCGCCCCGGTGTCAGCGACGATCACGACCGCGGCCCATCCCGGCGAGCAGCTCCTCGGCGCGCGAGCCCAGATCGTTGCGGCCGCTCCGGAAGGCGCCGATGCCCTTGGGCAGCCGGCGAGGCGCGTGGCGGGCGGTGTACTCCGCCACTGCTTCCCGCAACAGCATTGCCGGCGCGCACCCCCGCGCTCGAGCGATCGCCTTGAGCCGGCGGTAGTCGGTCGCGTCCAGGTAGACCGTGGTCTTCTGAGCGTCCATATGGTTACCATATATGGTAACCGGCCGCTTGTCGAAGTCCGGCCTCAGTGGTCGAGCAGCGTGAACGACCGGTTGGCCTCGGGGACCCAGGCATCCCGGTTGTGGCGGGCGAAGCGCTTGAGTCGGGCGAACCCCTGAGGCGTCGCGGCGCCGAACACCAGCGCGAACTTGCCGGGGGCGCGCGCGTCGGGGACCACCGCCCGGAAGGCCCGATCGCCCAGCGGGCGGGCGTCGGGCAGCGACACGGGCACCTCGGCCGCGAGCTTGTTGAACGGCGCGGCCCCGACCAGCACCAGATCGAAGCGGGCGCGATCGGCGGCGGTCACCTCGCGGTCGGCCTTGACCGGAAACCTGGCCGCCACCATCGGGCCCCAGTCGGCCAGCGCGGCCGCCAGCGCCTTGGCCGCCGCCACCGCCTCGGGCGGTCCGTTGGTCCCGTAGGCGTAGAGGTGCGGATGCTGGCGCGGGACGCTCTTGCTGGCCATGCCCGGGATCGCTTCACCGGGCGGCGGCGGGGAGAGCGGCGTGCGCGGCGCCGCCGGATCCCGCTTGATCGCGGCCAGCGTGCGCAGGAGCTGCGCGTCGCGGTACGCGGGGACCCAGGCCGCGTGCCCGACGCCCGGGTACTCGGTGTAGTGGACGTTCTTCCCCAGCCAGCCCAGCGCCTCGAAGCGCGCCACCATCCGCCGTGAGTCCTCGACGGGAACGGTGGGATCCTTGTCGCCGTGAAAGATGAAGACCTGCAGGTGGGCCGCGTTGTCGGCGATGGCCGGCGGCGACAGCGCCTCGAGGCGTTGCAGGTCGTAGAGCGCGGCGTCGGCCGGCTGGACCATCCGCGCGAAGTTGGCGAATCCGCAGACCGGCGCCAGCGCCGCGAACAGCTCGGGGTGGCGCAGGCCGATCGCCCAGGTCCCGCCGCCGCCCATCGACAGGCCGGTCAGCGTGATGCGGTCGGGGTCGATCCGGTAGGCGCGGCGCACGTCAGCGATGACGTGCATGACGTCGTCGTAGCCGAGCCCGTCGTAGCCCATCAGCTCGCCGCGGCCGAGCGGCGAGACCACGAAGGCAGGCACGTCGGGAAGCGGCAGCCGGTTGCGCGACGCCTCGGCGTCGGTCTCCCCCGGCCGGTTGTCGAGCCCGAACACGCGCCGCAGGTTGTGCTTGTGGTCGGAGTAGGCGCCGTGCAGCGCCACGATGAGCGGCCAGGCATCCTTCTTCTTGCCGTCGTAGCCGCGCGGCACGTAGAGCGCGTAGGGCTGCAGCGTCCCGTCCCAGGCGGCGCGGTAGGCCTTGACCACCTCGCCGGTGACGGCGCGGTAGGGGTCGTCTCCCTTGGCCACCCGATCGGCGTAGGCCTTCGCGGTCACCAGCGCGTCGCGCACGAACGCCTCGTCCCGCGCCGGCTTGGTCACGGAGGCGCGGCGCAAGTCGGCGTCCTCGACCAGCCGCTCGATCGAGGGCAGGGTCACCTCGCGGACGACCGCCGAGCCGCCCGCGGCGCGCGCCTTGGCGATGGCGGCCAGCGCGGCGGCGCGCAGGCCGCCCACGTCGTCCTCTGCGCGCGCGTGCAGCGACGGGCCGAGCGCCGCCGTACCGAGGGCGACCGCCAGCACGCCCGAGCGCGCCCTGCCGCGCAGGCCTACGGCTCTCATCGGTGCGGGTGGAAGAAGCTGCGCTTCGGGGGCGGCGCCCTCTTCAGCGCGACGGCGATCTTCTTGTCGGCCGTGCTGTGCACCGCCACCTTGCGGGTGGCCGGCTGGTAGCCGCTCTTGATGAGGACGATCTCGTAGGTGTTGCCGGTCTTGAAGTGGAGCGCGATCGGCGTGCGGCCAAGGACGTGCGCCTTGGTCTTGACCACCGCGCCCGCCGGCGCGCTGGTGATGTGCAGGACGGCGGTCTCGACCCGCGGGATCTCGGCGATGCTCGGCTTGCCCGGGACAGCGCCGTGCTTGGGCGGCAGCGGGGCCGGTTTCTTCTTGGCGGGCGCCTGCTCCTCCGCCTCGTCCTCGCCGATCACGGTCTTGTCCGCGTTCGGCACCGCCTTCTTCAAGAGCGCCTCCTCGTCGTTCTCCTGGTCGACCGGCTTCTTCTCGGGCGCCGTCTCGGCGGGCTTCTCGGCGGCGGGCGGCGCCTCGGCGATCGCCGGGTGCGCGTCGGCCTTCTCCACCGCGGCGGCGGTGGGCGCCGGCACGGCGCTGGCGTCGGCGGCGGACACCTTCTGTGCGGCCGGCGGCGGCGCCGGCGCAGGCGTCGGGGGTGCGGCGGGCGCGGGCGGCGCGGCGGCGACCGGGCCGACCGTCGGGGGAGGCGTGGCGCTCCCCGCGCTGCCGCCGATACCGAGCGCGGTCATCACGCCCCGGTGCTCCGCCCAGACGAGCAGGTAGCGCGCCCCCACCACCGCCCCCAGCGTCAGGATCACGCCCAGCCAGAACCCGCCCGAGCGCCGGCTGTGCGGCGCGCCCGGCTTGACGATCTCAGCCGTGTGCCCGCTGCGCGGCGGCGCCGGCTCCCGGCGCGAATCGCCCCGCGCCTCGACGATGTTCGAATCCGAGATCGGCTCGGGCGGCGGCGTCCGACCCCGCTGCAGCTCCGTCCGGTCGGGCTGCTCGAGATCGCGCAGCTCGAACGAGGTCCCGACCGACAGGTCGGTCCCCACCATGTCGCTGATGACGCCCCCCGTGTCCCGCGGCGCCTTGCCGATCGACGGGGCGTGGTCGCGCCGCCCAATCTGCTCGAGCCATGACTTGAGCTCGGTCTGCCCGGCCGACTGGAACTCGGTGCGCAGCACGCGCTCGACCTCGACCAGCATCTCCTCGGCGGTCTGGTAGCGCTCGGTCGGCCTGAGCCGCATCGCGCGCTGGATGATGGCGGCCAGCGACGGGTTGAGCGCCGGCTTGGCCTCCTGGGGCGGCATGAACTCCGCCTTCTGGACTCGCAGCAGCGACTCGAGGTCGTTGTTCGACTCGAACGGCAGCTTGTCGGTCAGCATCCGGTACAGCATCGACCCGACGGAGAAGATGTCGGACCGCCGGTCGATCGCCGCCCCCTGGGCCTGCTCGGGGGACATGTACGCGACCTTGCCCTTGATGACGCCGGCCGCGGTCTGCTCGCGCTTGCGCTGGGCCTTGGCGATGCCGAAGTCCGCCAGCTTGACCTCGCCCTCGCCGCTGACGAGCACGTTGTTGGGGCTGATGTCGCGGTGGACGATCCCGAGCGGCTTGCCGTCGCGGCTCTTGCCGTGCGCGTAGGCCAGCGCCCGACAGACCTGCGAGACGACGTAGAGCCCGAGCGCGGCCGGGAAGACCATCTCGGCCGCGTAGGCGCGCTGGAGGATCTTCTCGAGGTCCCAGCCGTCCACCAGCTCCAGCGCCAGGAAGTACCGCCCCGACGCCACCCCCAGGTCCAGGACCTGGACGATGTTCCCGTGCTGCAGGGTCATCGAGATGTGCGCTTCGTCGAGCAGCATGTTGCGGAACTGCGGATCCGCCGAATACTGCGTGAGGATGCGCTTGAGCACGACGTGCTTCTCGAACCCCTCGGCGCCGTGCTGGACGCCGAGGAAGATCTCCGCCATGCCCCCGTCGGCCAGCTTGCCGAGGATGGTGTATCGCCCGTGCGACGCCATCAGAGTGGGCTAAAGTATCATCCTCCGATGCTCAAGCTCTACGCGCGCCTTGCGGGAAAATCGATCCGCCTGGCGTTGCGGGGTTGGCCCGCCGTGGTGGCCATACCGGCCTACACGGTGGTCCTGCTGGTGGCCTTTCAGCTGCTCGGCGGGCTGGGCCCGGCCACGCCGTTCTTGCTGGGGATCGTGCTGGCGTTCCTCGTCTCGAGCTACCTACATCTCGTCTGGATGGCGGTGGGGGGGCGTAAGATTGGCCTCGGCGACATTCGCGACAGCTTCCTGGCACATTTCTGGGACGTCGTCGGCGTCGAGTTCGCGACCTGGATGATCGGGCTGGTCGTCGGCTTCGGGACGCAGGGGCTGGGTGACCGCGGGCACGCCCTGGCGGTCCTGGCCGACCTGCTGATGGTCGTCTTCTTCAATCCGGTTCCCGAGGTGATCTATCTCGGCGGGGAGCGGGCGCGCTCGTTCGGGCTGTTCTCGTTCGGCACGCTCATCGAGTCCGGACGCTTCATTTCGGCGCACTGGATCGAGTGGCTGGCGCCCAACGTCCTCATCGCCGCGGCCCTCCTGGCCCCGATCGGCGCCCTCCACCACCAGCCGCTGGCCGAGCGCCTGCTGGCGTTTCAGAGCTTCTTCTCGCTGGCGGGGCTGGCGAACACCATCCTCACCTACCCGCGCTGGCTGATTCCCTTCGTCCTGCTGTTCGTCAACTGGGCGATGGTTTTCCGGGGCCTGCTGTTCGACGAGCTCACCTCCCGCGTCCGCCGCCCGCGTCCATGGCCGTAGAAAAAGAGAGGCCCAAGCACCCCGAGACCGACGCGTTCGGCATCGTCGCCCATTTCGCCGACGCGGCCGGCAAGACGCACACCACGTCCGAGGAGACGCGGGCCGCGCTGAAGGCGGCCATGGGGGCCGCCGACCCGCACGCCGAGGCGCCCGACGACGACGGCGCGCGCGCCGTGCGCGTGCTGGTGCCGGGGAGCGACCGGCACATCGGAGGGCGGGCCGACCTGATCCTGGAGGACGGCGCCAGGCACGTCGTCGACGGCGAGCTGCCGGGAAACCTGCCGCTCGGCTACCATCGGCTCTATCCCGAGGGAGCCGGCGAGCAGTCGCTGATCGTCGCCCCCGGCCACTGCTTCCTGCCCGACGACCTGCGCACCTGGGGCTTCGCGGCGCAGGTCTACGCGGCGCGCTCGCGCGAGAGCTGGGGGATCGGCGACCTCGCCGACCTCGGGCGCATCGGCCGCTTCACCAGCCGCCTGGGCGGTGGCGTGGTGATGGTGAACCCGATGAGCGCGCCCACGCCGGTGCACCCGATCGAGCCGTCCCCCTACTACCCCTCGAGCCGCCGGTTCGGAAACCCGCTCTTCCTGCGCGTCGAGGCGGTGCCTGGGTGGGAGCGCCTCCCCGCCGCCACGCGCGAGCGCCTCGGCAACGCCGGCCGCGCGCTCAACGGCGCGCGCAAGATCGACCGCGACGCGATCTTCAAGCTGAAGATGGAGGCGCTGGAGGCGATCTTCGCCGGTTTCGACGGCGAGAACGGCTTCGACTGGTTCCGCTGGGGCCGCGGCCAGGCGCTCACCGACTTCGCGACCTACTGCGCGCTCGCCGAGCGGCACGGCAAGGACTGGCGCCGGTGGCCGGCGCCCTTGCGGCGCCCCGACGGCGAGGGGATCGCCGCCTTTCGCGGCGCCAACGCCGAGCGGGTCGCTTTTCATGCCTGGCTGCAGTGGCGCCTCGACGCGCAGCTCGCCCGCGCCGCCGAGGAGATCGCCATCGTCAACGACCTGCCCATCGGCCTCGACGTCGCCGGCGCCGACGCCTGGTGCTGGCAGGATCTGATGGCGCGCGACGTCTCCGTCGGCGCGCCCCCCGACGAGTTCAACGCCGCCGGCCAGGACTGGGGCCTGACCCCGTTCATCCCCCACAAGCTGCGCGCCGCCGGTTACGTCCCGTTCATCGAGACCATCCGCGGGATGCTCCGCCACGTGGGCGGCCTGCGCATCGATCACGTGATGGGTCTGTTCCGGCTGTTCTGGATCCCGCGCGCCCTCGGCACCAAGGGCGGCAGCTACGTGCGCGCGCGCGCCGACGAGCTCTTGGCGATCGTGGCGCTGGAGAGCGAGCGGGCGCGCGCCTTCATCGTCGGCGAGGACCTCGGCACGGTCGAGCCCGGCGTGCGCGAGCGGCTGCACGACGCGCGCATGCTGTCCTACCGCCTGCTCTACTTCGAGCCGTCCCCCCCCGAGCACTTCCCCGAGCTGGCGCTGTCGAGCGTGACCACCCACGACCTGCCGACCATCGCCGGCCTCTGGACCGGCAGCGACGCGGCCGCGCAGCGAAAGATCGGCATCGACCCCAACGACCAGGGGACCCGGGCGCTGCGCGACAAGCTGCGGTCCCTCTGCGACGCCAAGGAAGACGCCGCCGTCGAGACGGTGATCGAGTCGACCCACCGCGCGCTGGCCCGCGCGCGCTCGCGCGTGCTGCTCGCGACCCTCGACGACGCCGTGGCCGCCCCCGAGCGCCCCAACCTCCCCGGGACCGTCGCCGAGTGGCCCAACTGGTCGCTCGCGCTCGAAAAGACGCTCGAGGAGATCGAGACCCTCGAGCTCCCCGGCAAGATCGCCGCGGCGCTCAAAAGATAGGGCGCGGCCGGGCGGCCGTTCCTCAGCCCATCGCCGACAGCGGCTTGGGCAGCCGCCTCAGGTGTCCGCGCGCTTGGTGGAGATCGACCGCTTGCTGGGCGTTGAGCCAGAAGTCGGGTGACGTCTGAAAGCTGGCGCTGAGCTTGAGGGCCATCTCGGCCGTCACAGAGGTCCGGCCATTCACGATCCGATTGATGACCTTGACGTCACAGCCGAGGTGGTCGGCCAATTCCCTTTGAGTCATATGCATTGGCCTGAGGAACTCCTCTTGCAGGATCTCTCCAGGCGTCGTGGGGTTGCGGGTCATCTCTCTCTGCGCGCTCATGACATCCCTCGCTTCATGCGTGATAGTCGACCACGTCTACTTCGTCGGGACCGTTGCTCGCCCACCTGAATACGATTCGCCATTGGTCGTTCACCCTCACGCTGAAGAAGCCCGCAAGATCGCCTCTCAGCGCCTCCAGGCGGTTCGCGGGCGGCGACCTCAGATCGGCGAGGGTCTGTGCGTAGTGCAGCATGTCCAACTTTCGAGCGACGACCTTTGCGACACCGGCCCACCCCGCTCGCCGGCTCGTCCTTCCGTCGAAGAAAAAGTCCGCGATCTCAGGCCGACGAAAGCTGCGGATGGCCACGGATGATGCCTATTATACCTCATAGAGGTATACCGGCAATGGGTATCCCCGGCACCCGCCTCGGGTTACCAGGGCGACGCCCTTGGAGCGTGGGCAGGCCCCCGCGGAGGCCCGTCTCGATGGAACCGGCGGGCGAGCGGTGGGCGCCTTGATGGCGGCGCTCGGCGGCCTCTTTTAATCGCCCGGACGCGGCGCTATCGTCCGCGCCCGTGAGCGCCGAAATAGACGAGCCTGTCGAGATCACCGACTACAACCCTCACTACGAGGGCCGCTTCCGCGCCGAACGCGACCGCCTGCGCATCGGCCTCGCCACCGCGACGCTCAAGTTCGAGCACATCGGGTCCACCGCCGTGCCGGGCCTCGCGGGCAGGCCGGTGGTGGATTTGATGCTCGGCGCGCCGCCGGCCGCGTGGGCGGCGCTGGAGGAGCTGCGCGGGCGAATCGTGGCGCTCGGGTACGAGGACCTCGGCGAGGCGGGCGTCCCGGGGCGGATCTCCTTCCGGCGGCGGACCAAGCTGCGGGCGTTCAACCTGGCGCTCGTCGAGGAGGGCGGCGCCCACTGGCGGGAGAACGTCGCGCTGCGGGATTACTTGCGAGCGAATCCGGAGGCGGCGGCGAAGTACGCGGAGGCGAAGCGGGCGGCGGTGGCGGGGGGGGCAAGAATGTTGGTGGCGTACTCGGAGGCGAAGGAACGGGCCATGGTCGTATTCCTAGGGAAAGCACGTCTGTAACTTAGATTTGGGGGGCGGTTGCAGCACGACTTCTTGTCGTTCGGCCGCCACCGTCGCCTGCGCTTCGATCACAAGCCCTCATACAGGGCTCGACGACGGCCTCCCCACCATTGACACGAACACCGAAACCGACTCGCCCCAAAGTAGCTGCTTTTCCGTGGGGTCGCGTGATTGAACCCTCACTTCTTTCCGGCTTCTGTTGAAACTCTTGTGGAACCGCCCTCCCGCTACCCCACAAATAATTTATCAACAAGAGTCTCCAACATTTCGCCGACCGCAGTCAGCTCATACTTCTCATCAAAGCCCGCTCGCTGAAGTTGGTCCCCGCAGGCGTCGCGAATTTCATCGGCCTCTTCATCTGAAAGTTGAACATGAAATGCCGAGCCCGCAGGTGTCGCATTCTCTATCGCGCGCGACAAACCCGCGGACAGAAACGAGACCAGCAGGTCACGCTCCTTTGCAGTCAAAGTGACCTTCATTTTTGAAGTCGTGCCGCCTTCTTGGAGGATGTTGGATTGACCGAAACGATCTCACCAGTTTGCGGGTTAATGACAACCTCCGCGCTCTTTCCAATGATCCTTTGCGACGGCCGTCCATGCATATCATACTCGGTGGGCCGCACTGAGGGCCACCGTGCCTCCGACCGCAACAGCAAGGATCAGGGGAAAACGCCGCTTCGAGACAACGGTCCACCTCATCGAGCCTCCCACGAGCAACGAGTCGCTCTCGCGGATCGGGCTCCGATGTCGACTTCCCCTTTAGCCGAGCATCGGTAGCGTCGAGAGCGGCGCCATCATTGTCGATCGGATTCGATGCGGTCAATCGCATTCGACGAATGCGACAGTCGTCGTCACCGGAACATGTTGGCTCCCGTACATTCGGCCTCAGTGAGCGCCGGTTACGGTTATATGACTCGCCACGTTCGAGTTACTTCGGCCGCTCGTCGAGTTGAGTTCCTCGACGATTACCGCCGGCCTCCGGCCGGATTCCGGACGCCTGTCGCCCCCGGACGCTCGTTACGCGCCCGACGACGGCAGGTTGGGATTCGCGGCGGGTGGCCGCGGCCGCTCCCTCGGCTCGTCTTCGTCCTCTTGCTGCTGACCCGGCACCGACGGCGCTGGCGCCAACGACGGCGAACCGGCGGGGCGCGGCTGCGGAGATCCGGCCGGCCGGGCGCGCGGCCCGAACCGGCCGCGTGGTTGCCGGCTCTCGGCCTCGTCGTTCGCCTCCCGGCACTCGCCGGTCTTGATGTACCCGTAGAGCGTCGACGAAAACAGCAGGCCGGTCAGCACGCCCACGGCGGCCTTGGCTCCCCACGGCTCGTCGCGCCCGGCGAGGTCGAGGGCCCATGCCGCACCGCCGGCAGTGAACACGGTGTCGACGATCGGCGCCGCCGGGTTGGTCGTGCAGTTGGCGAAGTCGCCGGGCACGTGCCGCTTCGAAAGCGGCTCGACGAAGAGCCACGAGCACCCCGACGACGAACCGGTGGTCAAGAGAACCAATGCGAAGAGGAGACCAATTCCCTTCATGATGGGCGCCGGCGCTCCCGCGGCAATGCGCGAGCGCCGGTCACCGGGGCCGATCAGTTGCCGAGGGCCGAAGCGTCGCTGACGCCGTTGGCGGTGATCGGGACCGGGAGGTTGATGCAGGTCGTTTGGTCGGTCACCAGGCATTCCTGCAGGGTCAGGGTAACCGATTCGGTCTCCGGGTCGATGGGCGCGAAGGTCTCGTTGACGTCGCAGGTCCCCGGGCCGGTGCCGGCCGCGGCCGCGCAGGTTCCGAAGTCGAACGAGAACGGCAACGTGTACGCCTCGTTGGCGAACACGCCCGTGATGATATAGCCGGCGTCGACGACGATGGGGATCGACTTGGTCACGGAGGTGCCGATCGGGACGTTGCCGAAGGCGACCGAGGTCTGTTGGGTCGAGCCGTCGACCACACTGGCGGTGATGTTGGTGGGGATGTTGATGCAGGTCGTCTGGTCGGTCACCAGGCACTCCTGCATGATCAACTGCACCGCGAGCGGACCCGTGGTGACGGGCGCCAGCGTCTCGTTGACGACGCACGTGCCCGGGCCGGTGCCGGCCGCCGCCGCGCAGGTCCCGAAGTCGAACGAGAACGGCGTGGTGTACGCCTCGTTGGCGAACACGCCGGTGATGATGTAGCCGGCGTCCACCTTGATCGAGATCGGTTTGACGACGGTGGTGTTGATGGGAACGGTCCCGAAATCGACGGTCAGCGGGCCGCCCGAGGTGGCGTCCACCGCGTTGGCGTAGATGGTCCCCGGGATGTTGATGCAGCTGGTCTGGTCGATCACCAGGCACTCCTGCAGGGTCAGCGTCGGGGTGAAGGTCCCTGTCGAGGTCGGCGCGAACGTCTCGTTGACGACGCAGGTCCCCGGGCCGGTGCCGGCCGCCGCCGCGCAGGTCCCGAAGTCGAACGAGAACGGCGCGGTGTACGCCTCGTTGGCGAACACGCCCGTGATGATGTAGCCGGCGTCCACGGTGATCGTGACCGGCTTGGTCACGGAGGTATTGATCGGAACGTTGCCGAAGTTGATGTCGACGCACGCTCCGCCGCCGCAGGTGGTGCCGGTCGCGCAGACGTTGCCGCAGGCGCCGCAGTTGTTGTTGTCGGTGGCGAGGTCGGCGCAGGCGTCGTTGCATACCGACTGGCCCGCCGCGCAAACGACAGGCGTGCAGGCGCCGGCCGCGCAGACCGAGCCGTCGGCGCAGACGTTGCCGCAGCCGCCACAGTTCTTCCCGTCGTTGGACTCGTTGACGCACGAGGCGCCGCAGGCCTCGAGCCCCATCCCGCAGCCGCCACCGCCGTTGCAAACGAAGGCTTTCTGCTGGACCTCGGTGGCCTCGAGCACGCCGTCGCCATTGCTATCGACGCCGACGTCAATCTCCTCGCCGCCGTCGGGACAGTTGCTGTCGCCCGATCCCACGGCGGTCGCCGAGACCAGCGACGCCGGCCCAGCCGGGCCCGTGGCGCCGGTCGCGCCAGTCGCGCCGGTGGCACCGGTCGCGCCCGTAGTCCCTGTGGCGCCAGTCGCGCCCGTGACGCCGGTGGCGCCGATCATACCGGTGGCCCCAGTCGCGCCGGTCGGACCGGCAGGACCCGTCGCGCCCGTCGCGCCGGTCGCGCCCGTCGCGCCGGCGGGCCCGGTCGTACCCGTGGCTCCCGTCGGACCAGCAGGACCCGCAGGGCCGGTCGCGCCCGTCGCGCCGGTCGCACCGGTCGCGCCGGTCGCACCCTTCACGCCGGGCTGGCCCATCGGCCCTTGCTGCCCCGGCGCGCCCATCGGACCTTGCGGCCCCACCGGACCCTGCGCGCCGGTCTGACCGGGCGTCCCCGGCTGGCCCATCGCCCCCATCTGTCCCGTCTGGCCGGGCTGCCCCTGCGGACCTTGCGGGCCCTGGGGACCTTGCGGGCCCTGCGCGCCGGTCAGCGTCACCGACGTCCACTTGGCGCCGATGCAGGCGTAGAGCGCCTGCGGATTCGCGGCGTACGCCACCTGTCCCGCGTTGGTCGCGCTGCAGGCGATCTGGTGCCAGGCGCTCGATGAGCAGGAGAACAGCGTCGAATTCGAAGTGACGAACGCGACCTGCCCCGACAGCGACGAATTGCACGTCGGCAAGGTCGTCGTCACCACAATGGCGATGGTGTAGGGATCGGTGGAGCCCGCGCTGGTGGCGCCGCCGCTCCCTGGCGATCCTTGATCGCACCCGAACACTCCAACCGAGCCGGCAGCCATGATCGCCGTCAACAGAACCCAACCTCTCGCGCCGTTTCTCGTGTTCGCGTGCATGTTCGCTCTCCTCTGTGGGACCGCCGGCTTAGTACCACAGTGGGAGTGATCACTCGGAGGACTAAATTGCTCCTCGCGTTCGGCAAGAAACCGACAGGAACAAAACGGGCTGGCGGCGTTCCCGCGCGGCCGCTACGGCCGCAACAGGCGATCCAGGTTCGCCTTCTCTCAGGCGCAGGCCCGCTCGCGCTCGGGGAACTGGCGCGTGCGGTGGCCGGACATGAGGGCAGCCGATCTCCGGTCGGCCCTCATCCGCCGAATCTCGGGGCGTCCGGCTTCGGAGCGAGCGGCGCCGCCCGCTTGGGGCTCGGCCGCTCGGTCGGAGCGGCTTCGTCCTCTTGTTGTCCCGGCGAGGTTGGCGCCGGCGGCGGCACGGTCACCGACGGCTCGGCGGCGGGTGTGGGCTGCTGGTAGCGGACCGCCGGTGCGCGCGGCCTGACGTAGCGGCGAGAGGGCCGGTCGTCGGCGTCTTCCTTCGCGTCCCGGCACTCGCTGGTGTGGCTATAGCCGTAAATTGCCGAGGAGAGCCACAGGGCGCCGACCAGAAGCCCCGCGGTCACCGCTGGCCCTTTGTTGGTCACGTTGTCCTCGCCGGCCACGTAGATCGACGATCCGACGTTGGTCAACGTGAACAACGTGTCGATGACGGGCGCGGCGGCGTTGGTCGTGCAATCTGCGAAATCGCCGCGCTCGTACCGGTCGGGCAGCGGCTTGACGAAGATCCACGAGCAAGCCGAGGACCAACCGGTGGACGTGAAAAGGAGCGCGAGCAGGAGCCGAGGCCATTTCATGGGAATCCGCCAGCAGCAACCGCCGGGCCAAGCCCCACCGCCGCGCCGAAGCGGCGCTCCAGGCGCCCGTGCGCGCTCCGAGCACGCTCGCTTCGGCGTTTTCGACTCTCACTCTTACTCTCACTCTCACAAGCTCCCTTCGTTGCCCCGGCCGGACCCCGGCCAGGTGTCCGCCGGCCGGACGGGCCAACACACGTCGGCTTGCTGCTGACGTGGCGACGCCGGCGATGACGGCGCGGGTGTTCCGGGCGGCGAGCCGTCGGGCTGAGGCCGCGGTTATCCCGGAGGCGGAGCTCGCGGACCGGAAAGGACGGCGCCGGGGCCGCTTCTGGGCCTCGGTGTCCGCGTCCCGGCACTCACCGGTCCGGACGCATCCGTAGGGCGTCGACGAAAACGGCAAGCCGGTCAGCCGCCGACGGCCGCAGCCGCCTTCGTGCGGTTGCGACGCCCGTTTCCCGCGCCCCCTACGGCCGCAGCAGCCGATCCAGGTTCGCCTTCTCCCAGGCGCAGGCGCGCTCGAACTCGGGGAACTGGCGCTCCTCGGCGAGGAACTCGGGCGTGTGGAAGCGGCGGCGGCCGTTCTCGCGCTTGATCTCGTGCTTGCCGTGCAGCATCTCGTGGAAGACGATCCAGGAGACGAAGTAGTCGGGGACGCAGGCCTGGTCCAGCGCGGGGTGGATGCGGATGACGCGATCCTCGACGGCGAAGCTCCCCATCTTGATCGACCGCCGCCGCTGCCGCTGCGAGGCAACCGGCCCCCAGGTGATGCGCGCCTCCAGGACGCCGCCGAACCACTGGACGTTGAGGCGGTCGAAGATCGCCTGCAGGTCGTGGTGGCGGCCCGCCGTCCGTACGGTCAGGTTGCGCGGGCGGCGCGTCTGCTGGCGAATGATGTGCTGGTGCTGCTCGATGTACTCGCCGAGCAGCGTCGAGGCGCGCCGGTCGTTGTGGACCACATAGCGGGCCAACGCGCGCACCACGCGCGGCTCGGCGCCCACGAACATCTGGTGCAGGCGCAGCCGATAGCCGTCCGACTTCCGGCGCACCGCGATCATGCTGTAGTGGTTGTTGGTGAGGCGCAGCTCCAGCGTCTTGCCGGGCGGCAGGTAGAGCGCCAGCGCCGCGGCCATCTGGTCGGTCGCCTGTTCCTCTGCCTGTTCTTGGGTGAGGGCCAGGCGGACCTCGCGGCCGGGGGCCTCGCGGCGGAGCGCGCGCTCCGAGCGGGTTCGGACCCCCGTGGGCGGCGCGGGCTCCGCACCGAACAGGGAAAGTTGGCGGTGGGCAATCGACGGAGCGCCGGAAATGGAATGAGCGCCAGAGGGGGACGTCGAAGGACGCTTCAAGTGGGCCTCGCTATCAGCATGCTCCCTCGGTTGAGCGGACAAAAGCCTATCAACCAGCGCGGTCGGGCGCAAAATAGCTACGTGTCCGCCGTTATTTGACTTTACCTGTGAATAACTGATACCGGCGAGCGTGATTTCAGGCGTTTTTCGTAGTTTTGCCGCGGCGCTCGCGCCCGCATACTCTACCCGCCGATGAAGGTCGAGGTTCTGTATTTCGCGGTGCTGCGCGAGCGGGCGCGGCTCGACCAGGAGACGGTCGAGCTCGAGCGGGGCGCCACGGTCGGCGACGCGCGGGCGGCGATCGCGGCGCGCCACCCGTCAGTGGCGGCGCTGCTGCCGCTGGTCCAGATCGCGGTCAACCGGAGCGTCGCGCCGGACGCCCAGCCGCTGGCCGAGGGTGACGAGCTGGCGCTGCTGCCGCCGGTCGCCGGGGGGGCGCCCGCGCCGCCGATCCGCATCTCGCCCGAAGCGGTGACGATCGATGCGGTCGTCGAGGCTGTCGCCGGCGGTGACGCGGGCGCGGTGGTGACCTTCGCCGGCATCGTCCGGCGGCGCGGCCACCACCTGCCCGACGTCGTGCGGCTCGAGTACGAGGCCTACCGCGAGATGGCCGAGGCGGTTCTCCGGGAGATCGCCGAGGAGATCGAGCGCGAGCAGCCGGGCGTGCGGGTCGCCATCCACCACCGCACGGGGGCGCTGGCGGTGGGCGACACGGCGGTGGCCATCGCGGCGGCGGCCATGCACCGCGCACCGGCGTTCGAGGCCTGCCGCGCGGCGATCGATCGCCTCAAGCTGCGCGCGCCGATCTGGAAGAAGGAGATCGGCGAGAGCGGCGAGGCTTGGGTCGGTCTGGGCGCGTAGAACTCTCGACTGGATGACGCAACCACGGCGGGGGTGGCGCCGACAAGGCTCCCGATGCGTGGCGAGGAAAAGACAAACGCCCTCGGCGGGATCGTGGGGGAAGATCCGGCGCTGCGGGCGGCGCTCGGGCGGGCGATGCTGGTGGCGCCGACGGCGACGCCGGTGCTGGTGACGGGCGAGAGCGGCACCGGCAAGGAGCTGGTGGCGCGCGTGCTGCACGACCTCGGGCCCAACCCGGGCGGGCCCTTCGTGGCGGTGAACTGCGGCGCGCTGCCGCGCGAGCTCGCCGAGAGCGAGCTGTTCGGTCACGAGCGGGGCGCCTTCACCGGGGCGGCGGGCCGGCGCGCCGGCTGGTTCGAGGAGGCTTCCGGCGGCACGCTGGTGCTCGACGAGATCGGCGAGCTCCCCCTCGACCTGCAGCCGAAGCTCCTGCGCGTGCTCGAGTCGGGCCGACTGCGGCGGGTCGGCGGCTCGGGCGAGGTCACGGCGCGCGTACGCGTCGTGGCGATGACCTTGCGCGACCTCGAGGGCGAGGTCCAGCGGCGCAACTTCCGCGCCGATCTCTACTACCGCCTGGCGGGCATCTGCCTGCGGCTTCCGCCCTTGCGCGAACGGCGCGGCGACGTCGCGCTCCTCGCCACGCATTTCCTGCGCGAGATGGAGAGCGAGGTCGGGCCGCGCCACCTCGAGGCGACGGCGCTGGCCGCGCTCGCGGCCGCCGACTGGCCGGGGAACGTGCGCGAGCTGCGCAACGTGATCAGGCGGGCGGCGATCCTGGCGCGCGGGCGGGACGACGGTCGCATCACGGTCGATCTCCTCGAGCTGCCGCCCCCGGTCCCCTTTCGGCTGGCCGACGCGGGATCGGTCGCGGCGCTACCTCCCGAGGACGCGATCCGGATCCGCGGGCGGCGGTTCGAAGAGATCGAGCGCGACGTCTTCGCCTGGGCGTTGCGCGACAACGCCGGAAGCCGTCGGCGGGCGGCGCGGGCGTTGTCGGTCGCGCGCTCCACGTTCTGCGACAAGGTCCGCCGGTATTGTCTGTGAACTGCGTCCGCGCTGACCTACTGGGGCGTTCGAATCGGCGCCGCCCGGTTCGCCGGCGCCGTATCCGCGCGGTTAGACGTTCAGGCCGCGCTCGTCGGACGCGCGGATACGGCGGCCATGCGGTTAGACCGTCACGGCGGCAACCACCCGAGCAATTCACCACGAGGCGCCGTTTCAACACGGAGGCGACCTAGGGCAGGCGCGCGATCACTGTGGCGGCGGCTGGTCGG
>DASYEX010000172.1:0-10426 GCA_036498765.1 Polyangia bacterium
TTCGACGGGCGGCGGCGTGGCGGGCGGCGGTGGCGGCGGGGGCGGGGGAACGACCGGCGGCGCCGGCACCGGGGTAGCCGGCGCCGCCGGTTTGGGTTTGGGCGGCGCGCCCGGCACCTGTCCGTTCATCTCGACCGCGGGTACCTGGAGCGAGATCGCGGCCCGCGCGGCCGACGCGGGGATGACGGTCACCGACTCGTTCGCCGTCGGCGCAGACGACATCCTGTTCGCCGGCGTCACCGCCGCGGGCGTGGCGGGAAACCAGCTGCGCGTCGTGCGCTTCAACAAGGGCTGCTGGACCCAAGAGCTGTCGGTGCCGATCGACGCCTCGGCGCGCACGGCCAGCGTTCACGGCACCGGTCCGGGCGATCTGTGGGCCGCCGGCGGCGCCGTCATCGTGCACGGCACCGGGCAGTCCTGGACGGTTTCCGACAGCAGCTGGATGAGCAAGGTCCAGCTCACGCCGCGGATCTTCGGCGCGCCGACGGTGGCGACGCTGGTCCGGGTGCGGGCGGTGTCGCCGACGGACGTCTGGTTCAACGAGTGGGAGAACGTCTTGCACTGGGTGGGCGGGACCTGGACCGGGTACAACTTCGACAGCCCCGACTACCCGGCGAGCGCTGCCATCGCCTTTCAATTCCACGACATCTGGATCGACGCGCCGGACAGCATCTGGGTCTCGGACGGCAGCGACCAGGTCGGCAACACGATGGATCCGGCCGACGTCCGCCATTTCGACGGCACCACCTGGACGGCGTTCGGCGCCGGCGTCTACGACATTTACGACATCTGGCGCTCGGGGAGCACGCTCTGGCTGGCGGCCGGCGCGCAGTTCAGCGGGACCCTCGTTCCATTCCTCGGCACGGACTCGCCTTTCCCGCAGCCGGTCACGATCCAGGGGACGTCGATGAACGACGTCTTCATGGCCTCGCTGTGGGGGCGGGCGGACGACGATCTCTGGGCCGCGGGCACGGACGTGGCGCACTTCGACGGGACGAGCTGGACGCTGCAGACGGACGTCCCGGCGGCGACGCACGCCACGACGCAAGATCAGACCAACACCGTCGTGGGTGGAGATCCGGCCGCCACCTGGCTGGTCACGCCCGGGCCGCGCTTCTTCCGCCGGCCGGCGCCGTGAGGACGGTTCACGACAGGGCGGATCAAATACAATCCGCCGGGTGAACGGTGCGGTTCGGCTCGCTCTCCTCTTCTTCGCCGCAGGCGGCTGCGCGGCGCCCAGTCCCCGGCCCGGCAAGATCGCCACCACGCCGCGCTGGCGCGGCGATTTCGAGACCGCCGATCTCTCGCAATGGAGCTACCTGCTCAACCCGCGCGGCCTATCGGTCGTCGACGCGCCGGTCGCCGCCGGGAAGCACGCGGGACGGGTCGAGATCACGACGCGCGATCTCTGGCCGAACGGCCTCAACCGCGTCGAGGTTCAATGCAAGCCACCGCGCGCGACGTTCGCCGAAGGAACGCGGAGCTGCTTCGCGTGGCGCTTCTTCTTGCCGTCGGCGCTCTCCGAGGCGCGCCACCAGATCGGCTACTTCGAGTCGTACCCGAGCTACCGCCAGATCATGAGCGTCGAGGTCCGCGGTCAGGGCGTCGCCTTCGTTACCCGCCTGCCCGCCGAGCACGTTCACTGGTCGGCGCCCGCCGCGGTGACGCCGAACGTCTGGCACCAGGTCGCCATCTGCGGCCGGTGGTCGGCGGATGCCGCGCGCGGCGCGGTCGACGTCTGGTTCGACCAGAAGCAGGTCGTCGCCCACGGCGCCGCCCAGACGCTGTGGGGCGGCGATCCGAATCAGATCCAGATCGGGATCCTGCGCGACGTCCCCGCCGCGCCCGAGGTGATGTTCCTCGACGATGCGTTCGAGGACGCCGACTTCGCGCCCGGCGCGACTACGGCACGTTGACCGAGAAGTCCGTCACGGCGAGGCCGATGCCGCCGTTCCAGATCTCGAACCCGCCGAAGACGTTGGTCAGCGCCCAGCTGTTCTGGACGTAGCCGCGCGTGACGGCGTCCTGGATGAAGTCGCCCAGGCTGTAGGAGAGCGTGCTGATGCTCGTCTGCGCCACGTACGAGACGCACGGTTTGCCGTTGCCGCTGTTCGTGCCGTACCAGACGTTCCAGTTCTGCCCGTCGAGCGTCGTCGAGGCGATCTGGCTGCCGATCGGCTGGGCGTTGGTCGGCTTGTGGTACCAGACCATCAGGTAGCCGCCGCTCGGCGAGGAGGTGGTCGCTTCTTTCCCGCCGGTGCTGAACCAGACGTCGTAGGTCGCGTTGTAGTCGCCGGTGGCGCCGTTGGCGGCCCAGGTCATGCTGGTCATGACGCCGCCCTTCTTGATCTGGCTGACCGAGAGAGGGAGCCCGCTGGACGAGCCGGTGTCGTGGTTCGAGTTGGCGCCGGTGAAGACCGAGGGGAAGCCCTCCGGGTTGTTGCCCGAGCCGGTCCCCTTCTGCACCGTCACCTGGAAGTTCGCGCCCGACCCGTAGGTGATGGTCTGTCCGGCGGTCGAACCCCACTCGTTGTTCTGGACGATGTACTCCTTGCTGCCGCAGTTGACGGTGGCGGTGCCGAACTGATCGGTGATCGTCCCCTTGCCGC
Organism: Polyangia bacterium; assembly: GCA_036498765.1. Taxonomy (GTDB): domain Bacteria; phylum Myxococcota_A; class Polyangia; order Fen-1088; family Fen-1088; genus JADGRB01. The sequence continues at coordinate 2,610 of DASYEX010000172.1, forward strand.
TGGGCGAGGTGCACGTGCCGCCGCCGCCCGAGCCACCGGTGCCGGTCGAGCTGCTGCCGCCCATCGGCACGATGCTGCTCACGCAGACGTTGTAGGTGCCGACGCTGCTGGTCGTCTGACCGGCCGAGACCTGGATCTGCATGTCGTACGGCGTCCCCATCGCGGTGGGCTTGGCGCACTGGGCGGCGGTCGCCCACGACGGGCAGGTGGCGTCGCTGAAGCAGATCGGCCCCGACCAACCGCTGGTGAACGCGGCGATCGAGACGAACGGCGCCACGCTGTTCGAGTTGTCCGCCTTCTGCGTGAAGCCGATGCGCACCTCGTTGCCACCGCTCGATCCGGTGAGGGTGATCATGAAGCAGCTGACCGGGCCCGCATACTGGCTCTTGACCGGGCTGGTACCGCCGGAGTCATTGAGCTCCATACCGATCCCGCAGCCCCACTTGGCGTTGGTCGAATCGACGACGGTGGTGCCGCTGATGCAGCACCCTCCCGAGCCGCAGATGTTCGAGGGCTGCGGGCTCGCGCACGACGAGCCGTCGGTGTAGCCGTAGACGGCGCCCTGGATCTCGATCGAGGTGCTGAGGTCGCAGTTCCAGCCGGCCGAATTGATCAGCTGCGACGCATTGGGCGTGCAGCTGCTGGTGGACGATCCGCCCGACCCGCTGGAGCTGCTGCCGCCGTTGCCGGTGACCTGCGTGTTCCCCCCGGAGCTGGAGCTGCCGCCGTTACCGGAGCTGGAGCTGCCGCCACTGGAGCTGGAGTTGCCGCCGTTGCCGGAGCTGGAGTTGCCGCCGCTGCCGGAGCTCTGGCCATTGCCGCCGCTGCCGGGGTTCCCCTGGGTGGCCGGCGTCGCGCAGCCGAAGGCGAAGAGAGAACCAAGAAGAAAGCGAACGACGGATCGGCGCATGGGGTCCTCCTAAGTTCTGGGCTGCAGAGTCGGGCGGGGGCCCGAAAACGAGCAACAAAGGATAGCCGAAATCGGCCACCGGCGACAGGCGTTGGCGCGCCGCGCCGCGCCCATCGCGGTACCGGCTATCCCGGTGTCGGTGTCGGCGTCGGCTTCGGCGCGGCGGCCGGCTTCGGCGCGGCGGCCAGCTTGGCGGCCGGTTTCGCCGCGGGCTTGGCGGTGCCGCCGGTCTTGGCGGCGGCGGCGCGCGCGGCCTTCCCCTCGGGCGAGTTGTAGGCGCTGCGATACTCGTGCCGGCGCTGGCGGTGGGCGGCCTGGGCGGCGGTGGTCGGTCGGTTCCGTTTGCTCATGGCGCCGGACCCTACCAGGTTTTCAGCCCCGCGAGATCGATAGCCTCGAGGAGGTCGCGAGGTAGCTCGGGGGTCGGGAGGTAGGTCGCGGTTCGCGAGGTAGATCGTATCGCGTCGAGGTCGGACGGGCTTTGCCCGGCAGACCTCATCGCGGGAGGTCGCAGGAACCCTCCCAGGGTTCCTGATCTAATGCCAGACGGCGGCCCAGACCTCGAAGACGTTGTCGAAGTACCAGGCGGTCACCGCAGTGCCGTTGGTTCCGACCGCCAGGGTCGGCCAGAGGACGCTGTTGGTGGTGTCGTTCTCCAGCAGGACTTGCGGACCCCAGCTTCCGGTGGCGGCGCTGTAGCGGCGGCTGACGAGATCGAAGCGCGCACCGCTGAACCGCTTGCGCCAGACCAGCGTCACGTTGCCGGCCGGATCGTTGCGCACGATCGGGTCGGTGACCCGGGCGGTGACGTCCTCCGGATTGTCGGACATCGCGACGTCGTCGGTCTCCATCGCCATCGGCGTGGTCGGCCAGGCCGGGTCGGTGAGGCCGGCTCGGCTGGTGTAGACGTTGTAGCCGACCGAGGTCAGCGCCGCCCAGGCCACGGTGGCGTTGCTCGACTCGTCGAGCGTCACCGACGGCGCGAAGATGTTCTCGATCTCGTTCGCTTGGGCCACCATCGAGGGGGTAGTGTCGAAGGTCGAGGTCAAGGCGCTGTAGCGGCGCGCCCAGATCTGGAGCCTGGCGGGGTTCGAGTTCGTGACTTGCGCGTAAGTGGCGATGGCGTTGCCGCTGCTGTTGGCCGCGATGCCGATGTTGTAGGCGCTCTGATCGTTGTAGGACTCGAAGAGGCCGGCGGCGTTCCAACCGGCGCCGGCCGTGTACTGCCGCATCCAGAGGCTGCCGTAGTCGGCGCTGGCGCCGGTGCTGCCGTCGCTTTGCGACCACCCGACGAAGGCGTTCCCGTTTCCGTCGATGGCGACGGCAGGGTCGCGGTCGCTGTCGTCGCCGCTGGCGGCCACCAGCATGACCACCGGCGCCGACCAGGTGCCGTCGGTCGCCGAACGGACGGAGGCCTCCGCCATGACCGTGTTGCTGCCGTCGGCCAGCTCCTCGCTCCACGCGACCACTGCCGCGCCGTTGGCGTTCATCGCGAGCACCGGGCCAAAATCCCAGGTCCGGGAGATCGAGATGGGTGTCGACCAGGTCTTGCCGTTGGTCGACGTGCTCTGCCAGATCCCCGAAAGTGACGAGTTGATCTGCAGGCCCCACACCGCCAGGTAGTGGCCGTTCTTGTCGACCGCAACCGAGGGCTTGCTGGTGACGCTGCCGCGCGCGTCGATCGCGGCCGGGGCGCCCCAGCTGGCCGTGGCCGCGGTGTAGTAAGCGGTCCAGATCTGGTCGCCGTCCTCGTAGACGACCACCGCGTTGCCGCTGGGGTCGACCGCCACGGAGGGGAACGTCGCGCCGTTGGTCGCGTCCGCGGCAACTTTGGTCGCGGTCTGCCAGCTGCCGCTCCCGCCCGCGCCCGCCATCCCGGTTCCGGCCGCTCCGCCGCCGCCGGCTCCGCCCTTGGCACCGCCGGCGCCGGCCATCCCGCCGGTCCCCGGCGCGCCGCCCGCGCCACCTTTTCCGCCGGCGCCGGCCGTCCCGCCGGTTCCGGGCACGCCGGCCATCCCACCGGCCGCGCCGCCCGACCCGTTGCTGCCGCCCGAGGCGCCGCTGCCCGCGGCGCCGCCGCCCAGCCCGCTGCTGCCGCCGTGTCCGCCCGTCCCCTCCAGCGAGGCACAGAGCGTGGGGTTGAAGCCGGGCATCATCATGATCGCCAGCGGTGCCGAGGCGGCCCCGGGCTGGACGTTCGTCATGTACGTCGCGAGATCGTTGGGGGACGAGGCGATCAGGTTTCCGGCGCCGTCGAACCCGCAGGCGACGATGTCGACGCTGCCCGAGACGTTCTTGGGGACGTAGACCCCGAGCTGCAGCGGCTGCTCCGCGGGCCAGCTGGCGGTGGCCACGCCGAGGACCGAGGAGGTATTGGCCGGCGAGGCGACCACCACGGTCGCGTGGACGATCGGCTGGCTCGAGGAGAGCTGCACCACGACGAGCCCTTCGCCCTTGTCGGTGCAGGCCGCGGCGACGGCGAGCGCCGCCAGGCCGCACATCGCCGGGCCGGAGGCCAGGCGCCATTTCCGCGTCGCGAGATTTTCGTTGTTCTGGCTGTTCATCATGGACACATCGTCGGGGGGCTACAGGGCGCGTTCTGCGTCTTGGTGAAGGCCCCGGTCGCGGCGGCGATCCCCACGCCGGCCGCGATGGCGGCGCCGCCGATCAACGTCCAGAACCACCACTTCGTATAGATGGGGCTCTCGGCGGGCGCAGATTCCGTGGGCGGGGTGTTGACCACCACCGCCGCTGCGCTCGAGGCTGCGGGTTGGGGCTCCGGCGCGGCCGGAAGGGGCGGAGGCGCGGCTGCCGGTTGCGCCGCTTCTTTCTCCCGCTTCAGGTCCTCCATCTCTTTGATGTAGCCGTCGATCTCTTTCTTCTCGTCGGGCGTGACGTCCTTGGCCTTCTGCAGGTAGTCGCGGAAGCTGTCGATGGCGCGATCGGGCTGCCCCAGCTTCTGGTAGCAGCGGGCGATGTTGCGCAGGTAGTTCGGGTGCAGCGACTCGGCGTAGAGGCGCGCAAAGATATCGAGCGCTTCCTGAAACCGGCCCGCCGCGAAGTCTTCGCGCGCCTTCAGCTCGCGTGCATCGGTGGCCGCCGAAACCCGCGGCGCGCCGAGCGCGAGCGCGAGCGCGACGACGAGCGCGGTCACCCATCCTCTGGAACTCAAGCGATTGGTCACGGGGCGGCGAGGATAGCCGATCTGGCACCTCGACGAAACGCGACGCGCGCGGCGATCTTCCTCGATTTTCTGCGATAATCGGCCCAGGTGTCGGGCGGGCGGGCGCTCCCCTCTGGTCGGGCGCGGTCCGGCGCCAGGGAGTTGACGGGGTCGCTTCTCTGGTTGGAGCTGTGGCCGATGGTTAGAAGGGTGCCGATGGATGAGCGGGTGTCGCGGGCGGCTGAGCTCGCGGCGATGGCGCGTGGCCAGGAGCACCTGCCCATAAGATCCCGCACAATCTGCCGATTCCCCTCTCTGGAACGCTGTCCATGAGCGCGGAGGAGGCCCAGACGCCGAGCGAAACGTCCCGGCACCGGCTGCGCATCGCGGTGCTGCTCGACCACCTGAACGCCTTCAGCGGCGGATACGAAGCGCAGCTCCGCGACGCCATCTCGGCCAAGTGTCGCGAGGCCGGCCATCATCTATTGCTGGTCTATGGCGGGCCGGTGGAGGCGCCGCAGCCGCTCGACGCTGCCGACAACACCATCTACGACCTGCTCGGGCCCCGCTCGGCCGACGGCCTCATCGTGATCTCCTCGCTGCTTTCGACGTACGGCGGCGCCGGGAGTGTGGCCCGGCTCGTCGAGCGGTTCGGCCGCACCACGATGTGCAGCGTCGGCATCGAGCTGCCGGGCGTGCCCAGCCTGGTGCTCGACAATCGGCCCGGGATGGAGGCGGCGGTCGAGCACCTCATCCGCGATCACGGCTGCCGCAAGATCGCCTTTCTGGCCGGCACCCCCAAGAACCCGGAGGCGGAGGTCCGCTTCAACGCCTACCGTGCCGTCCTGGCCCGCCACGGGATCGCGTTCGATCCCCGGCTCACGGCCTCGGGCTCCTTCCGCACGAACTCGGCCAAGGTCGCGATGGAGGAGATCCTCGCCCAGGGCGTCGAGCTGGACGCGGTCGTGACGGCCAACGACGAGATGGCGACCGGCGCCATCGACGTACTCCGCCGCCGGGGCCGGCACGTCCCGCAGGACGTTCGGGTGACGGGCTTCGACGACCTGCTGCTGGCGCGCCTGGGGGACCCGCCGCTGACGACCGTGGCGCAGCCGTTCGAGCAGGTCGCCGAGTGGGCGGTGCGCGCGATCGAGGAGCAGCGGGCCGGGCGCCCGGTGGCGGCGAGCACGCAGGTCGCGGCGCGCTTCGTGCGCCGTCAAAGTTGCGGTTGCGGCTACGAGGCCTACCGGCGAGATCCGATCACGCCGCTGCCGCGTTCGACCGAGAGGGGCTCGCTCGCCGATCGCCTCGAGCTGTTGTGGCCCGTGCTGGCGGGGCTGCTGGGGACGGCCTTCTCCAGCGGAAGCGCCGCCGCGGCGCGCCTCCTCGACGGGCTTCGCGCCGAGGCGGGCGGCCGGCGCGAGGCGTTTCATCAGGCCATCGTCGGTCTGCTCGACAACGCCGGCGCCGACAACGAGCGGCAGCGGATGCTCCACAGCGCGATCTGCTACCTGCGCGACGAGCTGCGGGGGCTGGCCAGCCTGGAGGTCGAGCGCCTGCTGTTCGACGGGCTCAACCTGGTCGCCGTCTCCAACACCACCAGCCAGATGCAGCACCGCCTGCTGCTCGACGACAACTACCTGCGGCTGCTGGGCGTGGGCGAGCAGGCGTCGATCGCCTTCGATCTGGCGTCGCTGCGGGACGCGCTGGTCAAGGGGCTCCCCAGCGCGGGCGTCCGCACGGCCTACCTGGCTTGCGTGCCGGGCGCGGCCCGGGACCTGCTGCGACCGGTGATGTGTCTGCGCGGGGGCGAGCTGGTCAAGTGCGACGGCGCGGAGTACCCGGCCACCGAGCTGCTCCCGCCCGGCGCGCTGCGCGACGACACGCGGGAGACCTTCCTGGTGCTGCCGCTGGCCTTCGAGAATCAGCTGCTGGGCGTGATCGCCTTCAGCTACTCCGACGGGATCAACGGCTACGCGGCGTTTCGCAACGAGATCGCGGCCGCCCTCAAGAGCATCCGGCTGCGCGAAGAGCTGGTGCGGACCAGCATGCTGCACGAGCGGAGCGTGCAGGAGCGGCTGGCGGCGACCAAGCGCATGGAGGCCCTGAGCGTGCTCGCCGGCGGCGTCGCGCACGATCTCAATAACGCGCTCGGACCGCTGGTCGCATTGCCCGACGTCATCCTGGGGCAGGTCGGCGAGATCGAGGGGCTGGGCGAGACCGCCCGCGACCTGCGCGCCGACGTCGCGGCCATCAAGGTCGCCGCGCTGCGGGCCGCCCAGACGATCAAGGACCTCCTGACGCTGGGGCGGCAGGGGCGGATGGCCAAGGAGAACGTCGATCTCAACCGGGTCATCAAATCGGGGTGGGCCAACAGCTCGCTGCGCTTCGTCGAGGAGGGCAAGTCGCGCGTCAGCCTGATCGCCGATCTGAGCCCGACACCGCTCGTCGTCCAGGGCTCGGAGTCGCAGCTGGCCCGCGCGGTCGACAACCTGATTCGCAACGCGGTGGAGGCGATCGGCGGCAACGGTGAAGTGGTGGTCAAGAGCGCCCGGATTGACGTCCCCGAGCCGCGCGTCGGGTACGAGACGGTCCCGGCCGGCCACTACGCGATGCTCTCCGTTTCCGACGACGGCTGCGGCATCGAGCCGCACGAGCTCGGTCAGGTGTTCGAGCCCTTCTTCAGCAAGAAACGCGCGAAGGAGACCTCCGGCTCGGGTCTCGGGCTCTCCATCGTCCACGGTGTCGTCAAGGAGCACGACGGCTTCATCGACGTCGCCAGCACGCCCGACGTGGGAACGACCATCTCCCTCTACTTCCCGCTCGTCGAGGGGGCGGAGACCGGGGATCGGGAGGTGGCGGCGCCGCGCGGAACCGCCCGCATCCTCATCGTCGACGACGAGGCGATCCAGCTGCGCACGGGCCGCCGCGTGCTCGTTCGCCTGGGGTACGACGTCGAGGTGATGGACAGCGGGCTGCGCGCCTATGAGACGTTCAGCCGCGCGGCTGCCTCCGGGCAGAGCCCGTTCGACCTGGTCATCATCGACATGCTGCTCGGCGAGTCGCTCGACGGCCTGCAGGTGATCGAGCAGATCCAGCGGCTGTTTCCGGCGCAGAAGGTGATCGTCGTCAGCGGCCACGCCCCGAACGAGCGCGCGGAGCTGGCGGTCCGCAAAGGGGTCACCTGGCTGGGCAAGCCCTACGGCATGGACGCGCTCGCCCAGACGGTGCAGCGGGCCCTGAGCGGCGACGACGCGGGCTAGATCTGGGCGAGATCGACGTCGGCGTCGGCTCAGAACGGGATCATGCCGATCGATGACACCGAGACGGCCCCGGGCCCCATCCCGGGCTGGACCGTGAAGTTCTGGGGCTCGACCCGGAAGTTGATTTTGAAGGCGCGTCCCGGCCCGAAGTTGTTGTTGCAGGGATAGGAGACGGGCGAGGCAGTCCCGAAGTACGTGCCATCCTGGTAGTAGGTGGCGTAGAGGCAGGCGCCGTCACCGGTCGGCGTCTCGAACGAGACGTCCGGGAGGCTCCACATCGGGGTGGAGAGCCCCTCGACGACCGACAGATACTGGATGTCGATCTCCTGCGTGAGGTCGAAGCCGATCGCGCCGAACTGGTTGGTGTTCTCGAAATTGAACGCCGCCTCAACGAACGAGCTGGTGTCGCTGAAGTAGGTGACCAGATCCGGGCGCGACAGGCCCGTCCCCTGGTCGTAAACGAAGGCGAACCAATCCTTGC
>DASYEX010000173.1:0-5178 GCA_036498765.1 Polyangia bacterium
CGTCGCAGCGCGCCCGCGTCACCTCGCCCAGCACGCGCACCGCGAGCCCCGGCCCCGGGAACGGCTGCCGCCAGAGGACGTGGCGGGGGAGCCCCAGCTCGGCGCCCAGGGCGCGCACTTCGTCCTTGAAGAGCTCGCGCAAGGGCTCGATCAATTTGAGGTGCATCCGCTCGGGGAGGCCGCCCACGTTGTGGTGCGATTTGATCGTCGCCGACGGTCCCTTGAACGACACCGACTCGATGACGTCCGGATAAAGCGTCCCCTGCACCAGGAACTCGGCGCCGCCCACTGACCCTTTGATCTTTTGGGCTTCCTCCTCGAAGAGGGCGATGAACTCGCGCCCGATGATCTTCCGCTTCTGCTCGGGGTCGGTGACGCCGCCGAGCTTGGTCAAGAACCGCTCGCTGGCGTCGACGACGCGCAGGTCGGCCTTGAAGGCGTCGCGAAACAGCGACTCGACCTGCGCCGCCTCGCCGGCGCGCTGCAGCCCCGTGTCGACGAAGATGCAGGTGAGGCGGGACCCCATGGCCTTGAGCACCAGCGCCGCCGCCACCGACGAATCGACGCCGCCCGAGAGGCCGCAGACCGCGCGCCCCGCGGTGCCGACCTTGGCCGTCACCGCGGCGACGGCCTCGCCGGCGAAGCCGGCCATCGTCCAGCTCGGCTCGGCCTGGCAGATCCGGAACAGGAAGTTGGCCAGGATCTCCGTCCCGCGCGGCGTGTGGGCCACCTCGGGGTGGAACTGCACGCCCCAGAACTTGCGCGCCGGCGCCGCCACCGCCGCCGCCGGGCAGTTGGCGCTCTCGCCCACCAGCGCGAACCCGGGCGGGAGCGCGTCGATGCGATCGCCGTGCGACATCCAGACCGGGATCTCCTCACCGACGGTGAAGCCGTGGAAGAGATCGCCGGTCTCCTTGATCTTCACCGTCGCGCGGCCGTACTCCCGTCGCTCTGCCGCCACGACCTTGCCGCCGAGCTGCAGCGCCGTCAGCTGCGTGCCGTAGCAGATCCCGAGGATCGGCACGCCCAGCTCGTAGACCTCGCCGCTGATCTTCGGGGCGTCCGCCGCGTAGCACGACGCCGGACCGCCCGAGAGGATGATCCCGCGCGGCGCGAGCTCGCGGATCTTGGCCAGCGGCAGATTGAACGGATGGATCTCGGAGTAGACGTTCTGCTCGCGCACCCGCCGCGCGATGAGCTGGGTGTACTGGCCGCCGAAATCGAGGATCAGGATCAGGTCACGTCTGGCGGTCACTGGGCGATCACTGCTCCACGCGGTAGTTGGGGGCTTCCTTGGTGATGATGACGTCGTGCACGTGCGACTCGCGGAGGCCCATCGCCGTCGCGCGCACGAAGCGCGCCTTGGTGCGCAGCTCCTCGATGGTGCGGCAGCCGGTGTAGCCCATCCCCGACTTGAGCCCGCCGATGAGCTGATAAAGCGACTGCGACAGCGGCCCGCGGTAGGGGACGCGCCCTTCGATCCCTTCGGGCACCAGCTTGGCGTCGCTGGTCACTTCACTCTGGAAGTAACGGTCGCGGCTGCCCGCGCGCATGGCGCCGAGCGAGCCCATCCCCCGGTAAACTTTGTAGCTGCGCCCCTGATAGAGGATGATTTCGCCCGGCGCCTCGTCGGTGCCGGCGAACAGGCTGCCGATCATGACGCTGTTGGCGCCGGCGGCGATGGCCTTGGCCACGTCGCCCGAGTACTTGATGCCGCCGTCGGCCACGATGTTGACGTTCATCGAGGCGACCGCCTTGGCGCAGTCGGTGATGGCGGTGATCTGCGGGACGCCCACGCCCGCCACGACGCGTGTCGTGCAGATCGACCCCGGGCCGATGCCGACCTTGATCGCGTCGGCGCCCGCCTTGGCCAGCGCCAGCGCCGCCTCGCCGGTCGCCACGTTGCCGGCGATGATCTGCGCCTTGGGGAAGTTCTTGCGCACGTCGGCGACCGCCTGAATGACGGCGCGCGAGTGACCGTGCGCGGTGTCGATGCAGATGACGTCGGCGCCGGCCTTGAGGAGCGCGTCGACGCGCTCGTCGCGATCGGACCCCACGCCGACCGCCGCCCCGACGCGCAGCCGGCCGAAGTCGTCCTTGGCGGCCGTCGGGTGTGCCTGCGCCTTCTCGATGTCCTTGATGGTGACGAGGCCCTTGAGGTACCCGCCGCCATCGATCACCAAGAGCTTCTCGATGCGGTTCTTGTGCAGCAGCTCCTTGGCGCTCTCGACGCTGGTCCCCTCGGCGATGGTGATGAGCTTCCTGGTCATCATCGCGCTGACCGGCTGGTCGAGGTTCCGCTCGAACCGCACGTCGCGGTTGGTGAGGATCCCGACCGGGCGCCCGTCGGCCGCCACCACCGGGAGCCCCGAGATCTCGTGCCGCTTCATCAGCTCGAGCGCCGCGGCCAGCTTCTGGTCCGGCCCGACGGTGACCGGGTTGACGACCACGCCGCTCTCCGCCTTCTTGACCTTGGTGATCTCCAGCGCCTGCTCGGGGATGGAGAAGTTCTTGTGGACGATGCCGATGCCGCCGTCGCGCGCCATGCAGATGGCGGTGGCCGCCTCGGTCACCGTGTCCATCGCCGAAGAAACGATGGGCATCGCCAGCCCAATCCCCGGCGTCAGGTGGGTCCGCACCTCGACGTCCTTGGGGACCACGTCGCTCTCGGCCGGGACCAAGAGGACATCGTCGAAGGTGAGGGCTTCCCGAAGATGACCGTCCGGCAGCATCTCGGGAGATTAGCCGAACGCCCTCCGCGGCGGCAAGGCGAGAGTGATCCCGGAAGCTGAGGTATCGCGGGGTCCCGCAGCCGCGCCGTCAGCGCTTCTTGCAGCTGGCGACGATGGCGTCGGCCTGCTTCTGCGCCTCAGGCTTGACGCCCAGGCCTTTGAAGCGGCCGAGCTCGGACTTGGCCTCGGCGCAATCGCCCTTGGCGACCAGGACCTTCAAGAGCTCGTAGTGGGCGAGCGGGTTCTTGGGCTCGAGCTCGACGGCGGCGCGGCACTCGCCCGCCGCCTTGCCCGCGTCCTTCTCTTCGAGGTGGGCCCGGCAGAGATCCGCGGCGAAGGCGCCGTTCTTGGGATCGAGCTTGCGCGCGCGCTGCTGCGCCGCCACCGCCGCCGGAAGGTGACCGCGTTTGAGCTCTACGCGCCCTAGGCGATTCCAGCCGAGCGCGAAGTCGGGCTTGAGCTTGGTCGCCTTGTCGAGCGCCGCCTGCGCGCCGTCGAGGTCCTTCTGGTCAGAGAGCACCATCCCCAGGTCGGCCCAGGCGACCGCATCGCGGGGCGCCAGACGGGTCGCGTCCTTGAGCGCCGCCACCGCGCCCGAAAGGTCGCCCGTGCGCCGAAGCGCCGCGCCCAGGTTCAGGCGATAGCCGGCGTCGCCGGGCTTGAGGCGCACCGCCTCTTTGTACGCGGCGACCGCCTCGGACTTCTTGCCGAGCGCGTCCCGCGCCACGCCCAGGTTGTACTGCGCCTCGGCGTAATCCGGCTTGGCCCGCGTGGCGGCCTCGAGCTCGCGCGCCGCCCCCGGCGCATCGCCCGAGGCGATGAGCAGCGCACCCAGGTTGTTGTGGGCCTCGGCGAAGTCGCTCTTGAGGGCGACGGCCTTTTTGTACTCGGCGGTCGCGGCGGCGGCCTCCCCCTTCTTCTCCAGCGCCACGCCCGAGAGGTAGTGCGGGCGGGCGTCGCGCGGATCGGCCTTGGCGGCGTCCTGAAACGCGGCGAGCGCCCCCGCGGTGTTCCCTTGGCGGAAGAGGCGCTCCCCCTTGTCGAGCAGCGGCGCTGCTCCCCCGCCCTCCGCGCCTTGGGCGAGCAGCACGAGCAGCAGCGGCAACGCGGTCATGGGCGGCGAGTCTACCCGTCGGCGAGCAGGTCTAGAAGCGTGCTCTTGAGCCGGGTCATCCGCTCGGGGTCGGTGATCTTCACCAGGTTGGCCTTGTCGCGCACGTAGAAGACGTCGATGGCCCGGTTGGCCTCGGTGGCGATCTTCGAGCGGTGGATGTCCAGGTTCTCGGTGAACAGCGTGCGCGTCATCTTGTAGAGGACGCCGGGACGATCCTCGGTGACGATCTCCAGGACGGTGAAGTCGCGGCTCACGTCGTTGTCGAGCTTGACCTCGGTGGGGACGGCCGGCGTGCGCCAGGCGGCGATGGAGTCCCCGCGCGGCCGGGCCGCCACCAGCGCCTCGCCCTTGACCTTGCCGGAGAGCACCGCCTCGAGGTCCTCGCGGACCTTCTTCCAGCGCCCCTCGTCCATCACCGGGCGGCGCATGCCGTCGCGCACGCGGAAGATGTCGAGCGCCTCGGCCTCCTCGTCCTCGTCGGCCGGCTGGCGCGAGTAGATGGCGGCGTCGACGACCTCGATCCGGTTGGCGTAGAGCACGCCGGCCACCTCGGCGAGCAGGCCCGGAATGTCGCGCGCGGCCAGCACCATCTCGGTGACGCCCAGGCGCTCCTCGTGGGAGACCTCGACGAGCACACTCTTCCCCTGCGCCCGCCGCTCGCGCATGAGGCGAACGTGCTTGGCGACGCGCAGGGCCGAGTTCTCGGCGAAGTAGCGATCGGGAAATCCGCCGAACAGCGAGGTGAGCGCGACGTTCTTCTCCGGCTCTTCGAGGATGGCCGCGGCGCGCTTCTGGCGCCGCTCGACGATCTCGGCCCGCTCCGCGCCCAGCAGATCCGGCCCGCGGCTCAGGAACTTGAGCGTCCGGGTGTAGAGCTCGCCGAGCAGCGTCTCCTTCCAGCTGGACATGGCGTCGGGCGCCACCGAGGCCAGATCGCAGAAGGTGAGCAGGTAGAGCTCGCGCAGGTTTTCCTCGTCGCCGCACAGGGTGGCGAAGTCGGAGATCATCCCCATGTCGTCGAGATCCCGCCGCTGCGACATCTGCCCCATGACCAGGTGTTGCTTGACCAGGAAGTCGACACGCTTGATGTCGTCCTCTTCCAGCCCCAGCCGCCGGCAGATGGTGACCGCCAGCCCGGCGCCGATCTCGCTGTGGGGGCTGCCGTACGGCTTGCCGACGTCGTGAAGGAGCGTCCCGGCCGCCAGCGCCACCGGCCGCGTCACCTCGCGCGCCGTCTCGGTCGGCGTCTTGAACTGGTCGGCGTGATCGCCGCGCCCGAGCGCGTGCAGCCGGCCGACCGCGTAGAGGGCGTGCTGGTCGACGGTGTAGACG
>DASYEX010000174.1:0-9840 GCA_036498765.1 Polyangia bacterium
TCCCAGGAGGTGAACATCGGATCGTCGCCGTTGGTTGGCGTCGACGAACCGCACAGCGACGAGAAATCGTGCAGGCGATCGCCCTTCGAGGTGCTGACGTGATAGCGGATGAACGCCTCCCCGTCGGTGTAGTAGAGGAGATCGGGATCGGCGGTGTCCCAGTAGACTTGCTCGACGTCGGCCGGGCTGATGTCGAGCGGGCGAATGAACGCGTAGCTCTTGCCGTCGTAGAGCTGGTGTCCGGCGCCGCCGCCAGCGTAAAGGATGAGCAGCGACTCGTCGGCGTTCCAGGCGGAGATCGTCGAATACATGGGGACGATGAAGGCGTTCGCGCCGCTGCCGCCGACGGCCGTGATGCGGCGAATGGTGGTTCCGAACTCGGTGTCGGTCGCGAGAGCGCCGAGCGCGGGCTTGGCGAGCGTCGTCATCGGGCGGGGCTGCTTGTCGGTGACCAGGCCGGCACAGAGATCGATCGTCGGCGACGCGCCACCGGCGCCGCGCGCGCCTGCCGTGCCGTTCGCGCCGCCCGTCGTGGCCCCGCCGCCGGAGCCGCCTCCCCCGAGGCCGCCGCTTCCACTCCCGGCGCCCGAACCGCCATGACTCCCACAAGCGGCACCGAGGAGTGCCAGGGCCATCGTCAGCCGCGAAGCGAGGCGTGCCATCGCCTCATCGTAACGCTCAACCGCCCAGCATGTGCAGCGCCAGCGTGAGCAGCCGCTGCGCTTCGTCATGCGTCGCGGCCAGATGAACATGAATGGTCCGCGCGTCGCGCGTCAGCGTCGCGTGCGCGAGCAGCGGCGTGAAGCCGCCCAGCAGAACCAGCGGATTGACGCTGATCTTGTGGATGATCGTCGGCCATTCGGTCTCCCAGTGGCGGGCCGGCTCTTCGCTGCCGAACTCGCCGTCGAGGTCCAAGAACACCTGATCGTCGTCGAGTCCGACCACCGCGCTCACCGCCCCGGGGACCTCCATCCCGTAGATCACGGGCGGCAGGCCGCCCGCGTGGTTGGTCTTGAAGATGTCGACGGCGCTCACCATCAGCGCGCCGTCGGGTGGCATCAGCCCCTCCTCGGCGTCGATGCGCCAGAGCATCGAGGTCCAGTCGATCGCCGCGCCGCCGTCGGGCGCTCCGCCGTCGGCGCCAGCGCCGACCGTCACCGCGCCACCGTCCTCACCGGCGCCGCCGTCGGGCGGGCGCGCGGGCTTCGGCGGCGCCAGCAGCAGCGCCCGGTACGCCGGCGGCGTCACCACCGCCAGCCCCGGCGCGGCGAGCACGATGAGGCGATCGTCGCGCCAGGGCGGCGTCCCGGGCGGCAGCCCGCGCCGCGGCCGTCGCTCGCCGATGGGACGCCCGCCCTCGGTGCGCCAGGCGATCACCCGATCGGTCGCCTTGGCGCCGCGGGTCAGGGCCGCCCGCAGCTGGGCGTCGTCGAGGTGGTGGCGCGCCGCCAGGAAGGTCACCGACGGATCGAGCGGGTGCGGCCTGGCGATCAGCAGCGCGTCGAACGCGGCAAACAGATCGAGGTCGGTCCCTTCGAGCAGATCGCGCCGGTCGGGGAGCCGCTGCAGGAGCGCGTCGACCGGCGCCACGAAGTCGGTCCCCCGCAGCCGATCGAGCCGCACGAGCACGGTGAGGCGCGACCCTTTGGGCCCGTACGCGCCGAGGTCGTTGGTGGGCGCGGGCGCGTCGGGATCTTCGATCGGCGACGGGCGCCCAGGCTTCTCGCGGTCGTCGGCGCGCGCGGCGATCGTCCCCTCGGGCGGGGGCGCGGCCTTGTGGTGCGGGCGATGCGCACCGTGCCCGGCGCCGTGCCCGCCGGCCGGGGCCCCGAGCGGCAGGTCCTTCACCTGGTCGAACCCGCTGATCTCGATGTCCACCGGGCCGGTGAACCGGCGAGCGCCCACGCCGAGAATCATCCCGATCAGCGCCAGGTGGACCAGCACCGACAGGCCGAGCGCGAGGCTCCACCGCCGCGACATCGCCCGGGGATTATACGGCGCCGCTTTCAAACGGCGCGTTTGCGCTACGCTGTCGCTGTGGGCGCGGCCAGCACCGGCAAGTCGAAGCGCGCGGCGACGACCGCCGCCGCCGGCGCGATACCTGCGGTGATGACCGCCCCCTCGCGCGGCCACTCCTGGACGATGTCCGTCAGCGCCGCCGCCAGGAAGGCGCCGGCCACGCGTGCCGCCGCCGGGTCGCTGGAGGTGGCGTCGGCGGCGATGAGACGCCCGCCCGGACGAAGCAGCGGCACCAGCCCGGCGACCCAGCGCTCGGCCTCCGCCGCCTGGAGGCCGGCGACGTTCTCCACCACCACCGTGGAGAGCGAGCCGCGCCGGAACGGCAGCTCGGCCGCAGCCAGCGCGACGTCGAGCGGCCGCGACTCTCGCCGCGCGCGGCGAAACGCCCGCAGCGCCTGGGGGCGCGCCTCGCTCTCCACCAGCAAGAGCGTGCGCGCGCCGCGCGCGAGTGCCGCGCCCAGCCAGGCCGGACCGAGCACGACAATGGGCGCCGAGGCGTCGGCCGGTCCGCCGCCGGTCCAGCGCACGAGCGCTTCCAGCGCCGGCTGGCTGCCCAGGGGACCCGAGAGCAACGGACCGCGCATCTGCCGGCGGAAACTACCATGAGCTTCTGCGTCCGGCTCGATCCGGCAGCGCCGCGCGACAAGATCGGCGGCAAGGCCCGCTCCCTGCTGAGCTTGGACCAGGCGGGGCTCCCGGTCCCGCCGGCCCTGGCGGTGACGACCGAGCTCTTCTCGGCGCTGCGGGCGGGCGCGCCGCCGCTCCCGCCGTCGCTCGAGGAGCCCGGCGCGCTGGAGGCGCTCGAGGGGGCTGCCCGGGCGCTCCGCCAGGCCCCCTGGCCAATCGGGTTCGCGCCAGAGCTGGCGGCCGCCCTGGCCTCGCTCGATGGGCGGCCCGAGGCGCGCTTTGCCGTCCGATCGTCGGCGGCGATAGAAGATCGCGCTGAAGCGCTGGGCGCCGGCCTGTTTCTTTCTAGGCTCGACGTCCCGGCGGCGGAGGTGGCGGCCGCGCTGCGCGAGGTGCTCGCCTCGGCGCTGGCACCCGGCGCGGCCGCGTATCTCGCCCGCCACGGCCGGACCGCCGACAGCGTCGGCTTCGCCGTGCTCATTCACCTCTTCACCGCGGGAGATGCCGCCGGGACCGCGGCTCTCGACAGCTCGCACGGTGCGCCCCTCATCGACACCCACCACGGCGACGCCGCGCCGGCGCGCGCCCGCATCGCCGACGCGCTGACCCGACTGACCGCCCTGCACGGCCCGGCCGAGATCGAGTGGGTGGCGACCGGCCGGGAGGTGACCTTCCTCCAGCTCCGCCCCTACCGGCGCCCGCGGCCCCCGCGCGCGACCTCCCCCGAGCTGCTCGGCTGGCGCTGGGACGCGGCCCACAACCCGCTTCCGCTCTCGCCGGCGCAGGCGGGGCTCGTCGCGCTGGTCGATGGCGCGTGCGACACCGGCCTTCGGCAGAAGGTCGTCGGCGGCTACCTCTTCTACCGGCACGAGCCTTCGGCGACCGCGAACAAGAAAGCGATGGGGCAATCCCCGTCCTGGGCGCTCCTGACGGTTCAGCTGCTGGCCAAGATGCGGCTGCGCCGCTCGTTCGACTCACTGGAGAAGGCGCTCGAGGCCTTCCTGGCGATCTACGAGCCGCTGTTCGGCGTGCTTCAACCCGTCGCGCGGGCCGCGCGCGACGCGCTGGCCGATTTCCTGCGCGGTCGCGGCGCTGACGCCGCGGCGCGGTTGCCGGCGCTGCTCGTGGGGGTTCCGTCGGCCGCGGGCGAACGCGCGCAGCTGGCCCGGGCCTACGCGTGCGCATCGGACACGGCGGCCCGAGACGATGCGCGGGCCGCTTATCTCGAACGCTTCGGCGACGAGTCGCCGTGCTGGGACGTCGCGGAGCCGACCTGGCGCGAGGCCCCCGGTCTGCTGGAGAATCGGTTGCGCACGCTCGGCCAGTCGCCGGCCGCCGGGGACGGAGGTACCTGGCGAGCCGTTGCCGAGGCGATCCGCGCCGATCTCCCGCCGGCGGAGCAGCCGCGCTGGGAGACGCTGCTCGAGGCGGCGCGCGACGCTGCCGCCGCAGCCGAAGATGACGACGCGATCTACGCCCGCGCTCAAGCACGCGTCCGCGAGTCGCTGCGCCTCGAAGGGGAGCGGCTGGTCGCGCGCGGCCTGCTCCCCCGCCCGGAGGATGTCTTCTGGCTGCCGCTCGAGCTGGTCCGCGCGCTCGCGCGCGGCGAGTCCCCCCCCCCAGGCGAAGATATCGCCGGTCTCCTGGCCGAGGCCCGCCGGGCGGACGCCGACGCCCGCGCCGCGCCCCCCTCGCTCGCGAGCGTGGAGGTCGCCGGCGGCGCCACGGGGGTGGTCCGCGGGCGGTCCGGCGCAGGCGGGGTCTGTGTCGGACGCGTCCGTCTCTGGGATACCGCCGATGCGCCGCGCAGCGGGCAAAGCCTCCCCGGCGGCGAGCCGGAGGTGATCGTGGCGCGTACGATCCTGCCGACCGAGCTTCCGCTCATCTCGGCGGCGGCGCTGGTGGTCGAGACGGGCGGCGCGCTCGATCACGTGGCAGTCCAGGCGCGCGAGCGCGGAATCCCGGCCGTGGTGGGCGCCGCGGGCGCCGCCGCCGCGTTCCGCGACGGCGATCGCGTCATCGTCGACGGCGACGCCGGGCTGGTCGCTCGGATCGGCTGACGGTCAGCGATCGACGCGACGATCGACGCGACGATCAGCGCGATGATCACCGCTCTTCGCCCTCGCCGTCGTCGGCGAGGTACTCGAGGATCACTTCGTCGAGGCTCTTGTCGGAGACCAGCTCGCCCGAGAAGGGTTCGGCCCCGCCGGGCGCGGGGGGATCCCAGGGCATGCGGATCTTGCCGCCGGCGGCCGTCGCCTGCGCGTCGGCGGCCGGATAGGAAGGGACCGCCGCCACGATCGGCTGCGAGAGCCGCTGCGGACCGGGGGTCTCCCAGGGCATGCGGATCTCGCGCGACGAGGCGAGCGGCTGCGATTGCGACTCCGCGCCGGACGACCGCGCGCGGTTCCCGGCGATGAAGCCGCCGCCGTCGCGGACGGCGTAGTGGGCGCCCGCGCGCGGACGCGTGGCCGGTGCCGGCGCCGGCGCCGCGGGCGCCGGGTTGATGGTCCCCTGGACCGGCGGCTGGCCGGCCCCGACGTTGATGACGACGTTGCGCCGCACGACCACGCCGTCCGCCGGGTTCGAGACCTGCACCGGCGATCGCTTGAGCACCGTCGGCTGCACCACCACCACCGGCTTGGGCATCATCTTGGGAGGCGACGGCGCGGGCGCGCTCGGCGCCGCGGCCACGGCCGCCACCGCCTCGGCCATCACTGGAGCCGCCGCGGGAGCGGCCACTGCGGGCGCCGGGGCGACCTCGACGAGCACCGGCGCCGCGCGATCCTCCAGCATCGCCGGCTCGCCGCGCGCGATGAAGAACGCGCCGATGCGCGCGTCGTGCTCCTTGTGCGTCAGCTCCTTGATCATCGCCTTGTGGAGCTTCTGCATCAGCGAGCGGACCGCGTCCTCGGGCGACTCGGGGTCGTACTCCTGCTTCTTCGAGGAGAGGATCGTCCCCTCGTAGAAGAGGTGGGTGTAGAGGCGCGCATAGCCCTGGCCCGAGTCCTCCGTCTGGACGTGGAACGTGCGCCCGCCGTAACGGAGGTTGTGGTTGTACCCGAGGACCGGGCTGCGACCGCGCTTGGTCAAGGGGGTCTTCGAGTATATCGCGCGGTGTCGTGGATTCCTTGAACATTGCACAAGATCTGGCCTTTCTGCCGACCACCTGCGACCACCTGCGACCGCCTGCGACCGCCGAGACCGCCTGACGAAGCCTCGCCGCCGTCGAAGGCTTCGCGCCGTGCGCGTCGGATTTGCGCCGCTGCCCCGCCACGGTAAGATTTCGCGCCCATGACGCGTCGAGCGACCATCAAGCGCAACACCAACGAGACGGCCATCGAGCTGACACTGGCCCTCGATGGGTCGGGGCAGCGCCGGATCGCGACGCCGGTGCCGTTCTTCAACCACATGTTGGAGGCGGTCGCGCGCCACGGTCTTTACGATCTGCAGATCGACGCCACCGGAGACGTGGAGGTCGACCCGCACCACCTGATCGAGGACGTGGGAATCTGCCTCGGGCAGGCCTTTCGCGAGGCGCTCGGCGACCGGAGCGGCATCGCCCGCTACGGCGACGCGACGATTCCCATGGATGAGGCGCTCGTGTCGGCGGCCGTCGACTTCAGCGGCCGCGCGGCGTTCGTCTACCTGGCCGACGCGCTCAAAGGGCGGACGGTCGGCACGTTCGACGTGGAGCTCGGCCGTGAGTTCTTCGGCGGGTTCGTCTCGACGGCGCTCTGCAACCTGCACCTCGAGATCCGTTACGGCGAGAACGCCCACCACATGATCGAGGCCCTGTTCAAAGCGTTCGCGCGCGCCACCAGCGCGGCCGCGCGGCTCGACCCGCGCGTGGTCGGCGTCCCGTCGACGAAGGGGACGCTCACGACGTGAGTGGACCAGCGAGCTTGGGCCGCATCGTCGTCGCCGATCTGGGGAGCGGAAACCTGCGGAGCGTCGAGAAGGCGCTCACCGCCGTGGGCGCGCAGGCGATCGTGAGCGCCGACGCCGCCGTGGTGGCCGGCGCCGACAAGCTGGTGGTCCCCGGCCAGGGGGCCTTCGGCGCCTGCGCGGCCGCGCTCGATCGCGACGGCGGCGCGCTCCGCCAGGCGATCGGCGCGTTTCTGGCGAGCGGGCGGCCGTTCTTCGGGATCTGCATCGGGATGCAGCTTCTGTTCGAACGCAGCGACGAGAACCCCGAGGCATTGGGGCTGGGCGTGCTGCCCGGCCGCGTGCGGCGGTTCGTCGATCGCCCCGGGCTCAAGATCCCGCACATGGGCTGGAACCAGACCCGGCGCGGGCCAGCGGCCGGCGACGCGGCGGAGGGCGCGTTCTACTACTTCGTGCACAGCTACTACCCCGACCCGGCGCGGCCGGAGGACGTGGCGCTCACCAGCGAGCACGGGGCGCCGTTCTGTGCTGCCGTCCGGCGGGGGCCGGTGTTCGGGACCCAGTTCCACCCGGAAAAGAGCCAGACCGCCGGTTTGGCCCTTCTCCACGGCTTCGCCTCCGCGTAATCGCGTGAGCGACGACGGGCACAGCCGCACCGGCTTTGCCCAACAAAATGAAAACCGGCGCTAATTCTCGGGCAGCGGCGGGAATTCTCGGACAGCTCGGCGCGCGGGCCGGATCCGTTCGTCAACTGCCATGGTCATAGGCGGTGAAGTCGCGATCGAGATGGAACACGCGGAAGGTCGATCCCTGACGAAGCCCCAACATGGGCTTGTTCCCGTCGAAACGGAACACCAGGACCGACTCTACCCCCTGAGGGAGCGGAGGTAGCTTAACGCCCTTGAGCTGTTTCACCGGAATCGGCTCGCAACCTCCCTTGTGGCAGCCGCGCGAATGGAGCTCGCTCCATGTCTGCTGGGCCAGAGTGCGCATCTTCTTCGCGAGAGCCGCCTGTTCGGAGGTCTCACACGCATCCAGGTTCCAAAGGTCCCGCAGGCAGAACGTCGGATGCAT
Source organism: Polyangia bacterium (assembly GCA_036498765.1). Classification (GTDB taxonomy): domain Bacteria; phylum Myxococcota_A; class Polyangia; order Fen-1088; family Fen-1088; genus JADGRB01. Next base: position 7,609 of record DASYEX010000174.1, read on the forward strand.
GGCATTCGTATTGCCAGCACCTTCGGTGGTAGGCGCTTGAAGAAGTTGGCCGCCTTGCGCCTTCGGCGGCTTAAGGAACTTCTTCACCTGAGGCAGGTGAGGAAATATTTCTTCATCGCCTCGTGCGAGATGACGAGGCCCATCGCGCCATCACGATAGGTGCTCTTCCAGGGTGGCTCGTTGTGCGTCATCTCGCGAAGACGCCACGCCGAAAACTGACCATAGACGCGATGGACATCGGTCACGGTCGCGCGCGCCGGCTTCGGAAGCGTCGACGGATCGAACCCCGCCGGACGCGGGATTGGCGTGGACGCGTACGCCTTGAAGCGGCCATAAACTGGCGGGCACACAGGACCGTGCTTCCATGCCTCGATCCGCTCGCCGAACAGTGGGCGACTGTGTAGCGCTAGATGCACGCCCTGGGCGTAGTACAGAAGCTTTTGGAGCTTGAGGTTGGAGGTGAGATCCCCGTCTTCGGGATCGTCGAGAGTCAGGAGATATTTTGCGGTTTCGAGTGCGGTGATCATGTCCCCTTTCCCCTTCCCCCAGACCGATGGTTCGCACTCTTTGATTTTTCGGTCAATCCGTACCTTGGTCACTAGTATCGGCCATGGCAAGGCGCGTCATGAACTATTTCGCCTCCTGCCCGCATCGTGAACACGCACTGACCGGTAGAAACTTCCGGGATCGAATCTCGGCGATGGGCACACCCACCGTGGCCGGCATCTTGCGCGCGACATAGAACCTAGCTCGACCGCCGTCACGCGCGCATCCGTCTGACAGTCGCCCGCTTAATGTTTACCGCCCTGGCCACGGCGATCCAGGTGCCCAGCCGGGCGTGCAGGAAGCGTAACGCCGTCCGCACGTTCTCCTGTTCCTGCGCGTCGAGGTGCGGTGCGCCCCATCAAGCCGCTCGAGCGGCGAAGACCGGGTCGATCCCGAATTCCCGCGTCGCATGTGCGACGCACGAAAGGTTGTGGCACAGCGTCCGTCGTATTCATGGGAGACCGCGTAGCTACATCGTAGACCACGGCCAAGCCGAAGGAGCAGTTGACGTGTAGCTACAACGAGGCTACTTTGTGACACACGATGAGATCTCCCAAGATGCACGGGCACGCCCTGCCATCGAAAATAACGCGGCCGACGAAGGATGACGTCGTGCGGATGCGCGTATCTGCCGCTCAGAAAGCGGCAATGGTGGCGGCGGCAGCGCGCGAAGGCCTGGAGCTATCGCAGTGGCTACGCCAGCTCGCCTTGCGGGCCGCCGGGTTACTGCCTGGTCTAGGGAAGTAGCTGTTTAGTAGCTGTTAAGTAGCTGTTAGCTATTGGCGCGAAGCGCGCTTGATCTTGGACGCTGATGACTTCTTGGTCGATGTCGCGATTTTCGAAGTCGTGTCCGTGCTTGAGGAGCGTTTTGGATGGCGTCGCTGACGCTTGGCCATCTCGGGCGACAAGCCGTCGACCCCCATGCCAGGCATTACGATCTGCTCCTCGTCCTTCGCTGCTGTCTCGGCAATCGCAAACGTAACGTTGCGCCCTGGGTGACTTGGCGTTTCGCCTTTAAAAAGGTCAGCGACTGAAAGTATCTGAATACGCCGGTACTCCTTGCCCCAGGTCTTCGAGTACCATGTGCCTGCGTCGAGCGCGGCGTCGCGCATGGGCTTGGTCGGCTCGCCCGCAGTGATCAAGATACCCATCACGGACTTGTGGGCGCTCGTCGTGACGGCTCCGAGCAGATCTCTCACATCGCCTGCACCAGCGCCGCCGCCCTTTACCGAAACGATCATGTTCTGGACATCCTTACCGTCCGCGTTCTGCGCGAAGCTCAACATTCCATCCAGTCCCTGATCCGCGCCCCGTTTGGCACGTCCGGCCATGTCGAGACCCATTGGGCGCGCAGCTATTTTCAAGACTGCCCACGCCTGAAATCCGAACTTATCCTCGGCTGCCAATTTGCTCGCGCTCGCGGCGTCCTCGGGTAGTCCGCGGACATCATAAAGCACGCCTGGATGGCGCACCCTCATGCGCTGTTCGATGACTCCGATGGAGAGATGGGTTATGTCGATACCGATCCATCTTCGGCCCAATCTCTCCGCGGCATCAACCGCAGTCCCGCATCCACAGAATGGATCCAGGATCAGATCGCCCTCGTTCGACGATGCCTTGATGATTCGTTCAAGCAGCGCGATCGGTTTTTGCGTCGGATAGCCGAGGCGCTCCGACGTTGTCGGC
>DASYEX010000175.1:0-6892 GCA_036498765.1 Polyangia bacterium
TACTCGACGTGCTCGCCGTTCTTCACCAGGATCTCCTCGACCTTGCCGTCGGCTTCGGCCTCGATCTCGTTCATCAGCTTCATCGCCTCGACGATGCAGACCACTTGTCCCTTGCGGACGGTCTGACCGACCTCGACGAACGAGGGCGTTTCGGGCGACGGCGCGCGGTAGAACGTTCCGACGAAGGGCGAGCTGACGAACGTCCCCGCCTCGGATGGCTTGGCATCCACGGGAGGCGTCAGCGCGATCGGTCGGGTGATCGGCGCCGGGGGCGCCCCCGCGCCCTCGCGCACGACCCCGCCGCGCCGCACCCGCAGGTGGCCGGCGCCGTTCACTTCGATCTCTTCGAGATCGAACTCGGTCGCGATGCGCGCCAGCGCCCGCACCGCCTCGAATTCGACGCCGTTCCCGGTGTCGCCGTTGCCCGACGGTCCTACCACCTTCAACGCCCGGGCCGATCCCTTCTCCTTGCTGTCTTTTTTGGCCATGAACTGGGGTCCTTACAGGTCGGCGCGGAGGCCGGGCGCGGTGAGGCGCATCAGGTAGCGCGCGCGCCCCTGGCTGGCGGCGGGCAGGATGGCGCAAGCCAGGAAGTACTCGCTGTTGAGCAGCCGCACCACCAGCGTCAGCTTGTCGGTCTTGAGGGTGAATTCTTCCAGCGTACCGGCCTCGACCGAGTCGAGCGTCCGGCGCGCCTGCGCGATGAGGTGGGCGAACTCCATCGAGAGGGTCTGGATGTCGGGTGCCTCGTCGGCGCCCGGCCTCGTGTAGGTGTCGACGGTGATGCCGTCGAACCCCATGAGGACGCAGGCCACCCCGCCGTCGATGCCGTCCAGCAGCTTCACGATGCTTTCGCGAAAAGGACTCGCCATGGTCGCCTTGGGGCTTGTACTCGCTCGCCAATCGACGGTCAAGCTTCCGGGCTTCCCAGCCCCGCCGCGATCTGCCGCGGAGTCAAGTCTCGCAGCACCGTCTTTCCCGGTTCCGGGCAAAGGACGAAGCGGATGGTGCTCCCGCGGCGCTTCTTGTCGACGGTGATCCGGGTCCAGACGTCGGCGCCGAGGCGCCGCGCCAGATCGACCGGCAGCGCCAGCCGCGCCAGCAGCGCCACCGCCCGCTGGGCCAGCGCGCGCGGGTTTACCTCCAGCGCAGCGCCCAGCTCCAGCGCCGCGATCATTCCCAGCGCCACCGCTTCGCCGTGCAGGAGGCCGTAGCCCGAGGCGGCCTCCAGCGCGTGGCCGACGGTGTGGCCGAAGTTGAGGATGGCGCGCCGGCCGGACTCGGTCTCGTCCTCGGCCACCACCTCCGCCTTCACACGCACGGCGCGCGCCACCAGCTCGTGGACGAGCGGCGCCGCCAGCGCCGGGCCACTCCCCTCGAGCAGCGCCAGGATCTCGGGATCGGCGATGAAGCCGCACTTGACCACCTCGGCGAGGCCGGCCGCCTGCTCGCGCACCGGCAGCGAGTCGAGAAAACCGAGGTCGGCGATCACGGCGCGCGGCTGGTGGAACGCGCCGACCAGGTTCTTCCCCGCCCCGAGGTCGACCCCGGTCTTGCCGCCGACGGAGGCGTCGACCATCGCCAGCAGCGTGGTCGGGACGGTGGCGAACTGGATCCCGCGCAGGTACACCGCGGCGGCGAACCCGGCGTGGTCGGTGGTCGCGCCGCCGCCAATGCCCACGATCGCGCCCCGGCGATCGTAGCCCTGCGCGGCCAGCCACTCGGCCGTCCGTTCGATCTGGGAGAGGTTCTTGCTGGCCTCGCCGGCCGGCAGATCGAGGCGCGCCACGTTGGGGAGCCGCTCGGCGAGCGCGGCGACCAGCGCCGCCACCCGCGGATGCCCCGCCAGCCCGCCGTCGACCAGCAACGCGACGCCGGTCGTCGGCTCTCCGAACGCGACCGCCAGCACCTCGGCGCAGAGCTCGGGCGAGAAGGTCCCGATCTGCACGTCGTAGCGACGCGCGCCCAGCTCGACGGGGATGATCGTGGCGCTCACGCCTGCTTGCCCGCCCTTCGGGTCGCGGTCTCGAGCCCCAGCCCCGCGACGATCGCCTGCCCGGCCTCTTTGGGGGTCAGATCCGCCGTGTCGATCCGCAGGTGCGCACGCGCGTAGAACGCCTGCCGCTTGGCCAGGAGCTCCGCGGCGGCGATCAGCGGATCGGCGCTGCCGTCGAGCAGCGGGCGTCCCGAGCGGCGGCCGGTCCGGCGCACCGCCTCGGCCGCCGACACCTCGAGCGCGACGACCCGGCCGGACGCGAGCATGAGCGCCAGGTTCTCTTCGCGGCAGGCGGCCCCGCCCCCCGTCGCGACGACCGTCCCGCGGCCCGCCGCCGCCGCGCGCAGAGCCTCCGTTTCGCGCCGCCGAAACCCGGCTTCTCCTTCGCGGGCAAAGATCTCGGGGATGGAGAGGCCCGCCGCCTCCACGATGAGGTCGTCCAGATCCGCGAAGATCCGCCCGAGCCGCGTGGCCAGAAGGCCGCCCACCGTCGTCTTCCCCGAGCCCATGAAGCCGATCAGGAAAATGGGCGCACGGGCGGCGAAGGGAAGCGGCATGAAGGCCTGAATCCTAACCGATTGAGAACCGGCCCGGGAGGGTCTGTCGCGGCGCGGCACCAGGCCGAAACGAGGAAATTTTTTGCGCCCTTGCGCGCCCAGCGTTCTACTGGGTCCATGAGCGTTGAAGTCGAACGCGCGACGCTGCCGTGCGGCGTCTGCGGGGCGGCCGTGACCGAATTGCGCCGGGGGCGGTGCTGGGGCTGCTACACGCGCTGGGCGGAGTCGCGGCCGGTGGGGCGTGGCGCCTCCTGCGTCGTGTGCGCGGAGAAACGCCGCGCCCAGCTCAAGCTGGTGGAGCTCCAGGGTCGTAGCCTCCCCTTCTGCCACGGCTGCGCGGCCCAAGTGATGCGCCTCGCCGAGCTTCCGCCGACCGTCGAAGACCTTCGCCACGCCCTGCGAAGAGACCGTCGGGACGACGACAGGCGAGAGGGCAAGGTCGACCAGCGCATCTTCCCACGCGAGCGGCGGGTGGGCGAGCGTCGGGGCCCGGTGCGCGACGCGTTCGCCGACACCGACCCGGGCATCAAGATGGCGGACCTTCATCTGGACGACGCCATCATCGAGCTCTCGGACGCCGACCTCTCGGGCGGCGACCAGACTCAGGTCCGGACGACTCCTGCCCGCCCGCCCCGCCCGTCACCGGCGTCATCAGCCGGAACGTCGTCGGCCGGAACGTCATCTGATCGGTAGCTCGACCTTCCAGCTCCGTCCTTCGCGCACCACGTGGACGGACTGGCGCTCGCCCGTCGCCGAGAAGACCTCCACGTCAGCCTCGTCGCCGTCGCGGCGGACGACCCGCGTCCCTGCAGGCTCCCAGGCGGGCGGCAGCCAACCCACGGCCACCAGGTCCGAAGGGGCCAGCATGCGCGCGCCGCCGGTGCGGTGGGTGGCGACCAGCAACGCCTCGACGTGCGCGCGCGTGTGCGGTCCCAGCCGGTCGTAGACGGCCGTACGATCGCCGGCCCGCGCGCTGGCGATGAGCGACCGCACCGCGGCCTCGGGGCTGGAGCCGTCGTCGCGGCCGCCGCAGCCGAGTGAGGTCGCCGCGAGCCAGGCGGCGAGCGCCAGGGCCGCGCGCTTCATGCGCCGGCCGCGCGCAGGCCCATCCGCTCGCGCACCCGCTGCATGGTGAGGCCCGCGACCTTGCGCGCCTCCGCGGCGCCGCGCGCCAGGATCGCGTCGACCCTCGCCGGATCGGCCCGCAGCGCCTCGGCGCGCGCGCGGATCTGCCCGAGCTCGGCCTTCACCCCTTCGAGCAGCCACTTCTTGCAGTCCATGCAACCGATTCCCGCCGTGGTGCAGCCCGTGTGCACCGCCGCCTGCCGCTCGGCGCTAGAGAAGAACTTGTGCAGCGTATAGATGTTGCACTTCTCGGGCGTGCCGGGGTCGGTCCGCCTGACGCGCGCCGGATCGGTGGCCGCCGTGCGCAGCTTGTCCCAGATCGCCGCGTCGGTCTCGGCCAAGGCGATGGTGTTGCCGAGGCTCTTCGACATCTTGGCCTGCCCGTCCAGCCCCAAGATCTTGGGCGTCGTCGAGAACAGCGGCTGCGGCTCGGCGAAGGTGTCGCCGAACCTGGCGTTGAAGCGGCGGACGATCTCCCGCGCGAGCTCCAGGTGCTGCCGCTGGTCCTCGCCGACCGGGACGCGCGTCGCGCCGTAGAGCAGGATGTCGGCCGCCTGGAGCACCGGATAGAGGAACAGCCCAGCGTTCACGTTCTGCGGCTGGTGCAATGACTTGTCCTTGAACTGCGTCATCCGCTCGAGCTCGCCGTGCGGCGCCACCGAGGCGAGCGCCCAGCAGAGCTCCGTGTGCTCGGGGACCTCCGACTGGATGAACAGCGTCGCCTTGTCCGGGTCGATGCCACAGGCGAGCAGCTCGACCGCCATCGCGCGAGCGCGAGCCGGCATCGCCGCGGGATCGTAGGACTGCGTGATCGCGTGGTAGTCGACGATGCAGTAGAAGCAGCGGAACTGGTCCTGGAGCGACACCCAGCTCCGCACCGCGCCGAGGTAGTTGCCGAGGTGCAGCTCGCCCGAGGGCTGAATCCCGGAGAAAACGATCTCCATGGTCTCGCGTTGTTTAGACGCCACACCGCGCGGGGTCAAGAACATCCATCCCCGCGCCGATCGGGCGCTTCCGCCGGCACTGCCCTTGCTTAGGTGTTGATCGTGGCTTAGGAGGATCCTGTAGGCCAACGTCCCATGAGGAGAACACCAATGAATCGAGGCCTTTGGTTGGTAGGCACCTTGTCGCTGGGCACGGCTTTGGCCGCGTCGGGCTGCTACGTCGGACCCCAGCCTCCGCCGCCGGCCTACGTCGACCCGGCCGGCGCGCCGGTCGCGGCAGACCAGGGAGAGGTCTACCCGACCACACCGCCGCCCGATCCCATTCCCGAGTACCAGCCGCCGGCGCCGGGCTACGGGTATGCCTGGGTCGGCGGGTACTGGGACTGGACCGGCTTCGAGTGGAGCTGGGACGCCGGCTACTGGGCGCCGGCGGACGCCGCCTACCTGTTCGTCGGCCCGCGCTTCGTCTTCGCGGGCGGGCGGGCGGTCTTCTACCGTCCGTACTGGCGGGGGCCGGGCGGTAACCGGGCGTATGGCTACGGCTACCGCGGCCGCGCGCCGGTCGGCGCCTGGCGGGCGCGTCCGTCGGTCGCGCCGGGCGCCTGGCGCACGGCGCCCGCTCACAACGAAGGGTGGCGCCGCACGCCGGGCGCCGCTGGTTGGCACGGAGCGCCCGCACGCGGGGGCGCGCCGATGCGCGCGAACGAGGGCTTCCGCGGTGCGCCCGCGGCCCGCGGACCGGCGCCCGCCGCTCGTCCTGGGGCGCCTGCTTACCATTCCGCGCCGGCCCGCTCCGCGCCGGCGCGCGGCGGCGGTCGGGTCCGGCGGTAGCGCGACGGGCTAGAGGATGTACTGAGAGAGATCCTCGTCCTTGAGGATCCCGTCGAGGCGCTCGCGGACGTAGGCGGCGGTGATCGGAATGGTCGTCGCACCGAGCGCCGGCGCCTCGAACGCCAGATCGTCGAGCACGCGCTCCATGATGGTGTGGAGGCGGCGCGCGCCGATGTTCTCCATGCGCGCGTTGACCGAGGTGGCGATGCGGGCGATCTCCGCGACGGCGTCGTCGTGGATCTCCAGCGTCACCTTCTCCGTCGCCAGAAGCGCGATGTACTGCTTGGTGAGCGCGTTCTCCGGCTCGGTCAGGATGCGGACGAAGTCCTGATCCGACAGCGACTCGAGCTCGACGCGGATGGGGAACCGCCCCTGCAGCTCGGGGATCATGTCCTTGGGCTTGGCGACGTGAAAGGCGCCGGCGGCGATGAACAGGACGTGATCGGTCTTGAGCGGGCCGTACTTGGTCGAGACCGTCGAGCCCTCGACGATGGGGAGGAGATCGCGCTGGACGCCCTCGCGCGAGACGTCGGGGCCGTGCCCGCCCCCCTCGCGACCGGCCACCTTGTCGATCTCGTCGATGAAGATGATGCCGGACTGCTCGGCGCGGCGGATGGCGTCCTTCTGCAGCCGCTCGACGTCGATCAGCTTGTTGGCCTCCTCGTCGGTCAGCGCCTCCAGCGCCTCGGGCAAGGGCAACCGGCGCCGCTTGGTCTTGCGCGACCCCTGCGGCAGCATGTCGCGCAGGTTCAGCACCATCTCTTCCATCCCGGTGCCGGAGAAGACATCGACGAACGACTGCGGTGAGTCGGCGGTGTCGATCTCGACCATCTTGTCGTCGAGCTTCCCCTCGCGCATCAGCTTGCGCAGGCTCTCGCGGGTGGCGTTGTCGGCGGGCGGCTCGGGCGCCGCGGTCGACATCGGCGGCAACGTCGTCGAGGGGCCGATGTTGGAGGGCGGGCGCGGGCGCGGCGTGGGCGGCAAGAGCACGTCGAGCAGACGCTCCTCGGCGTTCTCCCGCGCGCGCGGGCGCAGGCGCTCGCGCTCCTCGTCACGCAGCATCGACACCGCGGTCTCGGCAAGGTCGCGCACCATCGAGTCGACATCGCGCCCCACGTAGCCCACCTCGGTGAACTTCGAGGCCTCGACCTTGACGAACGGCGCGCCCGCCAGCTTGGCGAGCCGGCGCGCGATCTCGGTCTTGCCCACGCCGGTCGGGCCGATGAGCATGATATTCTTGGGAGTGACCTGGGCCCGCAGATCATCGGCCAGTTGCCTGCGCCGCCAGCGGTTGCGCAGAGCAATGGCCACGGCCCGCTTGGCGTCGGCCTGGCCGACAATGTCGCGGTCCAGCTCGGCGACGATCTGTCGGGGCGTCAACTCGCGTTCGGGCTCGTGCTCTGGCACGGTAATTCCTCCACCGTCAAGCTACTGTTTGT
>DASYEX010000176.1:0-5107 GCA_036498765.1 Polyangia bacterium
CGCCCCCGACGACCACCCGGTCAAGGCCTGTTCGGACCCGCAGCCCTGGACGCCGCCGCCCGCGCCCGCGGCTTGTGCCGACGCGCCACCCGCGGCGCCGACCACGGCAGCCGCCGCCGCGCTGACCGTCGACGTGGGCGCCGTGGTGCGGCCGTGGAACCGCTTCTACGAGAAGACGGTCGCCTCCGATCACGCGCACACCGTCCTCTGCACCGCGTATGGGCGCAACATCCAGAACGCGCTCCGCAAGGCGCACGCCCAGGCCGGCTTCCAGTACGTGCGCTTCCACGCCCTGTTCGACGACGACAACGCGGTCTACAGCGAGGATCCGGCGGGCGGGCCGCTCTACGACTGGTCGAGCATCGACGCCATCGAGGACGCCATCCTGGCCGCCGGGATGCGCCCGCTGGTCGAGGTCAGCTTCACGCCGGTGGCGCTCGCCTCGGACACCTCCGCGGCCGCGACGCTCAACCTGCTCTGGTACGACTACGCCTCGCCCAATATCAGCCCCCCCGCCGCCGTCACCCCGGCGACCGGCGTCGCCGACGACTGGAGCAAGTGGACGGCGCTCATGACCGCCTTTGTGACCCACCTCGAGGAGCGCTACGGCGCTGACGAGGTGCGCGCCTGGTACTTCGAGATCTGGAATGAGCCGTCCTGGATGTACTCGCTGGGCGACGACGGTTACTTCGAGCTCTACAAGAACACCGTCGCCGGCCTCACCGCCGCCGATCCGCAGGTGCGGGTGGGAGGCCCCGCCGGCTCGTCGGGCGAGTCGCCCGGGCTCATCCAGAAGCTGATCATCGGCTCGACCAACAGCGGCGCCAAGCTCGACTTCCTCACCTACCACCGCTACGCGGACGACGACAACGGCACGATCGCCGACGTGGCCGGCGCCGTCGCCTTCCACGACAGCCTGATGACCACCATCGCCGGGACGGTCGTCGCCGGGAAGACGTTCACCGGGCCGGTGTTCAACGACGAGTTCGGCCCCAGCTACAAGCCGGACGTCTCGCGCGACAACGAGGTCGGCCCGAGCTACATCGCCAAGGCGGTCGCGCTGCTCGGCAGCGACACCACCACCGCGCCGCCCGCCTCGTACGGCTACTGGGCGCTGTCCGACCTCTACGAGGAGATCCCCACCGGGAACGCCACGGCGTACCGGGGGGGGAACTTCGGCCTCCTGCTCAAGGGCGATCCGAAGATCCCCGAGTCGTACGACGTGGCCAAGCCGGCCTTCAACGCGTTCCGGCTCCTGCACATGATGGGCGACCAGCAGCTCGCGGTCAGCGGCGGGGCGACCGGCGACGGCGTCGGCGCGGCGGCCACCCTCACCACCGGCGGGACGGCCGTGCAGGTGCTGGTCTACAACCACGTGACCGGGGGCGCGGCCGATCCGACCCAGTCGACCGTCGTCTCGATGACCCTCGGCCACCTGCCGTTCACGGGGTCGATCCGGATCCGCCAGTACGCCGTCGACGTCGCCCACGCCAACTCGTACCGCGCCTGGCTGGCGATGGGCATGCCGCCGAATCCGACGGAGGCCCAGTGGGTCACGCTGCGCGACTCCGCAGAGCTTTGCTACTACGAGACCACCGCGCAGCCGGCGGCCGGGTCCTACACGTTCCAGTACGCGCAGAACGTGTACGGCGTCGACCTGTTCGAGATCACGGCCGCGCCGCCGCCGGGCTGATCGCGGCGTCTCGGTCGGTCGCCGCGTGCTAGCGTTTTCGCGTGGCCACCACCCTCAAGCAGCTCACCGCCGCCGATCTGCCGCTCTGCCGCGCGCTCAACACCATGTTCGGCGTGGCGTTCGGCGAGCCCGACACCTACGAGCGACGCCCGCCCCCTGACGATTACCTGGAGCGCCTCTTGGCGAAGCCGCAGATGCTCGTGCTGGTGGCGCTCGACGGCGCGAAGGTGGTGGGCGGTCTCGTCGCCTATGAGCTCGAGAAGCTCGAACAGGCGCGCAGCGAGGTCTACCTCTACGACCTCGCCGTCGCAGAAACGCACCGCCGGCAGGGGATCGCCACCGCGCTCATTCGCGCGCTCGGGAAGCTCGCCAAGGAACGCGGCGCCTACGTGATGTTCGTCCAGGCCGATCGCACCGACCCGCCGGCCATCCGCCTCTACGAGTCGCTCGGGACGCGCGAGGACGTGCACCACTTCGACATCCCGGTCGGGTAGCCGACAACCCTACACCGACGGCCAGGCTGCAGTTTCCCGTCGAGGCGTCGTAATGTAGCGGCACCGTGGACGGCTGGGCGCCTCGATCTCTTCTCTTGGGCGCGGCGCTCGTCTGGCTGGGGATCTTTCCGGCCGCCAGGCCCGCCCGGGCGGACATCCCGGTGCTCGTCTCGCTCGACTATCAGGCCGACCCGGCGCTCGCCGACTGTCCCAGCGGGGCTGACTTCGAGCGGCAGATCGTCCGGCAGCTCGGGCGCGATCCGTTCCGCGAGACCGCGCCGCGCCGGCTGGTGGTCCGGCTGTTTCTCGCCGGCGGGCGGCTGGGGGGCCGGGTCGAGTGGCGGGACGCCAAGGACGAATGGGAGGGAGAGCGAACGTTCGCATCGCGGCGAGAGAGCTGCAGCGACATGGCCCGGGCAATGGCGCTGGCGACAGCCATCCAGATTCAGCTCCTCGCCCTGGCCGACGCGGGACCGCCGGGGGCCGCCGCGGCGCCGGCCTCGCCCGCCGTCGAGACCCGGCCCCCGGCTGCGCCTCCGGTGGTCGTCGCACCCCGGCCCGCGCCGCCGCGGGAGCCGTTCGTGGCGGTCGACGTCGGCGCGGGTGTTGCGCAAGACTTCGGGGACAGCCCGGCGCTGGTGTTGCCGCGGCTGGCGGTCACGCTGGGGCGTCCGGCCGCGCTCGGCCTGCGCCTCTCCGCGGCCGGGCTCGGCCCCGGCGCCCAGGTGATGCGATCGGAGGGGAGCGCCCGGATCGAACGTTTCGTCATGACCCTGGCGGCGATCCGGTATTTCCGGGCCGGGCAGAGGGTAGAGCCCCTGGTGACAGCCGGGGTCGGCTGGCAGGAGATCAGCGCCCAGGGGACCAGCGCCACGCCGTCGGTCGCAGCCCGCGACGCGCACGCGGTCACCGGCCTCGTCGCCGCGGGCGGGGGCCTGGCGTTCGCGCTGGCCTCGCGCCTCTCGGCCGTGGTCGAGGCCGAGGCGCTGCTCTTCCGTCCGACGGTGAACGTCCAGATCGGTTCTTCCCAGGCCGCCCACCTGGATGGCGCTACGCTATTCGTGCACGGGGGATTGCTTGCCAGGTTCTGACGTCAATGTCCGCGGGTTCTGCGCCGATGTCCTGGGCCTGACGGCGCTGGCGCTGGTCGCCGGCGGATGCTCCACGCGGACGTTGCTGGTCGTCGATCCCGTCTCCTGTCCCGACGGCGGCGGGCCCGGCTGCGCGACCGGCCTGCTCGACGGGCTGGTCGGCTTCTGGCGCCTCAACGATCCGCCGGGGAGCACGGCGGTCCGTGACTCGTCGCCGTGGGGAAACGACGGCACGCTGGTCGGGCTCGACCCCTCGATGACGATGGCCTGGGTGGCGGCCGGGCCCGAGGGGGGCGCCCTCGCGGCGCAGGCCAAGGGGTACGTCAGCGTCCCGGACTCGACCTCCATCGACTCGGTCACCGACCAGATCACCGTGGCGGGCTGGATCTACCTCGACGGCGCGGTCAACCAATACGCGACGGTCATCTCGCGGCAGATCGGGAACGGCTTCGGGCAGTACTACCACCTGTCGCTGACCGGCGCGCAGAATCCCGGGCTCTTCATCACGCCCACCACCAACAACATGCCCAATCAGCTCGACATCGTGGCCAGCGACGTCGTGCCGCTGCAGACCTGGGCCCACCTGGCCGGTACCTACGACGGAACCACCACGCGGCTCTACCTGAACGGCGTCCAGGTGAACGTCGGGACGGTGAGCGGGCCGCTCGCCAGTGACACCACCCCGGTCGTCGTCGGCGGCAACGGGAACGGCACCAACTTCGCGGTCTCGGAGCAGATCCCCGGCCAGCTGGACGAGGTGGTGCTGTATCGGCGCGCGCTCTCCGCCGACGAGATCGCGCGGATCGAGGGGGGCGCGCTCCGGGCGGCAGTCATGGGGAGCGCCGACGGCGGACCGTGACGGCCTAGTTGAGCGGGCCCTGGCGCTGGCGCTTTTTTGGGGGCGGTCCCCAGATGGCGTCCCAGCCACGCCGGTACGAATCGGTCGCGACCTGCGCGGGGCCGTCGGTCGACGGCGAGGCCGCGGGCACCGCCGGCCCGAGCGCGAGCTCGGTCGTCACGTCGAACAGGAAGGGGACGTCTTTGCGGCGGCGCATCGAGATCACCTCGCCGCTGAGGGGTTTGCCCTCGACGAGCGGCTGCACGACGGCGGCCTCGACGGGACCTTCAGCCGAGCGGCGACGGAGGATGAAGAGATCATCTCCGTTCTTGCCGCACACGGCAGCGACGTCCCGAAAGGGCGCCGGCTTTCGCCTGCTTGCCACGATGAGCATTCTGCCACCAAAATCGGTCCGAGGCCGTTTTCTGACATGATCTGACCGTCTGGGCGGCACTCATCCGGAGGGGATCGAATGACCCGAGGAACCGTGTGGTGCACCTTTTCGCCGTTCCTCGCCGGGGTCGTCGTGACGGCGGTGTTCGGCTGTGGCGGCGGGTCGCTGGGGGGCGCGAAGCCTCCGCCGACCGGCATTGGCGGACGAGGTGGCCTGACGGGTGGGAAAGGGGGGACCGCGAGCGGGGAGGGCGGCGGGGGCGGAGACGCGACCGGGACGGCCGGCGCGTCGAGCGGCGAAGGCGGCGCGCCGACCGGGGGCGGCGGGTCGGTGGGCGGCGCGGGCGGCCCGACCGGCAGCGGCGGAACCTACGTCGGGCCCACCAACAACGAGGTCGACATCCTGTTCATGATCGACGACTCGTCCGAGATGACGGCGATGGAGGAAAAGCTCGGTGACCAGATCCCCGTGTTCTTGAGCTCTCTGGAATCCCTTCCGGTGCGGCCCAGCCTGCACATCGCGGTGGTCTCGTCGGACATGGGAGCCCCAGGCGATGCGACGGGCTCCATCGGTTGCACCGCGATAGGCGACCAGGGG
>DASYEX010000177.1:0-5294 GCA_036498765.1 Polyangia bacterium
AGCAGCGTCCCGCGCCGCTCGAGCAGCGGCAGCTCGGTCCCGGTGTTCCCCTCGGCGTTCTGCCGCTGGCGCTCGAGGATCTCCACCAGCGCCGGCCAGCGCCGCTCGCGTTCGTACAGCGTCGCCAGCCCCGCCAGCGCCGTCTCGTCGTGCGCCTCGATCGCCAGCGCCTGGTTGTAGAGGGCGATGGCCTCGCGCGTGTCGTTGAGCCGCTCCCCAGCCAGGCGCGCCATCTCGCCCAGGCGCGCTCGCCGCCCCGCCGCATTGGAGTGCGGCAACTCCTTGCGCAGGACTTCGATGAGGGGCCGCCAGGCCCGCCCTTTGGTGTAGAGGTCCTTGAGCCGCGCGCCGGTCTCGGCGTCGGTCGGATCGGCCTCGAAGATCTTCTCGAAGCTGGCCACCGCATTCTGGTGCTTGCCCAGCTTGTCCGCCCACAGCGTGGCGATCCTCCGGTGCAGCGCCACCCGCGCCCCCGGCTCGGCGGCGGCCTCCGCCTGCCGCGCGAGGATCTGCACGAGATCGCCGTAGCGTCCCTGCGCCTCATAGCGCGCCGCCAGCGCCGCCAGCGCGTCCGGGTGATCCGGCTTGAGCGCCAGGATGTTGAGATAGGTGGTCACCACCATGACGTCCAGGTTCAGACGGTCGCGGTAGATGGCCACGATCTCGAGGTGCCGCTTGATCTTCTCCTCGACGTTCTCGGCGGGCACGGCGTCGAGATCGTCCTTCAGCAGCTCGAGCAGCGCGTTCCACTTCTCGGTCGACGCGTAGAGCTTGCGCAGCGAGGCGACCGCCTCGGGGAGGTGGGGCTTTAGGCGCAGGAGCCCCTTCCAGATCTCGATCGCCTTCTCGGCGTTCTGCGCGCGCTGCTCGGCGGCGCGCGCCATCTCGATCCCCATCGCCACGCGGCGGTCGAGGTCGGTCTCCGTCTTCTGCGCCTGGGCGAGGACGGCCAGCAGCTGCGGCAGCTCGTTCCGGGCCGTGTGGTAGGCGCGGTAGAACTCGACCATCTCGCGGTTCGAGGGATCGAGCTTGCGCACGCGGCGGAAGAACGGCTCCGCCATCTCCGGCTGATTGAGGCGCTGGCCGAACAGATTCGCCAGCTCGATGAGCAGCCCCGCGTCCTGCTCCCCGCGCTTGGTGCGGGACGCCGCCTCGAGGACCTTGGCGAGCTCGCTCCACGCCTGGGCCGCGGTCAGGGAGTTGCGCACGGCGCGCAGCGCGCGCGGCTCGTAGGGGTTGGCCTCGAGCGCCTTGCGGAAGTGGGCGAAGGCGTCCTCGTGCCGCCCCATCTGCTCGGAGAGCTCGCCGGCGGCGACCTCGGCGGTCTGGCGATCCTCGCGCGACTGGGCCCGCTCGGCCCGCTGCCGGTAGAGGGCCAGAAGCTCGTCGCGCCGGCCGGCCTCGCGCAGGATCCGTTCGAGGTGGGCGACCGACCGGCGGTTCCCTGGATCGAGCTCCAGGCTCTTGCGAAGCTGCGCCTCGCCCTCGGGCCCCGACGGCCGGTACTTGAGATGGAACTCGGCGACCGAGCCGTGGAGGCTCGACGCCAGCGCGGGATCCTTGGCCCCCTCGGCCTGCGCGAGATAGCGCTTGGAGATCGACTCCCAGTTGGCGCGCACCAGCGTCATCTGGGCCAGCGACTCGCTCGACGCCTTGTGGCCGGCGACCGCCTCCAGCGCCGCGCGCACCGCGGCCTGGGCGGCCTCGTCGCGCAGGAGCTCGTCGGAGAGGAGGCGCCCCTTCTCGTGCAGCAGATCGGCCCGCCGTCCGGGCGCGGTGGTGTACCCGAGCTCCAGATCGATGAGCTCCAGAACGAGCTCGAAGTCGGCGTGCTCACGGTGCCAGCGTCGGGCGGCCGAAAGCGCCGACGACAGCGCTTCGGCGTCGATGCCGGCTCCATTCCCAGGGTGGACGGCCTTCAATTCCTGCAACGCCTGGCGGTCGTCCGGGCGGAGTTGCAGGGCGGCGAGCGCAGTCGAAACTGTGGTTGTCATGGTGACGGGCGCAGCGTAAGGACGGAAAAGACTCTCGACTATAGACCCGCGCCTTTCGGTGGTTCAATCGCGAAGATCGGCGACGATCCGGGCGGAATCACGGATACTTTGTCGCACCTTGCGCGTGCAACCTGAGCCGGGCATCCGACCTGCCTCCGGGCGCGCCGCCTCGATCCGCGCGCGACTCCGCCCCGAGGCGGCGGGCATCGTGGCCGGGTGCCTCTGCCTGGTCGCCACGAACGGGCTCGCGCTGACCATCCCCTGGCTCATCAAGGGGGCGATCGACGCGCTCCGAGCCGGGGCCCGGGGCGCCAGCAATCTGCCGGCCCTGCACGCGCTCGTCGTCCGCGACGCGCTGCTGATCGCCGGCTTCGCGGCCCTGCAGGCGGTGATCCGGACCTGGTCGCGAATCCTGATCTTCAATGCCGGCCGGAACGTCGAGTACCGGCTGCGCGGCGACGTCTTCCGGCACCTCCTGCGCCAGGATCCGGGGTTCTACCGGCGGCATCCCACCGGCGACGTCATGTCCCGCCTGACCAACGACCTGGGCGCGGTGCGGAGCCTGTTCGGTCCGGGGCTCCTCAACCTCTGCAACACCGCGCTGGTGTACGTGACGACGGTCTGGCTGCTCCTGCACCTGTCGCCTCGGCTGACGCTGTGGGCCCTCCTTCCCTACCCCGCGCTCCTGGCCGGGGCGCGGCTCTCGACGCGCAAAATGTACGCCTTCTCGCGGGCCATTCAGGAACAGCTCGGCGTCATGTCGACCTCGATCCAGGAAGACCTGGCCGGCGTGGCCGTCATCAAGCACTACACGCTCGAGCCCGTGCGGCAGGAGAAATTCCGCGCCCTCAACGACGAGTACCTCCGCCGCTCGCTGGCGCTGGTGCGGACACGCGGCACGCTGTCGCCCCTGTTCGCCATGCTGGGCGGCGCGGGGACCCTGATCGTCCTGTGGGCCGGGGGCCGCGAGGTGATCCTGGGGCGGATGACCATCGGCGGGCTGGTGGCGTTCAACGCCTACCTGGTCCTGCTGTCGTGGCCGACCATCGCGCTCGGCTGGATCATCGGGATCTGGCAGCGGGGGCTGGCCGCCTGGGCGCGCGTCCGCGATCTGTTCGAGACGGCACCGCGCATCGCCGACGGGGCGGCCACGCGGGCCGGGCTGACCATCGGGGCGCCTTCGATCGAAGTGCGCGACCTGACGATCGAGCTCGACGGGCGGCGGCTCCTCGACCGGGTGTCGTTCTCGCTGCCGGCCGGAGCGACCCTGGCCATCGTCGGGCCGACCGGCGCCGGGAAGACGACGCTGGTCGACGCGCTCTGCCGCATGCAGGAGGTGGCGCCCGGCGCGGTCCGCGTCGGCGGCCACGACCTCTGCGGGCTCCCGCTCGCCGAGCTGCGCGGCTCGGTCGGCTATGCCCCCCAGGACGCCTTCCTGTTCTCGGCCACCGTCGCGGAGAACATCGGCTTCGGCGTGGCGCCGGCCCAAGGCGGCGACACCGACGGCAAGATCGACCTCGCGCGGGTCAAGCGCGCCGCCGAGGCCGCCGGTCTGGTGCCCGATCTGGCGATCCTCCCCGACGGCTACGACACCCTGGTCGGCGAGCGCGGACTGACGCTCTCGGGCGGCCAGCGGCAGCGGGTGGCGCTGGCCCGGGCGCTGGCGGCCGACCCGAAGATCCTGATCCTCGACGACTCGCTCTCGTCGGTCGACGCGCAGACCGAGCGGGAGATCCTGACGCGCCTCCGACCCATCCTGGCGGGGCGGACCTCGATCGTCATTTCGCACCGGGTGGCGGCGGTGCAGGACGCCGACCGGATCCTGGTGCTGGACGGCGGTCGGGTGGCGGAGTCCGGCACGCACCACGAGCTCCTGCGGGCGGGCGGCCTCTACGCCACCCTCTACCGGACCGACCGGGACGCCGAGGCGCTGGGCGTCGAAGGAGCTGCGTGAGCGGCGGGATGCGCGGGGGCGGCGGCGCCGGACGGCGCGGCGGCCCGGCCGACGAGGTGCTGGGCAAGGCGCTCGATCGCACGCTGCTCAAGCGGATCTTCAGCTACGTCTGGCCCTACAAGCTGGAGCTGGGGGTGGCGATCATCCTCCTGCCGGCGATCTCTCTCTGCGAGGTGACGCA
Organism: Polyangia bacterium; assembly: GCA_036498765.1. Taxonomy (GTDB): domain Bacteria; phylum Myxococcota_A; class Polyangia; order Fen-1088; family Fen-1088; genus JADGRB01. The sequence continues at coordinate 4,130 of DASYEX010000177.1, forward strand.
GCCCTACCTGCTCAAGAAGGCCATCGACGACCACATCGCCGTGGGTCGGCTGGCGGGCCTGGGGCGAGTGGCCCTGGCCTATCTGGTGGTCCTGCTCGGGCAGTACGGCGCCGGCTTCGCGCAGATCTACCTCACCCAGCTCATCGGCCAGCGCGGCATGAACAAGCTGCGGGAGAGCGTGCACCAGCACGTGCTGTCGCTCTCGGCGTCGTTCTTCGATCGCACGCCGGTCGGGCGGCTCATGACCCGCATGACCAGCGACATCGAGGCGCTCAACGAGATGTTCGCCTCCGGCCTGGTCAGCCTGCTGGGCGACATCGTCCGCCTCGGCTTCATCCTGGTGGCCATCTTCAGCATCGACTGGAAGCTGGCGCTGTTCTCGATGGGCTCGGCGCCGGTGCTGTTCGGCATCGCCACCTTCTTCCGCCGCTGGGTGCGCGACGCCTTCCGCGAGATCCGGCTCAAGCTGGCGCGCATGAACGCCTTCCTGCAGGAGCACCTGTCGGGGATGAAGGTCGTGCAGGCGTTCGCCCAGGAGGCGCGCGTCGACCGCGAGTTCGACGCCATCAACGTCGACTACCGCCGCGCCAACGCCCGCGCCATCACCGCCGACGCCGCCCTCTACTCGATCGTCGAGGCGGTCGGCGCCATCGCCGTGGCCGGGCTGCTCTGGTACGGCGGCAACCGCATCGCCCACGGCACGCTCACCATCGGCGTGCTGGTCGCGTTCGTCGAGTACCTGGGGAAGTTCTTCGCGCCCATCCGGGATCTCTCCACCAAGTACACCGTCATGCAGCAGGCTATGGCCGCCGCCGAGCGCGTCTTTGGGCTCCTGGACACCGTCGAGTCGGACGCGCCTCGCACCCCGGCCAACGACGTCGTCCCGGTCGATCCTCCCCTCATCGAGCTGGATCGCGTGACGTTCGGTTACCGCGCCGATCGGCCGGTCTTGCACGATCTCTCGCTGGCGATCGCGCGCGGCGAGACGGTGGCCATCGTCGGGGCGACCGGCGCCGGCAAGTCGACGATCATCAAGCTCTTGCCGCGCCTCTACGACCTGCAGGGCGGCGCCATTCGCATCGGCGGCGCGGACGTGCGGGCGCTCGACCCGCGGGCGTTGCGACGGCGAATCATCGTCCTCAGCCAGGACGTCTTCATGTTCTCG
>DASYEX010000178.1:0-4523 GCA_036498765.1 Polyangia bacterium
CACGCCGTTCGGCTCGAGGTAGGCCGCCAGCAGCTCGAAGAGGCGGACGTCGTCGTCGATGCAGAGGACCCGCAGGGCCATCAGTCTACCTACCTCGGAACCCTAACAGGGTTCCGAGCCTCCCGCGATGAGGTCGGCCGAGCCCGGGGTCCCCGCGCGCGTCTTCGCGCCTGGGGTGGTTCCAAGCTCGTCCGCCCTCGACGCGATCGGTTCATCTAGAACGCCCCGCGCATCCACCCCAGCCGCGGGCCGCGCTCGACGAGGTCGGCCAGCCGCTCGCGCTGCTCCGGCTCGAGCGCGTCGTGGATCTTGGCGATGAGCCCCACGAACGCCTTGCGCCCGCTCTCGAGGATCGTGTCGTGCCGCGCGAACTGCTCGCCCAGCAGCACGCCGTCGAAGGTGCTGCGCCGGAGCGCGTCCACGATCTCCTTGCGGCTGCGCCGCCCTTCCCCGCCCACGCCCTTCTTCAGCTCGTCGCGGAACTCCTCGAACGCGGCGGTGATGACTCGCTCCTGCGCGGGCGTGGCCCGCACGTGCTCGAGGATGCGGCGGACGAAGAACCGCTTGGCGCCACGGCCCTGCCCCGGCCCGAAGCCGCCGCCCAGGCCCCGCCAGTCGGCGTCCGCGAACGGCGAGCGGAACTCGCCCGAGTCTTCGCGGTCGAACGACCCCCACTCGTCCCGCGGGTCGAACCCGCCATGCCACCCGTGCCGATGCAGGTGCCGGTGGTGCCAGCCGCCGCCACCGCACCCGCCGCCATAGAACCGCCGGTGGTGAAACGCGCGGGCGATGCCCATGGCGGCCAAGCTCCCGAGAATTACGCATCCGATCATCTGTCGTCTCCTTGTTGGTGCGAGGCTCCCTTGCCCCGCGGAGACGACGGTACGCACCGCCCGTTAAGAACGTTCGTGCGCCCCTGTGAAGAAGTGTGAAGCGCGCTAAGTCGGCGTCGCTACGCCTGAAAATCCCAGCGGAAGTCGACGGCGCTGCAGCCGCGGTCGGCGACCGGGCGGATCTGCAGCACCACGAACCGGGTGTCGGGGGCGACGGTGATGGGAAACGCCCCTTCGATCGCGTCGTCGTGGAGCTTAGCGCCCAGGTGGCCCGTGGCGAGATGCTCCTGGACGGCGCCGGCCGCCTCGAACGGGTAGTTCCGGCCGTGGTCGTCCACCAGGCCGAACGAGTAGCTGGACGGCAGGCCGCAGCGATCGGCGTTGACCAGGTGGATGCGGAAGCTGAGCGAGCCGGGCGTCCACCCCTCGAGCGTCGCCTCGTAACGGTGGTCCTCGCGGTACGGCGGGACCTCGTACGATTGCATGGCGCCCGCCGCGTTGCCGCCGCGCGCCGGGTTGCCGACGTTCATGGCGAACATCTCGGGCGCGCACCCGCCCCCGAGCAGCGAGAAGGCCGCGACCAGGAGACCGACGGCCGGGTGATTTTTTGACCCGCCGGAGCTCGTCAACATGCGGGCGGGCTAAGGCAATCGGCGTGCCCGCGCCCGCCCGCCGCGCCGCGCGGGGACCCACCCTCTCGCCGTCCAAAATGTGTGCGGGCACGTGCGACGGCGTCGACTTTCCGAACGCCGCCCCGCCGTGGGCCGGCGCGCTGCCCGCCCTCATCTCGGGAATGCCCCCTGCAAATGGAGTTGGAATGCCGAAAGCTCGAGCAGGTGTCGCGCGTGCCCTCCTGGCCGCGGGCGCGTTGATGGCGATCACGTCGGGGTGCGCCGGTCCCGGCGACATCCGGTTCGACAAAGACGGGTGCTCGATCGACGGCCGGCCGGCCGATCTGCCGCGCGTCGAGGCGCGGGAGGCCGCGGTCCAGCACCGCATCGCCAGCCTGCAACCCTGGCTGGTCGCAATCACGGTGGCGATCGTTTCGCTGGCGGGGATCGGCTACGCCGAGCGGCTGGTGATGCTGTTCTCGGCGCGGCGGGACGCGCGCGGGATGGGCCAGCGGCTGCAAGCGCTCGTCGACCGCTACCGCTCGCACCCGGTGCGCTACTTCGCGCTCTTGGTGGGGAGCGTGGGGATGCTGATCGCCGCCGGCGGCCTCTACATCTATTGCGATGCCGACAAGCGCTCGAGCGAACGGGCGCTCGGCGCGCTGCAGTTCTGCCACCTGGCGCTGCGCACCGCCGACGAGAAAGGCGCGCTCGACGATCAGCGCCAGAACCTGTCGTCGATCCACGAGACGGCGGGGGCCATCCGCCAGCTCATCGACAAGCTGCCGCCGGCCGAGCAGGCCAAGGCGTCGGAGATCATCAATCACATGGACGACGCCGTGGGGCGCGAGCGGCGGGCAATCGCCGGGCGGCTGCAGCGCTCGGAGGAGAACGCCGTGGAGCTCAGCAACCGCACGGAGTCGATCGAACGCGGCCTGGCCGGCCTGGCCACCGACGTCGGCGTCCTCAAGGGGGTTCCCGGTGATCTGCACGCCCTGACCGACGCGGTGGGGCGCGTCGACGCCCGCGCGGCCGCGGCCAACGACAAGCTCGCCGCCACCGACGACAAGCTCGCCGCCGCGAGCGACAGGCTGGCCGCGGCCAACGCGGCGCTGGTGACGCTGCAGCGAACGGTCAACGCGGTCGCAGAGCGGCCGGCGCCGGTCTGCCCGGCCTGCGTCTGCAACGACCGGCCCGCCGCCGCACCAGCGGCGCGAGCACCGGCGACGGTGGCGCGGAAGGGCGACGACTCCGCCGGCAAGTGAACGCGTACCAGTTCCCGGCTCCGCTCCCCTTGAAGAAGGATGGGGAGAGTTCGCCGTCGTTTCGAGGTGGTCTCGGCGGCCCTGCTGCTGGGCGGCTGCGCGGGTCCCGGCGGCTCCGGCGGAAACACGCCGATGGGAGGGACGACCGGAACCGGCGGCGCGGTGAGCTCCGGCGGCGCGACCGGCACGGGCGGCGCCCAGTCGACCGGCGGCGCCACGGGCACCGGCGGCGCCCAGTCGACCGGCGGCGCCACGGGTACCGGCGGCGCCCAGTCGACCGGCGGCGCCACGGGCACCGGCGGCGCCACGACCGCCGATGGCGGCACCGCCTGCAGCTATCAGCCGCCGAGCGAATTCATCTACGCGCGCTGGCCGATGCCGAACCCGGCCAGCTCCGGGCTCCCCAACCCTTCGAGCTACACCGACAACGGCGACGGCACGGTCACCGACGACGTCACCAAGCTGGTCTGGCAAAAGGCCGTCACCTCGTCGCAAGCCTATACCTGGTGCGACGCCATCAACTACTGCGCCACGCTGTCGCTGGCCGGCCGCACCTGGCGGCTGCCGACGCGCATCGAGCTGCTGTCGCTGGTCGACTTCACCCGCGGCGGCCCGGCCATCGACACCAAGGCCTTCCCCAGTGTCCCGGGCGGCAAGTACCACTGGACGTCGTCCCCCTGGGTCGTCTCGCAGATCGCCACCAAACCGCAGTACTCCTGGATCGTGAACTTCTCCGAGGGGCTCACCAGCAACGCCGGCGATCGCACCAAGGCCGAGTACGCCCGCTGCGTCTCGGCGCCCGACGAGGGCGCGCTGCCGAGCCCGCGCTACACCGCGGTGGCGACCGGCGAGGTCCAGGACGTCGACACCGGGCTCATGTGGGCCACCGCGGCCACGACGGCCACCACCGACTTCGCGACCGCGCAGACGACCTGCAGCGGCCTCGGGCTCAACGGCCACACCTGGCGCACGCCCAGCATCAAGGAGCTCTCCACGCTGGTCGACGAGGTGCCGCCGATCAGCAAGGTCTCGCCGGCCATCGACACGACGACGTTCGCCGGCACGGCCGCCACCACGCCCTACTGGTCGTCGACGCTCTACCAGGGGATGAGCGCGACCGCCCACGCTCCCTGGGTCATCAACTACGAAGACGGGTTCACCGAATACACCCAGACCGCCGCGCTGGTCCGCTGCGTCCGCTGAGGCGCGGCGGTTCGGCAACGGGGTTTTTGCGCTCACCCTCGCGGGCGTGCCGGCCGCCGCGACCGCCGGCCTCGCCACTTTGGAGCTGCCCCGCGAGAGTCCAGTGGGCAAAGTCTCGCGGCAGGTCGGCCACTGTTCCGCGAGTAAGAGATCCGCCAGGCCCTCGCCAGCTGATCGCAGACGAGCGTCGCCGCCCGCTGACGTCAGCGGCCAGGACCTGGCCGTTCGTCCTTGACGGGCGGCCGGCCGGACCCAGATTGGCGTGACGCACGCGCGGGTCCGGATAGCGCTCCACCACCTGCGGCTCCCGATCCACGTGGGAGGCGCCGCGGCCCTCGTGGGCGCGCTGGCCGGCGGCTTCGCGATCGCCTTCCGCGCCGCGCAGGCCGCGGTGTTCGTCCACCTCTATCGCGCGCCGAACGTGCTGGTGGCGTTCGCGTCCCTTCCGCTGCCCCTGCGCGTCCTGGTGCCGGCCGCCGGGGGCGCGGTGGCCGCGGCGCTGGCGGCCTGGATCGGCGGCGAGCGGAGCATGGCCGAGATCATGGAAGCCGTGGCCGTCGCCGGGCGGCGCATCTCGGTCCCCGCCGCGCTCGCCAAGGCCGGCGCCTCCT
>DASYEX010000179.1:0-12008 GCA_036498765.1 Polyangia bacterium
AAGCGCTGCAAGAACGTGGTCCCCGTGCGCGGGTTGCCGACCAGCACGATCGGGCGGCTCGCCCGCGTCTTGCGCAGCCGCGGGAAGAACAGGTTGTCCAGGGCCATCGCGATCGCCACCAGCGTCCGGACCAGGCCGAACACCACCGCGACGAACAGGGGGACCACCCGCACGCCGAAGGCCCGCCGGAACACGCGGTAGACCCGGCCCATCCGCGACAAGATGCCGTTCATGGTTCTATGCGCAGTAGCAGAAACCGCGCGAAAAGGGTCACACTTTTCGCCCCCCGCCCGCATGGGACCGGGGCGGGAATTTCCTTCAGTCTGCGCGGAATTGCGACTCGAACGCGTCAGCGAATTTTTGGAGATCTTCGCCCGGGAGATGGTTGATGCCGGCCGCAGTGCGGCGTCCCCCGCCGGTGGGGAAGGTCCGGCAGAACGCCTCGGCCGAGATCGACGACTCGCGCGGGACCCGCACCGAGACGAGGTACCCGCCGCCGCTCTTCGGCGAGACGATCGCCACCGCGCTGCCGGCGTGCTGCTTCGCCAGATCATTGGCCAGCGTTCCGCTCGCGCGGCGCGCCCAGGCCGCGTCCGGGAGCGTGAAGAACACGGCCCCCTTGGTCCGGCGCGCCGGCGCGAGCTCGCGCGCCAGCTCCATGTCGCGGTGGAATCCGTCGGCGAGCCGCCGGCAGATCGGGGAGCGCTCCGCGAAGTCGAGCGGGTCGATGAAGTGCGCCATCTCGCCGGCCAGCTCGAGCGGCGTGACGTGCAGATCCTCCAGCGTCTCGCCGTAGGCGTTGTAGTTGATGGCCACGCCGAGGTCCTTGAGGCGATCGGCCGCGGCCGGCGCGATCCCGGAGGCCTCGGCCAGCGCGCGCGCCTCGTCGGTGAGGCTGTCGCCGAACATCCCCACCAGCGCCCAGCGGCGCTGCTGGCCGTCGAGCGACCGATCGACCAGCAGGCTCGTGCAGACGGCGGGGCTCAGATCGAGGTGCGCCTCCAGCCCTGGGTGCTTGGGCACCTCGCCGGTGAAGTGGTGGTCGAAGTAGCGGACCAGGACGCCGGCCTCGAGCAGCGCCAGCAGCGCGGCGCGGTTCACGTCCAGCGAGACGTCGAGCACGGTGACCCGATCGCCGGCGGCCGCCTGGGCGCGCGCGAGCAGGGCGATGTCGCGCTTGACGCCGGTGATGAGCGGCCCCTGGGGCGCGCCCCAGAGCCGCAGTTGCTGGAGCGCGCAGAGGCCGTCGGCGTCACCGTTGAAGACGTAGCTGTCGGTCACGGGAGCACTCCTTTCGCTTGCAGAAAGGCGACGATCGCCTCGGCGGCTTGCTCGGGCGAGGCATTGGTCGTGTCGATGCGCAGCTCGGGGCTGTCGGGCGCCTCGTAGGGCGAGTCGATCCCGGTGAAGTTCTTGAGATCCCCCCGGCGCGCCTTCTTGTAGAGCCCCTTGGGGTCGCGCTGTTCGGCCACGCCGAGCGGCGTGTCGATGAAGATCTCGAAGAACTCCCCGGAGGCCAGCAGCGCGCGCGCCATCATCCGCTCGGCGCGGAACGGCGAGATGAAGGCGGTGCTCACGATGAGCCCCGCGTCGACCATCAGCTTGGAGACCTCGCCGATGCGCCGGATGTTCTCCACCCGATCGACGTCGGTGAAGCCGAGATCCTTGTTGAGCCCGTGGCGGACGTTGTCGCCGTCGAGGAGATAGGTGTGGCGCTGCAGGCTGTGCAGCTTCTTGTCGACCAGGTTGGCGATCGTCGATTTGCCCGCCCCCGAGAGCCCCGTGTACCAGAGGACGCAGGCCCGCTGCTGCTTGAGGGCGGCGCGCGCCGTCTTGTTCACCTCCAGCGCCTGCCAGTGGACGTTCTGCGCGCGCCGGAGCGCGAAGTGCAGCATGCCCGCGCCGACCGTGTCGCCGGTCAGTCGATCGACGATCAGGAAACCACCCGTGTCGTGGTTGGCCGCGTAGGGATCGAAGGGGACGTCGCGATCGAGGTGGACGTTGCAGATGCCGATCTCGTTCATCCCCAGCGTCGTGCCGGCCAGCCGCCCCAGCGTGGTGACGTCGATCTTGTGCTTGAGCGGGGCGATGGTCCCCGTCGCCTGCAGCGGTCCCAGCCGGACGTGGTAGCCGCGCCCGCGCAAGAGCGGCGCGGCGTTCATCCAGACCACCGTGGCCTCGAACTGATCGGCGATCTCGCCGGGATCGTCAGGCGAGACGAGGAGGTCGCCGCGCGAGATCTCGGGTGCCCCCTCCAGCGCGACGACGACCGTCTGCTCAGCAGACGCCTCGGTCAGGTCTCCGCTGGGCGTGGTGATGCGGGCGACGCGCGCCAGGCGTCCCGACGGCTGGATGCGGACGGGATCTCCGATCGCGAGGCGGCCGCCCACGATCGTTCCGGCGAATCCGCGGAAACCGGCGTCGGCGGGGATCACCCATTCGACCGGCAGGCGCAGCGGCCCGGGGGTGGCGGGCGCGTCGTCGAGCGCTGCGGCGGTGAGGAACTGCAGAAGCGTCGGACCGCTGTACCAGGCGGTGGCCGGGGAGCGTTCGAGGACGTTGTCTCCTCGGGTTGCCGAAACAGGTAAGACCACCGCCGGCGGCAGCTTCAATCCGGCGGCGAAGGCGGTGTACTCCTCCTGGACGCGCGCAAAGGCACCTTGCGGGTCGACCGGCAGATCGATCTTGTTGACCGCCAGGACGATGCGCGGCACCCCCAGCAACGACAGGAGGACGATGTCTCGCCGGACCGGCGTCGTCAGACCGAGGCGGGCGTCCACGACGACCAGGCTCAGATCGGCGCTAGAGGCGGCCGCCAGGACGCCCGCGGGATCGCGGTCTTGGCCGGGCACGTCGCTGACGAGAAAGCTCCGGGTGGTGGGCGTGCGCTTCGCGCCCACCAGCCGTGAGGCCAGGGTGCTCTTTCCGCCGCCCGACCCGCCGCAGGTGTGCAGCGAGAGAGACGGGGCGAAGCCCAGGTCGCCGTCGAGGTACTGCCGGAGGTCCTCGGTGGTCCAGCCGGCCAGAGGCGAGGCGAGGGCGATCCCTCCGGGCCGGCGCGGGGTCCCCGCCAGATGCCAGACCGGTCGCGAGCGGGGCTCGGCCTCGATCGCTCCGCCCAGGATCGGATCGAAGCCTTGCTCCGCCCGGGCCCGCTCGAGCGCCTCGGGTCCGAGCACCAGGAATGGGAGCGGGCCGGGGAAGAACGCCTTCTTCGCCAGCGCGACGAGCGCCGCGCTGGCCTGGTCGCCGCCGTCCAGCAGGACGGGGTGCCTGGCCTCTGCGGTCGCCTCCCACAGGAACCGGATGCTGGCCGCTTCGAGGCGTTCGAGACGCGTGCGCATCATCGGCGAAAAGAGCGGCGGGTTCCCGAGAGACCCGGCCGCATTGATGCTAGCGCGAGGCACTGCGGGGAATCAATGGGCGATCCCCGGCTAAAACATTCCCCGGACCGAGCGGATGCGACTCCGCCCGGTCTTTCGATGAAAGCTCTACCGGTCGGCTACCAACCGTCTACCACCCTTGTGCAGGCTTGGCGGGCGCTCCCGGGGCGGCGGCAGGCTTGGCGGACGCGGCCTCCTGCGTGTGGCAGCCGTAGCAGCCGAAGCCCTTCGGGTTGGTCGGGCTCCACTCGTCGATGTTGAGCAGCGCGGCCACCGCCGGCTTGACCTGGGTCCCCATGAACTTCACCATGTCGGGCTTCTTCTGCTGCAGCGCCATGAACCCCTGACGGTCCGTGGGCGGGGGCAGCTTGGGGAGCTCGGGGTTCGGCATCTTGAACTTCACCTCGGCGGCGTTGCCGCCGTGGCAGGTGCCGCAGCTCATGTCCTTGTACTTCTTGTCGACGGCGACGAAGAGCTTCTTCATCTGCGGAAGCACGGTCGTCTTCATGTACTTCTTGCGCTGGCTCTCGTTCATCTTCTCCCAGTCGATCTTCGAGCGCGCAGGGAGCTTGGGGGCCACCGTCGCATCGATCACCGGCTTACCGGGGGCGGCTGGGGGAGCGTCAGCCGCGACCGCGGTTCCGACGAAAGCAAAAAGTCCGAGGAGCAGAGCGAGCGTCGTCTTCTTCATGTCAGTCCTTTCCTGAGAACCCGTACTGATGCGACGAATCGTACCCGGTTACAAGCGCGCGGCGAATTTCCGCCCTTTGGGGCGCAGGAAACTGTACGGCGCCCAACCGTCGGTGAGCACGGCGCCGCTCAGACGATCGGCCCGTCGCCCGCGGGCGCGAACGGTCCGTCAATCATCGCCGGGGCTCGTCGCCCGGCGCCGACCGCGCGGCGATGATGCGCGCGCCGTGGCTGGCCATCACGTAGGCCCAGATCCAGTTGAGGAAGACGACGATGCGGTTCCGGAAGCCGACCAGGTACCAGAGGTGGACGACGACCCAGGTGAGCCAGGCCAGTAAACCCGACAACCGCAGGCGGCCGAGCTCGGCCACCGCGCGCGCCCGTCCGATCGTGGCCATGAAGCCCTTGTCGAAGTAGTGGAACGGCTCGGGCGGCATCCCGCCCTTGGTGCGCAAGATGTTGCGGGCGGCGTGGCGGCCTTCCTGGATCGCCACCGGGCTGATGCCGGGGAGGGGCTCCGCGGCGCCGGCAGGCGTCAGCGCCGCCATGTCGCCGATGACGAACACCTCCGGATGGCCGGGCAGCGCGCAGTCGGGGCCCACGACGACGCGGCCGCCGCGGCCGAGCGGCATCCCCAGCGCCGCGGCCAGCGGGCTCGGGCGAACGCCGGCCGCCCACAGCACCGTCCGGCAAGGGATCTCCTCGCCGCCCACCACGGCGCCGCCGCCGTCGATCCGCTCGACGCGGGTGCCGACGCGCACGTCGACGCCCAGCTCGCGCAGTTGATCGAGCGCGCTCTCCGAGAGCTTCGGCTCGAAGGCGGTGAGGATCCGATCGGCCATCTCCACCAGCACCACGCGCGTGTCGCTGGGCTTTATCCGGCGAAAGTCCTGGAACAAGATCTCGCGCGAGAGGTCGGCGATCGCCCCGGCCAGCTCGACGCCGGTCGGCCCGCCGCCCACCACGACGAACGTCAGCAGGCGCCGCTTCTCCTCGGGATCGTCGGTGCGCTCCGCGGCCTCCAGCGCCGACAGCACCCGGCGGCGGATCTCGAAGGCGTCGTTCAGGTCCTTGAGCCCGGGGGCGACGGCCGCCCAGTCGCCGTGGCCGAAGTAGCTGGTCTCGGCGCCCGCCGCGATGATGAGGTAGTCGTAGGCGAGCTCTATCCCGTCCGCCAGCCGGACCCGCCGGCGGCCAAGGTCGATCCGCTGGACCTCGTCCAGCAGCACCTCGATGTTGGCGTGGTGGCGGAGGATGCGCCGGATCGGGTAGGCGACATCGGTGGCGGAGAGCCCGGCCATCGCCACCTGGTAGAGCAGCGGCTGGAACAGATGGTAGTTCAGGCGATCGACGACGGTCACCGCCAGGTCGGTGCCGCCGAGCGCCTTGGCCGCCGAGAGGCCGCCGAAGCCGGCGCCGATGATCACCACCTTGGGTCTCCCCGCTGCGTCGGCCATTTGACGCGGACACTAGCAGGGGCGGGGCTGGTCGGCAGCCGTCCTCTTGTGGCAACATCATTCTGTGACCGCCCGGAGGGGTGTGCCGTCGTCGAGGGCCGCGGGGGTGCTGCTGGGGATCCTGTGTGGCCTCGGTTTGTCCTGGGGCACCGGACGGGCTTGGGCAGCAGACGATACGGGCGCCGCCGCCTCGGCGACGGCCGGGGCCGCCTCGAGCTCCGCCCAGCCGTCGCGATATCCGGCGCGCGACGCGCGATATGTGGAGGACGACGACGAGGCCTCGGCGGCCGGCGGATCGTTCGCGGGGCTCGGTTCGCTCGGCTCGGTGGTGCGCCGCTCGGGGTGGCTGACGCCGCTCTTGCTGGGGGTGGCCTGCTACTTCCTCTTCATGCGCGGGCGCGGGACGGGCGGCGGCTGGGGGTCCTACTACCTCTTCTGGATCGTGGCGCCCGCAATTATCGCCGTCGTGTCGTCGCACCCGGCGGTGTTGCTGGTCGTGGCGGTCGGGTTCCTCGCGCGCCGCTGGCTCCCCGATCCGTTCCTCTTTCTGCGCTACCAGTCGCGCATCGCGACGCTGCAGACGGAGGTGAGCGCGAACCCCGGCAATATCACGGCCCGGCGGGATCTGGCGCGCATCTGGCTGGAGAAGCACCGGCCGCGCCGGGCGCTGCCGCTGCTCGCCGAGGCGCTGGCGCGCGATCCCGAGGCCAAGGAGCTCGTCTACCTGCAGGGACTGGCGCAGCTCTACGCCGGCGAGCACGCGGCCGCGGTCGAGACCTTCATCGCGCTGGTGCATCGCGACCCCGCGTTCCGCTACGGCGAGGCCTATCTGCGCGCCGGCGACGCGCTCATCGCGCTCGGGCGCTGGGACGACGCGGACGACTCCCTCGAGCGGTTCGCGCGCATCAACAGCTCCAGCATCGAGGGGCGCTACAAGCGCGCGCGGGTGAAGGGGGCGCGCAAGGACACCGAGGGCCGCCGCGAGGCCGTCCGCGAGCTGCGCGAGGTCTGGCGAGCGCTGCCGCCGTTCCAGCGTCGCAACCAGCTCGGCTGGTACCTGCGCGCGCTGGTCCTCGGCTGACCGCGCGCGCCGCCCGCCGACCGCGAGGCGACAGACCGATTTGCCGTGGCCAAATCGTGCGCCGGATCAGCGCCTTCCATCTACGAGCGAGGCCGGCGGGCGTCGGCGCCCTTTGGCGCCTTGGCTTTGGGCGCCGCGCCCAGCAACGGGACGCCGTTCTTTTCCTTGATCACCAGATCGCCGCCGTCCTTGCAGACGCCGGCGATGGACTTGCCGTCCTCGCTGTGCCCCTGGACCTTGCCGGGGGCGATGGTGGTGGTCGCGTGGGCGCTGACGCGCTGATTGGGGGTGTTTCCCGAGGCGACGGTGAAAGAAGTGGCGGTCTCGTTCTTGATGCGACAGCTGGCCGAGGCGGGCAGGGCGCCGCAGAGGACGAGCCCACCAACCAGGATGCTCATGGTTCGTGTGCCCATACCGGGTTAGAGGCGCGGCCGTCGATTTTCGTCAGTCCGAAAAATCTCCCGGCAAATCAGCTACCTATCCGCTACTGCGGCAGCGCCGGTTTCTCGGTCAGACCCTCCGGGAAGTCCGCGGTCGGCTGCTCGGGGCCGTCCTCCAACGACTCGAGGAACCCGATCAGGTTGTCGAGGTCGTCGTTGCTCAAGAGGAGCGGGTTGATGGCGGGGTCCTTCTCGCCGGCGTAGGTGCCGGTCTCGCCGCCGAAGTTGTAGTGGTTCACCACGTCCCAGAGATCGCCGTAGGCGCCGTCGTGCATGTAAGGCGCGGTCTTGCTGACGTTGCGGAGCGACGGTGTCTTGAACCGCCCGACGTCGTCGTCGTCGGCCATCAAGCCGATCGTGTCGGTCGCGGTCTTGTCCTCGCTGAAGTCGCCATTGCGAACGAACGGGCCGAGGGGGCTCATGGCCATGGTCAAGGTCCGGATTCCCGCGAAGCGCCCGGTGTCGTTCGCGGGGACGTGAGCGCCCTCCTGGGGCGCGCCGACGTTGTGGAACTGGAAGTCGCTGAAGAGCGGCCCGCGGTGACACTCCTGGCAGCCGCCGCGACCGATGAAGATCTGCGCGCCGGCGCTGGCGGCGTCGGACAGAGTCCCCGTGCCGGCCAGGAACTGATCGAACGCCGACGGCGCGAAGGCGCCCGAGAGCAGGCGCCGTTCGTAGGCTTCGAGCGCCTTGCCGTAGTTGGCGTAGACGAGGTTGACGGTGGCCTGATCGGCGGCGGTCATTCCGTTCCAGGCGGGATCGCCCGGCTTCCCGTCGGCCGGGAAGCGCGAAGGGTCCGAAAGATCGGGGAGGGGGCCGAAGATCGCGGTGTAAGGGGCGGCGTAGTGAGCGGCCAGGAAGTGGGCGATCGCGAGCCGTGAGGTCGCCTCCTCGTTGACCCCCTCGGGCGGGGCGAGCGCCTGGCTCCAGAGAGAGTCGACGCGCCCGTCCCAGAACTGCCAGATCGGCGAGTAGGCGGCGTTGATGACCGTCGGTGCGTTGCGGGTCGTGTAGTTGGCGCCCAGGCTGGTGGCGGCCGGCATCGAGCGTGGATCGTGGCCTCCCTCCGCCGGGTCGTGGCAGGAGACGCAGGCCACCTTGCCGGTGTCGCCCGCGTTGCCGAGGCTGCCGTTCTGCCCGTCGACATTGGCCGGGCCGAGCGGGCCGGCTGCCCGCGGGTCGAAGAAAAGCAGCTTGCCGAGCTGCGCGGCGGCGACCAGGTCGGAAACGCTCGCGCTGGAGGTGTCGGGCGGAAGCGGCACCAGCGCGAAGGTTCGCAGCGTCGCCAGGTCGGCGTCGGAGAACGGCGAGGTCTGCCGGCAACCGGCGGCGGCCGCCAGCGTCGCGAACGCCAGTAGGCAGAGGCGGATGTGGGCGTGGGCGTGGGCGTTCGTGCGAGCTCCCGCCGTCATCTCCGTGAATGCAATTTATCCGAGCGCTCGCTACGCGAGGCAGCAAACCGTCGGCAATTGTTTGCCGTACAAAGCAATCGACCGCCGCCGCACATAACTTTTTTCCGCTTTCAGATGACGGAGCGCGCTTGAACATAATGAAGCGCCTTGGGGGAGCTTGTTCATCGCGCGACGCTCGTCGTGCTCGCCATCGTCGCCGTCGCCGTCGCCGTCACCGTCGCTTCGCCGCCCGCGCGCGCCGAGATCGCGCCGCCACCGGCGCTTCCGGTGCTGCCGCCGCTGCCCGAGATGCCGCCCGAACCGTTGCTCGATTCGCCGCTGCCGCCCTCGAGCGAGCCGCCCGAGGCGCCGTTGCCGGAGGCGCCGCCGCCCGCGTTCATCGACAACGCCGCGCTCGAGCAGCGGCTCGCGCAGTCGGAGCAGCTGGTGAAGAACAGCCAGCCGACGGTCACCCTGGGCGGGTATCTCGACATCGGCTACTTCGTCCCGGGCGGCAACGGCGGCGCCGGCTACGTCGAGGACTTCGGCCACATTCGCTTCCCCTCGCTGGGCGGTTTCGGCTGGGCGTTCCTGGGCGACATCCTGGCGCCGGCGGTGAACTCGCGCGGGGAGGTGGCCGACCTGGGCCCGGCGCCTGGTGTAGACCGCTTCGACACCATCAACTCCAGAGGCGCGCCCGGGTTCATCGTCAACGAGATCAACCTGACGCTTCGCTCGGCCATCACGCCCACCGCGCTGGCGACGGCCAGCATCAACTTCACGCCCCGCACCGGGAGCAACTTCAGCCTGGGCGACGTCTACGACGCCGACATCGCCCAGGTCGAGTGGCTGCCGACCGCGTCGCAGCGGACGTCGATCTTCGTCGGCAAGACCGACTCCGTGCTGGGGATCGAGTATCGCGACCGCAAGAGCGACAAGCGGTTCGGCATCACGCCGTCGCTCATCGCGCGCTACACGACCGGCCCGGCGCTGGGGGTCAAGCTGCGGACCAAGTTCGGCGACGGCGACTGGCTGGTGCTGGCGGCGGCGGTGACCAACGGCTCGAACACCATCGAGATGTGGCACTTCTACGACGAGATCGACAGCAACGCGGGGAAGACGGCCAGCGCGCGTCTTTCGGTGCGGCTGCCGCTGCCGTTCTGGCTGGAGCTGGGCGCCTCGGGGAGCTACGGCCCGCAGGACCGCGCGACCGACACGGCGCACCCGATGTGGTTCGTGGGCGGCGACATGCTGGCCCACCTCGGCGGGCACGTCGACCTCAAGGCGCAATACCTGAAAGGCGGAGCCGACGGCGAGGCGTCCGAGGGCGTCTACGGGCTGCGGCTGCACGGGGGCGGGTACTTCGAGGCGGACGTGATGCTCACCTCATCGCTGGGGCTCGTGGGACGCGGCGAGTATCGCGACGCCTTGGTCTGGTTGGGGACGGAGCGGGCGTATCTGACCAAGTCGTGGCGCGCCACCGGCGGCGCGCGTTGGGTGATGTCGCCGCGCGCGGTGCTCAAGGTCGAATACCTGCACAACGGCGAGTACGGCGGGGTCCCGCAGATCCCGGACGACGTGTTTACCAGCAGCCTGGTGCTGAGCCTGTGACGCAGGACGGGGGACGCGACAATGAATGAACATGGAACGATGGGCAGAGTGGCGGCGCTGGTGGGCGCGGTGCTGGTGGCGGGCGTGCCGGCGGTGGCGCGGGCCGCCGACGCCGGCGCCGCCGAGGTGGCGCGTCTGCAAGGGGACGTCGACCGGCTCAAGCAGGAGCTGCGCGATCAGCGGCAGCTGATCTTCTCGCTCATGCAGGCCGAGCAGCAACGCTACGACATCATCCTCAAGTACCTGCAGGCGGGGGGCGGGCCGCCGGCGGCGGCGTCGATCCCACCGCCGCCCTCGCCGGGCACGCTGTCGAGGCCGGCGGCGGGAAGGCCCTCCGAGGCCGCGGCGGCCTCCGCCGCCTCGTCGCACGAGACGGGGACCCTGTCGGGGCACGTGCGGACCAACGGCCAGCCGATCGGCGAGGTTTACATCTACGTCGACGGGATCCACACCGGACCCGTGCGCGGCAAGACGCTGGAGATCAAGCAGCACGACAAGCAGTTCGCGCCGCGCGTGGCGGTGGTGCCGGTCGGGACGAAGGTCATCTTCCCCAACCAGGACACGGTCATCCACAACGTGTTCTCGCAGTCGCCCGGGAACTCCTTCGATCTCGGCTCGGTCAAGGGTGGCGAGACCTCGGCGCCGGTGGTGCTGCTCAAGCCGGGGCCGGTGGAGATCTTCTGCAACATCCACTCGAAGATGCGCTCGGACGTGCTGGTGGTCCCCAACGGGCACTGGACGCGCGTCGCGGCCGACGGCTCGTTCCAGATCTCGGGCGTGCCCGCCGGCAGCCGCAAGGTCGTCCTCTGGAGCCCGACGGTGAAGCCCGTCTCCGAGCAGGTCGAGGTGACGGCCAAGGGCGGGACGGCGACCTTCACCGCGGAGGCGACCGGGTTCCGCCCGCACCTGAACAAACGCGGGCAGGCCTACGGTTCGTACGATGAGTAGCGGCGACGGCAAGGCGGTCGGCGCGGCGCTGGTCCTGCTGGGCCTCGGGCTTTGCGGCGGCGGGCTCTACCTGCGCGGCCACCTCGCGGCCGAGGCGCCCAATCCCGACGAGCTGAAAGCGACCGCCGCCACCGTGCACGCGCGCCTCGACGAGGCGCTCAAGGTCACGACGGGGGCCGTCGAGTCCAAGGCGTCGGCGGCGGCCCGCCTGCCCGAGATCGCCTCGGCCCTCGATCTGGACGCCGATTCACACACGTTCGAGGATCTGCTGTCGAACGAGGACTGGTGGGCGTCGTACCGCGCCGAGTTCGCGGTCAACGGCGTGGTCTCGGCCACCGGGCGGGTGGCGACCACCGGCCCCATCGACGGCGAGCTGGCCCACGCCGCGGTGGTCGAGCAGGCGCGCGACGCGGGCGCGGCGTCCGGCGTGGTGATGGCGGGGACCCGCGCCTTCCTGCTGGCCGCGGCGCGCGTGCCGGCGGGCAAGCGGCGGGGGAGCGGCGCGGTGGTCGTGCTCGGGACGCCGTTCGGGCGCGCCCCGCTGCAGGCGATCTCCGACGCGGCGGGAGCGACGGTGGGTCTGTCCGACGGACACAAGCTGCTGGCCTTCGCCGGCGTCCCAGCGAACGAGACGGCGCTGTCGACCATCGTGGGGCACGAGGCCGACGGCGTGGTGTCGGTCGACGAATCGCGCGCCGCGGGCGCCTGGCCGCTCGATCGGGAGCTCTCGCTGGTCGCCCTCTTCCCGGTGACGGCGGCACCTCCGCCGTCGGGGATGGGGACGCGCTGGGCGCTGGTGGTCTCGCTCGGCGGCCTGCTCGTGCTGGTGGGGGCGCTGCTGGCGATGCGGCGCCGCCCCGTCGTCAAGAGCGACCTCGACAACCCGATGGTCATCACCCAGCCGTTCGGCAGCGAACCCAAGGTCGCGCCGGTGGTGGCGCGCGGTGCGGTCCGCGACGTACGGGGGACCTCGCTGCCCGCGGCTGCCCACGGGCCCACCACCGTCA
>DASYEX010000180.1:0-16294 GCA_036498765.1 Polyangia bacterium
GGCCGGCTGTAACGCCGACAATCAGTGCGCCGCCGGCCGCTGCGTCGACGGAGTCTGCTGCAACAGCAGCGCGGCCGCCTGCCCGCAATGCCAGGCCTGCAACGTCACGGGGAGCTCCGGGACCTGCACCTTCGTCGGAGCCGGCGCCGCAGAGCCGCATGGCCTCTGCGCTCCCAACGGCGCCTGCGGCAACACGGGCGCTTGTGCGGCTGACGCGAGCTGCGCGCGGACCGCCCAGGGGACCATTTGCGCCACGGCCTCCTGCGCGGGCGGCACGGCGACCAGCGCGGCGTTCTGCGACGGTGCAGGCAGCTGCGCGGCGCCGACCGTGCAGGCGTGCGATCCGTACGTCTGCGACATCTCGGCGTGCAGAGCCGCCTGCGCCTCGGATGGCGACTGCATCATCGGCGACTACTGCGACCTGAACGGCACCTGCCAGACGAAGAAGACCCCGGGCACGAGCTGCGCGTCGACGGACGAGTGCGCCAGCGGGGTGTGCGCCGCCGAGGGGGTCTGCTGCGACACCGCCTGCGACGGACCGTGCGCGAGCTGCACGGTCAGCACCGCGCCCGGGACCTGCACGATGTTGCAGTCGTGCATGTGAGACGATTGACCGACTTCTCGGACGCCGGTTACAAACGGGGATGATGACCTGCGGGCAGTGTGGAACGGTGAATCCGCCCGAGGCCCGGTTCTGCCTGAACTGCGGCACGCGCTTCGCGACCGCCGAGGGTCCGCGCGGGCAGGCAGTCCCGGAGACCGGCGTGGCGAACCTGCGCGCCGCCGTCGAGCGGATGGTCGCCGACCGCGCGGCGGCGCAGCAGCCGCTACCTCGGCCGGTGTTCGCGGAGCTGCCACAACGCCAGGATCCGCTGCTCCCCGGGCCGACGGGCGGGGCGCGCGGTGAATTTCGCCTGATCTTCGTGCATCACGACGGCACGGACGGAACCAGCTATCTCCTGCGCGGGGACCAGATCGACATCGGTCGGACCGAGGGCGATCTGTTGTTCGAGGACCCGTACCTCTCGCCGCGCCACGCGCGCATCGTCTCCGGTCCGGGCGGGCAGCTGCTCAGCCTTCTCGAGAGCCGCAACGGGGTCTTCGTTCGTCTGCGCGCGGGGACGGATCTGAAGGACGGCGACGTGCTGCTCATCGGCCGGCAGGTGCTGCAGTACCAGCTGGTGCCGGAGTACGAGCGGTCACTTCACCCGGCGGTCCACCACAACGTCATGCACTTCGGGACCCACGGCGAGCCGGCCTGGGGCCGGCTGGTGCAGCTCGGTCCGACCGGCGTCTCGCACGACGTCTTCCACCTCGGCCGCGACCAGGTGGCGATCGGGCGGGAAGAGGCGGACATCGTCTTCTCCGACGACCAGTTCATGTCCCGGCGGCACGCCACCGTGTCGCTGCGTGCGGGCGCCGGCCACCTGGAGGATCTGGGGAGCTCGAACGGAACGTTCGTGCGCTTGCGCGAGGATCACTTGCTCGTGCACGGGGACGTGCTCCGGATGGGCAACGTGCTCCTGCGCTTCGAGAACACCTGAGGCTCAGCGCGCGCCGGAAAGGAGCTCGACCTCCGCGGTCAACGGCAGATGGTCGTAGAGGCGCGGCGGGTCGGACGCCGCCGAGAGGAACCGTAGGCGCGGTCCGCCGAGGAGGCGATCGATGCGCAGCCACCTCCGGTGCCAGGTGGGATAGGTGTAGCCGAAGCCGCGGCCGGCGTCGGCGAAGGCGTCGTGGTAGTCGCCGAGCAGCGTGGCGAGCGCCCAGCTGAGCCCGGGCAGGTTGGTGTCGCCGGCGATCAGCACGGGCTCAGGTGATTGGCGGGCGTCGTCGGCCAGCGCGCGGACCTGGGACACCCGGCGCTCGGTGTTCTCCTCGAGGACGGCGCGGGCGCGGGGATCGAAGACCCGCGCGGTCAGAAGCTCGTCGGTGAAGTCGCCAGTGGGCTCTGCGCCGCGCAGCTCGTCGAAAGCGCTGTGGGGAGAGATCGGATGCACGGCGTAGAGGCGAATCGGGCCGGCCGGCGTGAGCAGACGGAGGCGGGCGTAGTTCCGGGGCAGGCGCCGACCGCCACGGTCGAGAGGCGGCGGCACCTCGGCGTCCTCGATCGGGAAGCGGCTGGCGACCGCGAACTGTCCGGACGACCAGAACGCGTAGCCGGCCAACCCCGCGCGGAGCCGCTCGATCTCGAAGGGGGTGTCGGCCACCTCCTCGAGCACGATGAGATCCGGATCGGCGCTCCGCGCGCGCGCCACGACCTGCGCGCTGCCCGCCGCGCCGTTCCCGATGTTCGCGGTGAAGACCCGAAAGCGCCAGGCGCCGGGCGTGGCTGGCTGCCGTCCCCGCATCCCGAGGCCCATCAGCGGGAACAAGACGATGACAGCGCAGGCGAGCTGCGTGAGCAGCAGTCGGTACGACCGCGCCCACAGCAGCCCCGCCACGACGAAGGGGAGCGGGAACCCGAAGCCCACCCGAGGCAGGTAGAGGGCGACCGTGGAGAGCCACCAGCGCTCGCCGCCGAGCCGCAGCACGGCCACGACGGCCACCAGCGCGAACAGGTATCCAATTGCCAGGAACTGGAGCACCCCGGCCCGCGGCCGCCGCAGACGAGGAGGCTTCCGGGTTTCGGGCTCTGCGATCTCGACGCTCATCCCCGTGCGCAACTTACGATCGAGGTGGCCCTTCGGGGAGGGACGATCTGGCGACTCTGCTATCCTCTGGCCGTGCAGTGGGGCGCGCGCCCCGACGCCTGAACGCATCGTGAGCGGCGCCCCGTCACCCCTCAAGCGGCTGCTGGTCCAGGCGTCGCATTACTCGTTCGCCAGCCTGCTGAGCACGCTGGCCGGGCTCATCAGCTTTCCGCTGCTGACGCGCATCTTCTCGGTCGCCGACTACGGCGTGATGAACCTGATCAGCGCGACGCTGACGGTGGCGCTGGCGCTGGGGAAGGTCGGGGTCCAGCACGCCATCATCCGCTACCGGACGGAGGCGGTGGCGGGGAAGGGGAAGTACAGCGCCGCCCAGCTCTACGCGACGACCTTCCTGGGGATGTGCGGCAGCGGGCTCCTCGCGTCGGCGGTGCTCGGGTTCGGCGCGCAGCTGGTCCCGCTGCGCTGGCTGGGTGACCGGCGCCTACCGACCCTGTTCGCCATCGCCTCGCTGGTCGTCTTCATCCAGGTGGCCGAGAGCATCATCTTCAACTTCCTGCGCGCCGACCAGAAGACGGCCGTGCTGATGAAGTACCAGGTCGGCAAGCGTTACTTCGGCCTGGCGCTCATCTTATTCGCCGTCTTCGTCATCTCGCGGACGCTGATGGCGTTCTACTCGGCCATGCTGGTGACCGAGGCGGTGGCGGTCGGCGCGCTGACGGTGGCCTTCTTCCGTCGGGAGAGCGTGCCGCGCCTGGTGCGCCGCGACTTCTCGCTGCCGCTTTACCGCGAGCTCCTGGCGTTCGGGATCCCGATGATGATCGGCTACGAGATGTCCGGGATCGTGCTGGGCGTCGGCGATCGCTACGTCATCCACGGGATGCTCGGGGAGCAGCCGCTCGGTCTCTACGCCGCGGCCTACAACCTCTGCCAGTACGTGCAGGTGGTCTTCGTCGCCTCGGTCGGTCAGGCGGTGACGCCGCTCTACATGCAGATGTTCGACCAGCAGGGACCCGACGAGACGGCCGCCTTCGTGACCCGTTCGCTGCGTAACTACGTGCTCTGCGGCGCGCCGGTGGTGGCCGGCCTGGCGGCGGTGGGGCCGGCGCTGCTCCCCGCGCTCGCCTCGGAGAAGTATGCCAGCGCCGCAATCATCGTCCCCTGGGTCATCGCCGGGATGGTGGTCGACGGTTCCAACACCATGGTGGCGGCGGGGCTGTTCATTCATCGGAAGACGAAGCAGATCATGTCCGTAGTCGTCAGCGCCGCGAGCCTCAACATCGCGCTCAACGTCGTCCTGGTTCCGCGGATCGGGATCCTGGGCGCGGCCATCGCCACGCTGGTCAGCTACGCGCTCGCCTCCTGTGCGCTGGCGGTGGCCAGCCGGCGCTTCCTGCCGGTGCGGCTCCCCTGGGCGACGCTCACCCGCGCGGCGGTCGCCGCGCTGGGGATGTACCTGGCGGTGTCCCGGCTCAACCCCGGCCCGCACCTCCTCACGGTGGTGGTGCGCATGCTGGTGGGGGTGCCGGCGTATGGGCTCTTCATCTCGCTCATCGATCCGGACGCGCGCCTGCTGGCCGGCAAGGCCGTCGGCCGGGTGCGGCGGATGCTCGGGAGCCCGAGCTAGGACTGAGCTAACTCGGCCAGAAGCGCGCCGCGCCGGCCACCGCGCCGATGGCCACTGCACAGACCCAGCTCCAGCGATCCGTGATCGCGAACTTCACCGGATCGTCGTCCATCTCCCCACGCTGGGTGAGGAACCAGACGCGGCTGATCCAGTAGAGCAGGACCGGGCAGACCAGCCACAGGAGCCGAGGCCGCGGGTAGATGACGGTGACCGCGCTGCTCTCGATGTAGAGGCAGAAGACGAGGATCGCCAGATACCCGGCGGTGGTCCCCATCGAGGCGACCATCGTCAGGTCGTCGGCGCGGTAGGCCCGGCTGCGCAGCTTGCCCGTCTCGTCGAGCGCGTGCCGCAGCTCGACGTGCCGCTTGGCGAACGCCAGGCTCAAGAAGATGAACATCGAGAAGGCGAGCAGCCAGGCGCTGATGGAGACGCCGGTGGCGAAGCCGCCCGCCACCACCCGGTGGGTGTAGAGCCAGGCGAGGACGATGACGTCGATGAGCAGCAGGCTCTTCAGGTAGAAGGAGTAAGAGAGGGTGATGACGAAGTAGAGCGCCAGCATCGCGAAGAACGACATCGGCAGGGCGGAGAGGGAGATGGCCACGCCGCCGCCCAGCAGCAGCAAGATGAGGGGCGGGCCCCAGCGCGTCGGCAGCGCGCCCGAGGCGAACGGGCGCCTGTTCTTGGTCGGGTGCGCGCGATCGGCCGCCACGTCCATGAGATCGTTGAAGACGTAACCGGCCGAGGCGCACAAACTGAGCGCGAGCGCGGCCAGCAAGGCCCGCCGGAGTCCTCCCGACGAGAGCGCGTGCGGCGCCAGCAGCACCGGCACCAGCACGAGCGCGTTCTTCGACCACTGGTGCAGCCGCATCACCTTGAACGCGGCCTTGAGCGGAGACGGTCGGTTGGCAGTCACGGGATCCGATAGGTCGGCGCGCGATCGCGAGGCGCGCAATGCAGCGGAATCGTACCACGGCCGGCCAGGCGTCACCCCGGTCCGACCTGATGCTAGTGTCGCCGCCATGACGGAGATGAAGGTGACGCCGGTGACCCTCGAGGGGACCCGGGTGCGGCTCGAGCCGCTCGCGCAGAGTCACCAGCCCGCGCTCGTCGAGATCGGCCTCGATGAGGAGCTCTGGCGCTGGACCGCCTCCAAGCCCGTCCGGACGGCCGACGACATGACCGCCTACATCGCGTTGGCGCTCGCCGAGGGCGACGCGGGGCGGGCGCTGCCGTTCGCCACCGTCGACCGCGCGACGGGCCGGGCCGTCGGCAGCACGCGCTACGCCGCCATCGAGCCGCGCCACCGGCGGCTGGAGATCGGCTGGACCTGGCTGGGCAGCGCCTGGCAGCGCACCGCCGCCAACACCGAGGCCAAATACCTGATGCTGCGCCACGCGTTCGAGACGCTGGGGTGCGTTCGCGTCGAGCTCAAGACCGACGCCCTCAACGGGCGCTCGCGCGCCGCCATCCGTCGCATCGGTGCGCGCGAGGAGGGGACGCTGCGGCAGCACATGATCACCCCCAGCGGACGTATACGGGACACCGTGTACTACAGCGTCCTCGCTACGGAGTGGCCCAAGGTCAAGGCCGAGCTCGAACGGCGGCTCCAAACCCCCTGAGGGCGACCGGCGCCGGTTATTCGGCCAGGACGCCGCGCGCGCGGACCGGCAGGTCCAGCTTCCGGATCTCGATCTTGAACTCGGGCCTCTCGTCCGTGGCGCTGGATGCGGGCGCACCCTCGGTCGGGATCACGGTCTCGGTCGCCTCGGTGGTCTCTGCGCGGTTGGTGTCCATGTGGCTCACTCCCACGCTGAACATAAGTAACCTGCAACGGCGAGCGCCGGTTTTTTGTCCGCGGCGCGCCTTTCAGCCGACGGCGCTCTCGGGACGTCGGGCCGCCGCCTGTCGCGCCAGCGGGAGCTCCAGCGCGTCGGCGAGGGCGGTGGCGCTCGCTTCGATGATGTTCTGCGACACGCCGATGGTGCTCCAGCGCTCTTCGCCCCGCGCGGCCTCGATGAGCACGCGCGTCTTGGCGCCGGTGGCGGCGTCCGGATCCAGGATGCGGACCTTGTAGTCGGCGAGGCGCACGTCGCGCACCAGCGGGAAGTGCGGGTTGAGCGCCTTGTGAAACGCGCCGTCGAGCGCGTGGACCGGCCCCGTCCCCTCGGCGACCTCGTGGATGACGTTCGTTCCGATCTTCAGCTTCACCGTCGCCTCGGCGAACATCGAGTTGCCGCGGCGGCGCTCGGAGATGACGACGACGTCCAGCACCTCGAACGGCGGCACGTAGCCCGGCTGGCTGCGCCGGCCGAGCAGCTCGAACGAGCCCTCGGCGGCCTCGAACTGGTACCCCTGGCTCTCCAGCTCCTTGATGCGCTCGAGCAGCCCGCGCTCGTTCCCCTGCATGTCGAGCCCCAGCTCGCCGGCGCGCATGCGGACGTTGCCCCGGCCCGACAGCTCAGAGACGACGATGTGGCGGCTGTTGCCGACCCGCTCGGGCGGGATGTGCTCGTAGCTGGCAGGGATCTTCTCCACCGCGGCGACGTGCATGCCCCCCTTGTGGGCGAACGCCGAGTGGCCCACGTAGGGGGCGTGCGCGCGCGGCCGGATGTTGGCGATCTCGCTGACCGCGCGCGACAGATCGGTCAAGCGGGCCAGGTTCTCGTCGGGGACGCAGCGGCGCCCCATCTTGAGCTGGAGGCCGGGGATGACGGAGATGAGGTTGGCGTTCCCGCACCGCTCGCCCCAGCCGTTCATCGTCCCCTGCACCTGGGTGCAGCCGGCCTCCACGCCGGCGAAGGCGTTGGCCACCGCCACGTCGCTGTCGTTGTGGGCGTGGATCCCGAGCGGCGTGGGGACGGTCTTCCTCACCACGCTCACCACCTCGGCGATGGTGGTGGGGAGGCAGCCGCCGTTGGTGTCGCACATGGCGATCCAGGCGGCGCCGGCGGCCGATGCCGCCTTCACCACCGCCAGCGTGTAGTCGCGGTCGGCGCGGAAGCCGTCGAAGAAGTGCTCGCAGTCGAACACCACCTCGCGCCCCTGCGCCTTGAGAAAGGCGACGCTGTCGCTCACCATCGCCAGGTTCTCTTCCAGCGTGGTGCCGACGATCTTGGTGACGTGCATCACCCAGGTCTTGCCGACCACCGCGACCGCCGGCGTCTGCGCCTCGACCATGGCGCGCAGGATCGGGTCGCTGTCGGCGCGGCCGCCGGGCTTGCGGGTCATCCCGAACGCCGTCAGCTTGGCGTGGCGGAAGCTGACCGACTTGGCGCGCTGAAAGAACTCGACGTCCTTGGGGTTCGAGCCCGGGTAGCCGCCCTCGATGTAGTGAATGCCGAAGCCGTCCAGCAGGCGCGCGATCTTGAGCTTGTCCTCGACCGAGAGGGAGAGACCCTCGCTCTGGGTCCCGTCGCGCAGCGTGCTGTCGAAGAGTTGAACGTCCATCTGAGGCTCCCGCAAAGGGGCCATCTTACGCGAGTCGCGAGCGAGCCACCACCGGGCGGGCCCTGCCCGGTCCCGCCCGAGCGGACTGCCTGAAATCACCGACGACATTCGCGCCGGCGACGCGGGCAAGACCCCGGATCGCGCGCTTGACCCGCTGCGCGCATCGCGCTCTCATGGAGCCGAGGAGGCGCGCATGAAACTCTCCAGCGTGGTGCTCGGGTTGGTGTTGGTCGTTTCAATCGCGGCACCTTCGGCAGCGGCCGATCGCAACAAGTGTGGCTGCTACAAGGACGGCGCCGGCACCTGCTTCTGCGACAAGAAGGCCAAGTGCGGCTGCCCGGAGGATTGCGAGCCCAAAGGCTGCGAAGAGGCGCGCAACAAGGAATTCCAGAAGGCGCTCGAGGCCGAAACCAAGAAGGCGGAGGCCTCCGGGCACAGGAAATCAGGCGGCGGCGAGGACGACGAGCGGGAA
This sequence comes from Polyangia bacterium, assembly GCA_036498765.1. Lineage (GTDB taxonomy): Bacteria > Myxococcota_A > Polyangia > Fen-1088 > Fen-1088 > JADGRB01. The sequence continues at coordinate 8,198 of DASYEX010000180.1, forward strand.
GATCGAGAGAGCGCGCCGCCCAAGGCCACCCACAAGATGTCGGCGGCGCAGTCCAAGCAGCTGGCCAAGCTGCTCGAGCTCTACATCAATGATCACCCCGAGGCGCGCGGCAGGTCGATCGAGGATGTGCGCGGCGACCTCTCGGGCCGCTGATCAGCTTCGACGATCACCGGCCGCAGCGGGCACCAAGAAGTGGTAACTTGGTCAGCTCGGAATGGCGCAGCACGGCCGCTATAAGATCATCAAGCGGGTCGCCGACGGCGGGATGGCGGAGATCTTCCTCGCCACCCAGATCGGGCGCGAGGGGTTCGCCAAGCCGGTGATCCTCAAGCGGATCCACACGACGATCTACGCCGATCCGCAGTTCCGCAACATGTTCATCGACGAGGCTCACATCTCGATGAGCCTCATGCACAGCAACATCGCCCAGGTGCTCGACCTCGGCGTCAGCGCCGGGCGCTACTTCTTGGTGCTCGAGCTGGTCGACGGCTGGGACCTCGGCCGCGTGCTTCACCGGGCCGCGACCGCCGGGGTGCGGCTGCCGCGCGAGCTCGCCCTCCACGTCACCGCCGAGGTCTGCCGCGCGCTGGCCTACGCGCACGCCAAGACCGAGGGACAGAAGCCGCTCGGCATCGTCCACCGCGACGTCAGCCCGCACAACGTGCTGCTCTCCGACCAGGGCGAGGTGAAGCTCACCGACTTCGGCATCGCCAAGGCGATGAACAAGCGCGAGCACACCGGCGCCGGTGTCGTCAAAGGGAAGGTCGCCTTCATGTCGCCCGAGCAGGCGATGGGCAAGCAGATCGATGCGCGGTCGGATCTGTTCGCGCTCGGCACCGTGCTCTACTTGCTGGTCACGCGCACCCGCCCGTTCGAAGGGCCGAGCGATCTGGAGACGCTGCTGCGCGTGCAGAAGGGCGACTTCCGCGCGCCGGAGCAGGCGGCGCCCGATCTGGAGCCCGAGGTGGCGGAGGTCGTCTCGCGCGCCATGCGCAAGGACCCCGCCGAACGCTACCAGAGCGCCGACGAGATGCTGGCCGACGTCGAGCGCGTCCTGCGTACGGCGTTCCAGCCGGTGGGGCAGACCGAGCTCAAACGATGGCTGGGCGAGCTGGCGGCCCGCGATGGTGTCCTGCCGATCAGCCAATCGACTGCGCGCGCGACTGCGGCGCGCACCAAGACCGGCACCGGCGAGCTGGACGAGGAGGATGTCGTCCTGCTCGACACCGACGAGGAGATCATCAACGGCGAGGAGGCGACGTCGCTGGCGGTGGTCAAGGGGGGCGGCGTCGGGCACGCGCCGCGCATGACCCGCTCCCGCCCCACCACGCCCGAGCTGCCGGTCCCCGACGATCTGGAGTCGCGGGCGGATCTCTCGGAGCGCGCCGCGCTCGCGCTGCCGATTCCGGAAGAGGAGGGCGGGCGCCCGGGGCGCCGGCGCGCGCGCCGTGGGAACGGGTTCTCGATCCTGTTCATCGGGGCGCTGCTGGTGGGCGGCGCCTACTTCGGCGGAAAATATTTCCGCGTCTGGTTCGGCGGCGCCCAAGACACCGCGTCCAGCGCGACGGGCCCGACCGCAGCCCCGATCGACCACGCCGCGACCGCTCCGGGCGCGCAGGCGGGCCCGAAGCAGGCCGCCTCCGCGCCGGACGCCGGACCCGCAACGCGCAAGACGGTCGCGGAGGAGCCGCCGCCCCGTCACACCGCCGAACCGACCGCCGGACACGAGACGACACACGAGGCGACGCACGAGACCGCGCGCGAGCCGGCTGCCCGTCGTCGCGGCGGCGAGCACACCCCTGTCTTCGTCGGGCGCGACATCGCCGGCTTGAAGATGGCGCCGGATCCTTCCTTGCTCCCTCCGCCCCCCCCGGCGCCCCCGCCCAAGGCGGCCGATTCGCCCCCCTCCGCGCCGGCGCCCGAAACCCCGTAAACGGCTTTCCCCGGCGGCTGCTGACGCGATCGGCCGTCCGTCCGGCTCCGTGAGGTCTTTCTCTCTTTTGGCCCAGCCGTGTCGGTTTGAGCAGACACGCCGGACTGACGAAAGGGAGACCAAGATGAAACGATCGACACTGGGGTTCGCAGGAATGGGCCTGCTGGGCGCGGCCGTTGCGCTCGTCGGCTGCGGGAAGCTGGACGGCAGCGAGTTCGAAGGGAGCACGCCGACCAAGGACACCGTCGCCCTGGTCGTCCCCGCCGCCAGCTCCACCAGCGCGACGACCGGCGCGGTGTCGGCCGGCAACGTGACCGTCAAGCAGGGCGCGCTGCTGGGAGCAACCGCGCAGGACTACGTCCTGACCGCGACGCTCGCCTACGTGGTCAACACCGCCACGCGCGCGGTCCTCGATCTCGTCAAGGACGTGACCGACTACCCGCCCACCAGCGTCGAGGGTGACACCGGCGTCTGGGGCCCCTACACGGATCCGCTGAGCGCGAACACCTATCGCTTGACCGTGGTGAAGCAGGCGCCGCAGGTCTTCGCCTGGAGGTTCGACGGCAAGGGGAAGACCGCCGACGACAGCGCCTTCGTGACGATCCTCTCGGGCGTGCACACCCGCGCGGTCGACGGCATGGGCAATCCGATGCCGGGCTTCGGCAGCGGCAACTTCGTGATCGACTGGGACGCCGCCGACACGCTCCCCCAGCACGACCAGAACGTCGGGCAGATGGCCTTCACCTACGCGCGCACCAGCCCGACGGCGACGGTCACCAACAACGTCACCTTCACCAACATCTTCGACAACTGCGATCCGGCGAGCTGCAAGACGCACGGGCAGATCTTCGACGGGGTCTACGCCTACGCGGCGACGCCAGGCGACGGCGGGGACCTGCAGTACGGCGCGGCCGAGAACTTCATCCCCACCACCTCCGCCAACGAGACGATGTCCATTCACAGCCGCTGGATGGAGTCGGGCGCCGGCCGCACGGACGTCCAGCTCACCGGGGGCGACGTCGGCACCGCCGTCGATACCTCCAGCGAGTGCTGGGACTCGAATTTTGCCTCCGTCTACAGCGCGGCGTCGTACGATCCGAGCGATCCGAACGTGGATTGGGGCGCGGAGTCGAGCTGCGCGTTCCCGAGCCAGGCGCTCGTTTCACTGTCGCCGTAGCACGAAACTTCGAGGGTCCCGGGGTCGGCAGCGGCCTCGGGGTCTTGGGGCACCATGACACAACCGGTGTTGGAGCTGGTCAGCGGCGGAAAGCCGGCCGATTCTCGGGCGGCGCTGCGACAGCTCTACACGCAGTACGGAGGCACCGTGTACGGCCGTTGTCAGTACATCCTGCGGGACGCGACCAAGGCGGAGGACGCCATGCAGGACGTGTTCGCCAAGGCGCTCACGCACTGGAACGATTTTCGGGCCGAGGCGTCGCCGCTGACCTGGCTGACCCGAATCGCGACCCACCACTGCCTCAACGTGCTGCGCGCCGAGCGCGCCCCTTGGCACAAGCGGTTCGCCCGCGAAGCGCGGGCGCGCGGCGAGGGGCACGGCGGGCCGCAGCTGTTCGAGGACCGTGACGCCGCCCGCAAGCTCCTGGCCGAGCTGGACGTCGAGACGCAACAGGCGGCGATTCACTACTTCGTCGACGAGATGACGCTGGATGAGGTCGCGGTGGCGATCGGCCGTTCGGTGCCCACCGTCCGCAAGCGCCTGGCCGCCGTCGCGGCGGCCGCCGGGCAAAAGCTTCCCCCTGACGGAGGGACGACATGAACGCAGCAGGACACCTCGGCGAGCTCGAGCTGCGCCGTCACCGCGCGGGCGAGCCGCTGGGAGATGCCGGACCGGCCATCGCCGCGCACGCCGGCGCGTGCGCGGAGTGCAAGGCGCGGCTGCGCGCGCTCGACGACGAGCAGCGGCGGTTCGAGAGCGCGATCTCCTTCGATCGCTTCGCCGCGGGCGTCGAGCGGGCGGCGCGCGCGGCGCGTCCGGCGCCGCGGCGGTTGCCGGCGCGCGTCTGGGCGCTGCCGACGCTGGCGATGGCGGCGGCCGTCGCGCTGGTCGTGACGTTCCACGGTCGGACGCAGGCGCCGCTCGTCGAGGGGCCACCGGGTGTCCGGTTGAAGGGGGGCGCCGGGATGACGGTGCGCATCGCGGGCGCCGCGGGGCAGCGCACGGCGCAGGTCGAGGCGACCGAGACGCTGGCGGCCGGCGAGCGCCTGCGGCTCGGCTACCAGAGCGGCGGCCATCGCTATCTCCTGTCCTTGTCGATCGACGAACACGGCGCGGTGACGCCGCTCTACCCGGAGCAGGGGGCCAGCCTCACGGTGTCGGCCGCGGTGCCGAGCGCCACGCACTTTCTCCCCGACAGCGTCGAGCTGACCGGCGCCGGGCTCGAGCGGATCATCGTCGTCCTCTCGGATCAGCCGATCGCCGTCGAGGCGGCGCGCGCCGCGGCGCGGGCGGCGTACGACCGGGCGGGCGGCGACCTGGCTCGTCTGCCAAAGCTCGAGCTCCCCGGAGAGCAGTTCGTGCGGACCTTCGCCAAGCCGTAGCATGCGGGCGTCGGCAAAGGCGGTCGGGATCCTGGCGGCGCTGTTTGCGCTGGGCGGGGGCCGAGCGCGCGCCGAGGTGCTGCACCGGTTCGCCGTCATCGCCGGCAACGACTCCGGCGGCGCCGACACGCGCCCGCTGCTCTACGCCGGCGCTGACGCCGGCAAGGTCTACGACATCCTCACCCGGCTCGGCGGCGTGCGCGCCGAGGACGCGCGCCTCATCGTCGACGGCGGCGCCAGCGACGTGCTGGGGGCGCTGGCCACGCTCGAGAAGCAGGCGGCCGAGGCGACCCGCCGCGGCGAGCACACCGCGCTCTTCTTCTACTACTCGGGCCACGCCAAGGACGGCGCGCTCCGTCTCGGCGAGTCGCGGTTGCCCATCGACACGCTCAAGGGGTTGGTCGCCGCCGCGCCGTTCGACGTCCGCATCGTCATCCTCGACTCCTGCCGCTCGGGCGCCATCACGCGCACCAAGGGCGCCCGCAAGGCGCCCGCGTTCGCCATCGAGTCGGACAGCCCGCGCGACGCCAAGGGGATGGTCATCCTCACCTCGAGCGCCTCGGACGAGGACTCGCAGGAGTCGGACGCCATCGGCGGCAGCTACTTCTCGCACCACCTGGCGAGCGGCCTGCTCGGCGGGGCCGACAGGTCGGGCGACGGCCAGGTGACGCTGTTCGAGGCGTACGCCTACGCCTACGACCGGACCGTCGCCGACACGGCCGAGAGCGCCGCGGGCGCGCAGCACCCGACCTTCAGCTACGACCTGGCGGGCAACGGCGATCTGGTCCTGACCGACGTCGCCTCGCGCCACGAGGGCGTCTACATTCCACGCCAGGCGCCCGGCGGGGTCTATTACCTGGTGGACCGACAAGGCTTCGTCGCCGCGGAGATCAACAAGGGCGACGGCGTCGATCGCCGTGTGGCGCTCGCGCCCGGGCGCTACCGGGTCAAGCGCCGGCTGCCCGATCACCTGCGGGTCGGCGAGCTCGACGTCCCGCGCGGCGCGCTGGTCACGCTGGAAGAGAACAACCTGCACGACGCGCCTTTCTCGGCCGACCCGATCAAGGGCGGGCGCGTCGACCTGTCGGCGCGCTGGTCGGTCGGCGCCGGGCTCGGCTTCCAGTCGGTCTTCGCGGCCCCGGACGGCGCCGGGCTCTTCCCGCCGACGGGCCTGGTCGACATCGACTTTGCGCTGCGCGACTTCCTGCGCCGCGACTGGGTGCTGGGCTTCGATCTGGCGGGTGGCGGCGCCAGCGGCGTGGCCCCGGTCGTCGAGGCGCCGTTTCGCTTCTCCGAGGTGTCGTTCGCCTCGTCCTTGACCGTCGAGTGGCCCGGCCGCTCCCTGACGCCGTTCGTGGGCGGGCGGCTGGCGCTCCTGCTCATGAACCGGACCTTCCAAGACGGCGCCTTCCCGGCGCAGTTCTACGCCACGCTCTCGCCCGGCCTGGTGGGCGGCCTCGCTTATCACTTCTCGCGCTCGACCAGCGTGGTCGCCCGCGGGCGCCTGCACTATCTTTTGTACAACGTCGACGGTAACCGCTCGCTCGGTTACTGGGAGCTCGGAACCATGGTGGCGTATGACTTCTAAGCGTCTCTTGCTCTTGGCGGCCTCGGCCTCGGCCCTCGCGGCCTGCGGCAACTACTCGAACGAGGACCTGCTCTTCATGAGCGCGGTCCCCACCTCGACGCAGCTGGCCGTGGTGCTGCCGGCCGCCGCACCGACGGTCATGCAGGCCGAGCTGGCGCAGGACACCCACGCGGGCATCGCCGACGTGAACGCCGGGCTCGATCTGATGCTGGGAATCGTCGACTTGGTCCGCTCGTATGAGCCCACTACCCGCGAGACCAACGAGCGAATCTGGGGTCCGATCGCCGACGCGAAGCAGCCCGGGTGGCAGTGGGAGCTAATCGTCTATCGCGCCAGCGAGGACGCGACGACCTACAGCTATGAGCTCGACTTCGCGCAGACGGCCGCCCCGGACAACGTGGTGAAGTTCCTCACCGGATCGTTCGACGTCGCCGGGGGCGCCCGGCAGGGAAGCGGGATGGTCACGGCGCACTTCCTCGACGTCGCGAAGGCCGGTTATCCGGGCGATATCGGCGTGACGCCGTACAACACCATCATGATCAACTACCAGAACTATCAGACGGCGGGCTCGGCCGTCAGCGCGACGTATATGGTTGGCCGGACGATACCGGACCCGAATGGGATCATGAACTCCACGTTCGGCTACGAGATCCTGACCGACGGGTCAGGCAAAATGTCCTTCCAGGAGGTCGGCAACGTCGTGGGTGGGACGACCACGGAGACCGTCACCATCCAAGCGCAGTGGCTGGCGAGCGGTGTCGGCATGGCGACTCTCACCATCGACCTTGGGGCCGACGCGGGCGCGACCCAGACCGAGTGCTGGGACGCGACGTTCGAGGCGGTTTACAACGACAAGCCGTGGTCGACGGCGGAAGACGTCAACGCGGGTCAGATGGCCGCCTTCTGCCCAGTGCTTCCGACATTGCCCTGATATTTCAGGGCCTTATGGGGACTAGCGCCGAGGTGCGAGATTGTCGTACCATAGGGCCCCACCCATCGCGGAGGAAGGACGACCTTGGCAGAGCATTTCAGGCGAATCGATCCGCGCTACGAACGTCAGTTGGAGGTCGAGGTCTCGTACGAGGGGAAGAAACAGACCTCCCAGACCCGTAACATTTCTCTCGGCGGGCTGTACTTGGATTCGTTGACGGCGCTGCCGATCGGCACGACCGTGCAGTTGAGGTTCGCCCTGCCGACGCAGCCCGAGCCGGTGGAGGTCGCCGGCGACGTTCGCTGGGTGGTCAAGAAGGGGACCGGCGACGCCTCGGGCGTCGGGATCCGCTTCCAGGGGCTGCGGGCCAAGGACGTCTGGGCCCTGAACCGCTTCTTCCAGAGCGCCTCCTAGCGCCCCGCTGTGGTGCGGCCCGTCCGCGCGTCAGACCGTACGGACGGTGAGCAGCTGCTTGAGCCCGGCGAAGTCGGTCGGATTCCGGGTATAGAGCGGTAGGCCATTCGCGGCGGCGGTGGCGGCGATGAGGAGGTCTGCGAGCCGTGCGCGGCTGCTGCGACCTGCCGCCTTGGTCGCGGCGAAGACGCGGCCGTACATCCGCGCGGCGTCAGCGTCGAACGGCAGCGGATCCCAGGTCGCCGCCGCCCACTGCAGCCGGTCTTGGCGGCGGGCGCGTTCCTGCGCGTCGCGGGCGGCATGTGGCCCGGCGGCCAGCTCGGCGAGCGTCACCGCGGCGATGGCGGACTCATCGGGAAGGTCGGCGGGATCGATCTGGTCGTGGTCGATCAGGACCGACGTATCGAGCAGTCCGCGCGAGATCTCAGGCACGAGCAGACGGATCCACGACCGCGTCGAGATCGGCCCGCCATCGGCGCGCGTCGATGCGCGCCGCCCGCTTGACCGTGGCCGCGATCGCCGCCCGCGACACGTAAGTCCGCGGCTGGTGAACCGGCCTCAGCTCCGCCACGGGGGTTCCGCGCCGCGCGATGACGATGATCTCCCCGGCCTCCACCTCGCGCAGCACCGCTGCCGAGTCGTTTCGGAGCTCGCGCTGGGAGATGGTCCGCC
>DASYEX010000181.1:0-14207 GCA_036498765.1 Polyangia bacterium
GCTCGTTCCCCTCGATCCTGACCGGCCGTTACCCGACCGACATCGCCTGGGACAAGCCGACCGTGAACTACCCGAACGTCCTGCCCAGCAACCACACCTTCTTCGAGAGCTTGGCGGCCGTGGGCCTCAAGCCGATCGGGATCTTCTCGCACTTCTACTTCACGCCCGATCGCGGGATCAGCCGCGCCTTCGCCGAGTGGTCGGACGACGGCGCGGGGACCATCGCCGAGTCGAACAAGGACAGCGCCTCGCCGCGCATCGTGCCGCGGGTGATCGCCCGCCTGAAGCAGGCGGCCGCCAAGCACGAACGCTTCGTGCTGTGGACCCATCTCTTCGAGCCGCACTCCTCGTACATGCCGCACAAGGAGTTCCCCACCTCGCTCTCCGGCGTGCCTGGACTGATGGAAAAGTACGACTACGAGATCGCCTTCGCCGATCTGTGGGTCGGCAAGCTGTTCGCGGAGGTCAAGGCGCTGGGCCTCGACAAGGACACGGCCATCGTCGTGTGCGCCGACCACGGCGAGGCCTGGGGCGAGCACAAGGAGTACTTCCACGGCACCGACCTCTACGACGAGCAGATGCGGGTGCCGCTCATCATCGCCATCCCGGGGCAGGCGCCCAAGGTCATCAACGACGAGGTCGAGCTGGTCGACCTGGGCCCCACGCTGCTCGACCTCATCGGCGCGCCGATCCCCGCGGCCATGCGCGGCCGCAGCCTCCTGCCGCGTATCGAGGGGAAGCCGCTGCCGCCGGCGCCCATCTTCTCGGAGATGATGCCGGCCACTGCCTGGCCACACCAGGCGGCGATGATGGTCGACGGCGACCACAAGATCATTCACCGCATCAGCGATCGCCGCTGGGAGCTCTATGACCTCAAGCGCGATCCGGGCGAGAAGACGAACCTGGCGGCCAACCCCGCGGACGCGGCGCTGTTCGAGTCGCTGCGCGCCAAGATCATCGCCTTCGAAGAACGCGCCCGTTAGTCACGGGCGCCGAGGCCGGCGTCCAGGCCCGCATCCGGCGCCGCCGTGGTGAGCGGCAGGCCGTCGAGCGCCGCCGCCAGGGCGGTGCGCTGCTCGGGGCGCGCCCGGCCGAGGACGTACGCCCGGATGTCCTGCCAGCTCCCCGCCCCGGGGTCGTTGCGCGCGCAGGTGATGGCCTTGAGCCACAGCGGATCCTCGGGCTGGTCGCGCCAGCGGGCGGCGCGGATCCATTGCGCGCAGGCCTCGCGGGGGCGCCCGACCCGCTGCCACACCACCGCGCCGCGCGCCAGGCCCGCGGCGCGATCGGGCGTATGGTACGCCAGCTCCATGAGCATCCGGTCGGTGCCGCCGAAGCGGCCGGCGCGGCCGAAGATCGTCGCCACCAGCTCGAGGACGTCGGGCGAGCTCGGATCCTCGTCGAGCAACAGCTCGGCCCAGCGCAGCGCGCGCGGAAGATCGTCGAGGATCGCCGGATAGGCGGCCGCCAGCGGCAGGAGGCGGGTCGACAGCGCCGGGCCGCCCAGCACCCAAGCGTCGACGTCGGCAGGCAACCCGGCCGGCGCCGAGACCGGCGCGCGCGCGGGCGCCACCACCGCGCCCGGCGCCACGCCGCCCAGGAATGCCGCCAGCGCGTAGGCGGCGCGCGCGTCGTCGCGGGCCCGGACCGCCTTCCAGGTGTCTCCCGCCGCGGTCGCGGCCGACGCGCGCTCGAGCTGGAGCTTCCCGCCGCGCGCCGGATCGAGCCGCGCCACCGACTCCAGGTCCCGGCTCTCGGGAATGGCGCGCCCGAGGGCGTGGAAGGCGGCCGCCCGCGCAGTCAGCAGCTCGGCGAGGCGGGCGACCTCGGCGGGGGTGGGCTCGGCGCGCAGGACGGCGTCGAGGCGCCACTCCCGTTCCAACGCCGCCAGCGCCGCGAGCTCGAGCACCGGCTGCCCGGCGGAGCGCGCCCAGGCGGCGGTCCGGCGCGCCTCGGCGGGGGTCGGCAGCGCGTTGGTCGGCGGGATCGACTTGTGGCCGTTGAGCGTCCGGCCGATCTGCCAGGGGGGCGCGCTGCAGGCCGCCGCCGCGGCGACGCCGAGGCCGATCGCGACGCGCACCCTCACCGGCGCCGCCTCCGTTCCTCCCGCGAGGGCGTGGCGATGAGCGCCAGCAGCGCGCCGCCGGCCAGGGCGCCGGCGAAGAACGAGATCATCGGCAGACCGACGGGCTCGCGCAGGATCGCGGAGGGCGCGATGGCCGCGGCCAGCGGGGCGAAGGCGAGCGGCAGCGAGGTGATCGCGCCCGGTCCTCCCACCAACACCAGGAGGATGGCGATGGTTCCCGCAGCGGCCACCAGGCCGGCGCGCAGCGCGCGGTTCCAGATCTCCGAGAGCGCGAGATCGTTGGGCGCACCCCCGATCGGCCGGGCGTCCAGCCGGAACGCGTCGGCGACGTCGGGCGCGACCGGGATCCCGACCACCGGGCCCATCGCCTCCAGCGTGGTGCTCCGCACCTCGTCCGCCAGCACGCCCTCGGTCGGCAGGTCGGCGCCGTAGAGCATCTCCTTGAAGTCGAGGCGCGCCGTGTGCCGCCGCTGCACGCCGGCTATCCGGCGCGCCAGCGCCGTCGCGGTCGGGGTCAGCATCGGGGACGGCAGGCGGGCGCCGTACGCGGAGACCACCACCGCCCGCACGTCGTCGGCTGTGGCGTCGGTCGCCAGCGCGGTCGCGCCCAGCACCAGCCGCTCGGTCGCGGCGGCGTTGAGCGACCAGGGGTGGTGGGCCGCGAAGCTCCGCACGGTGTCGGACACCTCGGCGTCGAGGCGAGGCACATCGGCCGCCGGGATGAGGGCCGCCGCCCGTGCCGCCCGCTCGACCGAGAGCGCCTCAGCCCGGTTGAGCGTGCGGCCCGAGCGGGCACAGATCCGCAACACCCGCTCCCGCGCGTCGCCGGCCAGGATGCCCGCGCCCACGAGACGCGCCACCGGCGAGGCGCCCGGCGACGCCAGATCGACGCGGGTGAGCGCGCGGCGGAGCTCGCGTTCGATGTAGCGCTGGGCGTGGCGGACGATCGCCAGGTGATCGACGGTCGGATCGTCGTCGAAGCGAACGCCGATGAGCGCCTCGCGGCGATCGGCCGACAGCTCCAGCCGGACGGCCGGGTCGGTCCGGGCCTGGACCAGGATCCGGCGCAGCTCCTCGGGATCGTCGGGAATGCCGCTCGCCTCCTTCCCCTGGAACGTCACGCCCAGGAACAGGTCCGCGATCGACCAGGCGTTGGCCACGCCCGGCTGGGCGCGCAGATCGTCGGCGAAGCGGCGCACCTCGCGCAGCACGACCGGCTCGTCGAGATCGCCGTGGACGCTCACGAAGAACATCGGCGCCGCGCTCCACTGCCGCGTGCCGATCTTGAGACGGGGCGAAAGCGCGAACACCTCCAGCGCCAGCGCGGCCGAGATCCAGAGCACCGGACGCCAGAACCGCGGCGGTCCGCCGGTCTGAAGGTCGCGCGGCCGCGCCCCCGCCAGCGCCACCGCAGCCGCGCCCAGGGCCGCCAGCGCGCCGGCCAGCCGGACGCCGGGGACGGTCATGAGCGCGAAGGGCGCCGCGGCGGCCACGCCTGCCGCGACCGCGCGGGACAGCCGCCGGCGCCCCAGCGGAAAGTGCGCCCGCGCGGCGCCCACCATCACGAACAGCGCCCAGATGACCGCGAAGGCCAGCGGCAAGAAGCGGGCACGGTGGCTCCGCGGATCGGGCCAGAGCGCGCGCGTGTCGAGCCCGCCGCCGGGCGGCGCCAGGATCTCCAGCCCCGAGTCGGCCAGCGCCTTGGCCACCGCAGGCTCGACCTTCTGCCAGTTGGGCGCATCGACGAGAAACCGGACGCGGCGCCCGTTCTCGGTCGTGAACCAGCCGAGCGCGTCGGCCCGACGCACGATCCTCTGGCGCGCCGCCTCTCCGGCGGCCTCGCTGAGGGCGCCGGTGTGGATCTCGCTCGGTCCGCGCGCCAGCACCGGGCGCGCGCTCGGCTTACCGGAGGGGTCGACGGTGACGTCGAGCAACCCCGCCGGGCCGAACACGGCGCGCACGCCCACCAGGCCCGCGATCTTCTGCTCGGCGACCGCCAGGGCCTCGCGGTTGGCGGCGTCGTAGAGATCCTCGACCTCCACCTCGACCTCGGTCAGACCGACGAGACCGAAGCGCTCGCCGCTCTGCCGCCCCTGCGCGACCGCCGGCGCGTGCGCCGGGGCCCAGGCGAACGCGTCCTCCGCCGCGCGCGTGGGGGGCACCGCCACCAGCGACGCCAGGACGGCGGCGACGACAGCGGTCAAGACGGCGAGTCCCCGGGTTCTCACGCCGGGGCTTAAGCTACACGAAAGCGCCGCCCTATCGCACGAACGTCGCCGCCCGGGCCACCGCCACGCTCCGCTCGGCCTCCGCCTCGGTGAGCACGTTGTTGTCGAGCAGCATCTGATACTCGAGGCGGAGGTGGGTGTTCAGCAGGTAGGGCCCGTCGGTGTTGATGGTGTAGCGCACGCCGGCGTTTTCGAACTTCCGCAGCGCGGTCGCCAGATCGGCCAGGCTGGCCACCGCCCGCGTGCGCAGGTTCGAGCTGGGGCAGATCTCCAGCACCGTGCCCGACTCCGCCAGCTTGCGGATCGCCTCCTCGCTGGCGGCCGCGGCGATGCCGTGGCCGATGCGCGCCGGCGCCAGCTCCTTGAGCACCGCCAGCACCCCCGGCGCGGCGGTGTGAATGGTCTCGCCCGTGTGCACGGTGGTCCCCAGCGCGGCCGCGCGCGCCCGGGCGAAGAGGTCGCGGTAGCCGTACACCTCCGCGCCGAGCTCCAGCGTGTGCGATTCGGGGCCGGCCAGGTCGATGCCGACCACGCCGCGCGCCTTGTACTTCACCGCCTTCTTCACGATGATCTCGTTCAGCTCCAGCGAGAACTCGCGCGCCAGGCAGAAGATGAGCCCGGCGCGGACGCCGTACTCGAGGCAAGCGCGGTCCATCCCCCGCAGCGCCGCGTGGATGATGTGGTCGAGGTCGCGCTCACCGCCGAGGTTCCGCTTCATCGGGTTGAAGCGCAGCTCGATGAGCGACACGTTGCTCGAGCGGAACTCCTTGCCGATGATCTCGTAGACCGAGCGCTCGATGGCGGCCGGGGACGACTGAATCTTCTCCGTCCAGTGGTGGAGGATGGCCAGATACTCGTCCAGCGAGGAGACCGTCTCCGGCTTGGCGGTGACGAGGTCGCGGAACTCCCAGTAGGTCGAGACCGGAAGCTTGAACCCCTGCTCGTGCGCGATCGACCAGAGGATGTGAGGCGCGACGGCGCCGCCCACGTGGATGTGCAGATCGCAGAGCTCGAGGCCGGGATCGAGCATCTATCGAAGTATACTATTCGCCGAAAGCGGCCTAGCGGCCAGCGGCGACGCTCTTGGTCGCGATGACGCCGACCGGCTTGCCATTCCGGTTGAGCAGCGACCGCAGCTCCTGCCCGGGCGAAAAGGTGATGGTCTCCTGCTGCGGAATCGTGATGGGCGCGCCCGTCTTGGGGTTCTTCACCATCCGGGGGGGGCGGCGGCGCTTGGAGAAGGTGCCGAAGCCGGGGTAGGTCAGGCGCGGGCCCTGGGTGCGGCTGACGCGGGTGCGGATGAAGTAGTCGCCCATCTCTATGAAGACGGCGTCGACGATCTGCGCCACTGTCTTCTTCGTCAGGTCTCGCGGCAGCTGCTTGCTCGCATAGACACGCTCGATGAGCTCCGCCTTCGTCATTCGTCTCTCCAGAACCCGTCCAGTGTCCGTCCGAAAATCCCGTCCTGACGGGTGCGCCAGACTACGGATTTGAAATCGAGGTGTCAACGCGGTCGCGGAGCGTTTCTTGGTTTATTCTAAAGAGGCGACTCCTTGGGGGGTCCCGAACTTTCGCGTGAGGGAGGGCGAGCTTCGCTCGACCGACCTCGTCGCGGGGGGCGCGGGACCCTTCGAGGGTCCCGGAGATCAAATGACTGCCAGCAAGGTGACATACGTCAGCCTGTCGGCGGACGACCCGGCGATCGACGCCGGATTCGTCGCGGCCATCAAAGAGGCTCAGGGGGCGATGGGGGCGACCGCGCCATTGCGCGTCGCAGGTGAGACCCGCGGCGGCGCAGGCGCCATCGAGAGCCGCAGCCCGGCCGACACGCGCGTCGTCGTGGCGCGGGTGTCGGCGGCCGGCGAGGCCGACCTGCGCGATGCCGTGGCGTCCGCGCGCGCCGCTTTTCCTGCCTGGAGCCGGCGGCCGTGGCAAGAGCGCGTGGCGATCATCGAGCGAGCCGCCGAGATCGTCCGGGCGCGCAAGTTCGAGCTCTCCGTCGCCATGATCCTGGAGATGGGGAAGAACCGCGTCGAAGCGCTGGGCGAGATCGAGGAGACCGCCGACCTGCTGACGTATTACGCCGGGCAGCTGCGCGACAACGGCGGCTACGTGCGCGAGATGGGGCGCCTGGCGCCGACCGATCGCAACGTCAGCGTCCTGCGCCCGTACGGCGTCTGGGCGGTGATCGCCCCCTGGAACTTCCCCTATGCGCTGCTGGGCGCGCCGGTGGCGGCGGCGCTGGTGGCCGGCAACACGGTCGTCTGCAAGCCGTCGTCGGAGACGCCGCTTTCGGGGGTGAAGCTGGCCGAGATCTTCCACGCGGCCGGGGTCCCCGCGGAGGCGCTCACCTGCCTGCCGGGGAGCGGGCGGGTGATCGGCGACGGGCTGGTGGAGCACCCGGACGTCGCCGGCGTGACGTTCACCGGGTCGTACGACGTCGGGTTCAAGCGCCTCTACCAGCGCTTCGCCGGCCAGTTCCCCAAACCGGCCATCGTCGAGATGGGGGGGAAGAACCCGGCGCTGGTCATGCCCAGCGCCGACGTCGCTCAGGCCGTGCAGGGGATCTACCGATCTGCCTTCGGGATGAACGGCCACAAGTGCTCCGCCTGCTCGCGGGTCTACGTCCACCGGGCCGTCGCCGCCGAGCTCCTGGCGGGGCTGGTGAAGGCCGCCGATGCGGTCGATCCCGGAGACCCGCTTGCGAAGGGGACCTTCGTCGGGCCGGTGGCGACCAAGCAGAGCTTCGAGGACTACCAGCGCTACGTCGCGCTGGCGCGCCAGTCGGGCGAGGTGGTCAAGTCGGGCGGCGCGGTCCTCACCGACGGCGGGCGCGCCAACGGATACTTCGTCCGGCCGACCATCCTGGCCGGCCTGCCGTCCGACCACCAGCTCGTGCGCGAGGAGCTGTTCGTCCCCATCGTCGCGGTGCAGGTGGTCGACAGCCTCGACCAGGCGCTGACCCAGGCCAACGACACCAAGTTCGGGCTGACCGCCGGGTTCTTCTCGCGCGAGCAGAAGGAGATCGACACCTTCTTCGAGCGCATCGAGGCGGGCGTGGTCTACGTCAACCGCGCGGCGGGCGCGACCACCGGGGCCTGGCCCGGCGTGCAGCCGTTCGGCGGTTGGAAAGGGAGCGGCTCGACGGGGAAGAACATCGGCGGCCTCTACACGGTCCCCTGTTACCTGCGCGAGCAGAGCCGGACGGTGTGCCAGTGAACGGCCGATCTATTTCGGAACCCTCGACGGGTTCCGCACCTCCCGCGATGGACGCCGCCGGGCACAGCCCGGCTTCGTCCACGCGTGCCGCGAGCGCCGCGCTCGAGGCCCTGGCGGCGCGGCCGATCGAGATCGTGACGCCGCCGCCCGGGCCGAAGGCCCAGGAGATGATCGCGCGCGCCCTCCCCCACCTGTCGCCGTCGCTGATTCACTGCTACCCCCTGATGGTCAAGCGCGCCTCGGGCTGCATGGTCGAGGACGTCGACGGCAACGTCTACCTCGACGTCGAGGCCGGCGTGGCGACGGCGTCGACCGGGCACTGCCACCCGGCCGTCGCTGCGGCCATCGCCGCGCAGGCCGAGGTGCTGATCCACATCTGCGGCACCGACTTTCACTACCCGGGCTACGGCGCGATCTGCGAGCGGCTGGGCACGCTGGCCCAGCGGATCGGCCCCAACGCCCACCACTGGCAGACCTTCCTGACCAACTCGGGGACCGAGGCGGTCGAGGCGTCCTTGAAGCTGGCACGCCAGCATACGCAGAGACCCGGCATCGTCGCCTTTCGCGGCGGGTTCCACGGCCGGACGATGGGGGCGCTGTCGCTCACCGCCAGCAAGGCGAAGTACCGCCGCGGGTTCGGCCCGCTGCTGCCGGGCGTCTTCCACGCGACCTACGGCGATCTCGACAGCGTCGTCGAGCTGTTCAGGACGGTGGCCCCGGCCGAGGACGTGGCGGCGATCGTCGTCGAGCCGGTGCTGGGCGAAGGCGGCTACATCGTGCCGCCGGCCGACTTCCTGCCCGGGCTGCGCGCGCTCTGCGACCTGCACGGCATCCTGCTGGTGTTCGACGAGGTGCAGACCGGCATGGGGCGCACCGGGAAGATGTTCGCCGCCGAGCACACCGGCGTCGTCCCCGACATCCTGCTCGTTGCCAAGGGGATCGCCTCGGGGATGCCGCTCGGCGCGATGATGGCCCCCCGCGAGATCATGACCTGGCCGGCCGGCAGCCACGGCTCGACGATCGCCGGCAACCCGGTGGCCATCGCCGCCGGGATGGCCACCATCGATCTGCTCGAGCGGGAGCTGGTGGTCAATTCGGCGCGCATCGGCGACCGCCTCAAGAAGCTGCTCGCCGACGGCCTGAAGGAGGTCCCCGGCGTCACGGAGGTGCGGGGCGTCGGCCTCATGCTCGGCATCGAGCTCGAATCGCACGAGCTCTCCGAGGCGGTCGCCCAGCTCTGCTTCCGGCGCGGGCTCCTGGTGCTCGAGTGCGGCAAGAAGGCGATCCGGATCTCGCCGCCGCTGATCCTGAACGAGGCGCAGGCCGCCGTGACCGCGGACGTCTTCGCCAAGGCCGTGGCCGACGCGAGGGCGGCCGCCGGGGCATGAGCGCGCTCAGCGACAAACAGGCGAGGCGCGTCTTCTTTACCTGGACGGCCCAGGCGAGCGCCGTGCCGCTGGAGATCAGCGGGGGCAAAGGCGCCCGGTTCACGACCGCCGACGGCGCGCTGTGGTGGGACCTCGGCAGCATGACCTGGAACGCCGCGCTCGGGCACGGCCACCCGCGGCTTCAAAAGGCGCTCAGCGAGGCGGCCGCCCGCGGGCTGCTGGTCTACCCGACGGCGGTCTTTCCGGCCAAGGCGCGCGCCGGGGAGCTGCTCGCCGAGGTGACGCCCAAGGGTCTGGAGAAGACGTTCTTCTGTCTGTCGGGCGCGGAGGCCAACGAGAACGCGGTCAAGATGGCCCGGCTCGTGACGGGACGGAAGAAGATCGTCGCCCGCACCCGCAGCTACCACGGCGCCACGCTGGCGATGCTCTCGCTCTCCGGTGATCCGCGGCGCGAACCGTTCGAGCCCGGCCTCCCCGGCGTCGTCCGCATGGGCGACCCCTACTGCTTCCGCTGCCCGTTCGGCAAGCAGCCGGCCACCTGCTCGCACGAGTGCGCGCAGGACCTCGAGACGGCGCTCCTGCGCGAGGGGCCCGACACCGTCGCGGCGGTCATCCTGGAGGGGATCGTGGGCGCCAACGGCGTGTTCGTCCCCCCGCCCGGCTACTGGAAGAAGATCCGCGAGATCTGTGACCGGCACGGGATCCTTCTCATCGCCGACGAGGTGCTCTCCGGCTTCGGCCGCACCGGACGCTGGTTCGCCGTCGACCACGACGGCGTCACGCCCGACCTCATGACGATGGCCAAGGGGCTGACGGGCGGCTACGTGCCGGGCGGCGCCGTCATCGTGACCGAGCGGATCGCCCGTCACTTCGACGACCACACCCTGGTCTGCGGCCTCACCAGCTACGCCCATCCGCTCGTCTGCGAGGCCATCGTGGCCACCATCGAGACGATGCGGGACGAGAAGCTCGTCGAACGGGCCGCGGCGCTGGGCGGTTTCCTGGCGGGCCGCCTCGACGACTTCGCCCGGACCCGCCCGGCCGTCGCCGAGGTCCGCGGGTTGGGTCTCCTGTGGGCGTTCGAGCTGTGCGTCCCCGGCCCGTCGGGCGAGCGCACTAAAGTTCCTCTCCCCCCCCGGACGATGGCAAAGTTGAGCGCCAGCTTGCGCCGCCACCACCTGCACATGCACAAGAGGGACAACCTCCTCTACTTCGCGCCGCCGCTGGTGATCACCGAGCCGGAGCTGGACGAGGCGCTGGCCGATCTAGGCCGCGCGCTCGACGAGGCGCTGGCGTGACCGCAGAGCGCGTGCCGGGCGACAAGCTCCATGAGACGGTGGCCGAGGCGCTCAGCGGTCTGCTCCACGACGGCATGAGCATCATGTCCGGGGGGTTCGGCCTGTGCGGCAACGCCGAGGCCTGCATCGAGGCCATCGCCGCCAGCGGCGTCCGAAACCTGACCATCGTCAGCAACAACTGCGGCAATCAGGGGCAGGGGCTGGCGGTGCTGCTCCAGAACCGCCAGGTCGCGCGCGTGATCTGCAGCTTCGTGGGCGGGAACCCGGATCTGGCCGAGCAGTACCTGTCGGGCAAGGTGAAGGTCGAGCTGGTGCCGCAGGGGACGTTCGCCGAGCGGATCCGCGCGGGCGGCGCCGGCATCGCCGGGTTCTACACGCCGACCGGCGTGGGGACCGTGGTCGCCGAGGGGAAAGAGGTGCGCGAGCTCGACGGCCGCGCCTACCTGCTCGAGCGGCCGCTGCGGGCCGACCTGGCGATCGTCAGGGCCGCGCTGGCCGACCGCGCCGGCAACCTGCGGTTCTACCGGACGGCGCGCAACTTCAACCCGCTGATGGCGACCGCCGCCAAGGTGACGGTCGTCGAGGCCGACCACGTGGTCCCCAAGGGGGTCATCGACCCCGACGACGTCCACCTCCCCGGCCTCTACGTCAAACGCATCGTCGAGGTCCCCGAGCACCGCGACGTCATCGAGAACCGCACCACCCGCGCCCGCGGCACGGGCCAGAAGCTCACCGAGGCGACCCGCACGCGGAAGGGTCGCGCCTAGTGAGCTGGACGCGCGAGCAGATGGTCCGGCGGGCCGCCGCCGAGGTTCAATCCGGCGAGATCGTGAACCTGGGGATCGGCATGCCGACCGAGATCGCCAACTACATCGACCCGGCGGCGAACGTGACCCTGCAGTCCGAGAACGGCCTCCTGGGGATGGGGCCCTACCCGAGCGAGGACGAGGTCGACGCGCGCCTCATCAACGCCGGCAAGGAGACCGTGACCGCGCTCCCGGGCGCGAGCCTGTTCGACTCCGCCCAGTCGTTCGCCATGATCCGCGGCGGACACATCGATCTGGCCATCCTGGGTGGGCTGGAGGTGGCCTCGAACGGCGACCTGGCCAACTGGACGGTGCCGGGGAAGCTCATCACCGGGATGGGGGGGGCGATGGACCTGGCGGCCGGGGCGCGGCGGCTGGTGGTGGTGCAGAACCACACGTCGAAGGACGGGGCCAGTAAGCTCGTCAGCCGGCTCACGCTGCCGGCCACCGCGCTCGGCTGCGTCAATCGAGTGATCACCGACCTCGGGATCTTCGACGTCGGCGGCGACTGCTTCGTCTGCGTCGCGCGAGCCGACGGGGTTCCCCGCGAGATCATCGTCAAGAACACCGGCGCGCCGGTGCTGTTCACCACCGCCACCTCCGGCAAGTAGGAATCAGCCCGCCGACGGGTTCCGGCTTGACCTTGGCGGATCGTCGAATAGGCTCCCCGTCGAGCTTGCTCGTCAGATGTGGATAGTTCGGCTCGCGCTGCGACGCCCCTACACCGTCGCCGTCATGTGTGTCCTCATCCTGGTGATGGGGATCCTGTCGCTCACCCGCATGGTGGTCGACATCTTCCCGGCCATCGACATCCCGGTGGTCTCGGTGATTTGGAACTACCCGGGGATGTCCGCGCAGGACATGGAGCGACGGGTGGTCCTCATCAGTGAGCGCGCGTTCTCGACCACGGTCAACGGCATCGAGCGGATCGAATCCGAGTCGATCCCCGGGCTCGGCATGCTCAAGGTTTACTTTCAACCCAAGGCCGACATCAGTGCCGCCATTGCACAAATTTCATCGGTAACCAGCACGATACTGCGGATCGCGCCGCCCGGAATGACGCCGCCGGTGGTGGTCCAGTTCAACGCCTCCAACGTCCCGGTCTCGCAGCTCACCATCTCGAGCGACACGCTCCCCGAGCAAAAGATCTTCGACTACGGCCTCAACTTCATTCGGGTCCGCTTGTTCACCATCCCGGGGCTCTCCACCCCCGCGCCGTTCGGCGGCAAACAGCGGCAGATCAACGTCGACATCGACCCGCAGGCGATCGCCGCCAAGGGGCTCACGCCCTATGACGTCGTCAACGCGCTGAACAGCTCGAACGTGATCCTGCCGGCCGGGACCGCCCGCATCGGCAGCCGCGAATACAACATCCTCATGAACTCCAGCCCCGCCGAGGTGGCCGAGTTCGCCAACATCCCGGTCAAGATCGTCGACGGCGCGCCGGTCCTGCTGGGCGACGTGGCGCGGGTCAATGACGCCTTCGCCGACCAGACCAACGTCGTGCGGGTCAACGGGCGGCGGGCCACCTACCTGGCCATTCTCAAGCACGCCGACGCCTCGACGTTGGCGGTGGTGGATGCCGCGCGGGACGCCCTGCCGCAAATCAAGGCGGCCGCGCCCAACGGGCTCGAGCTGAAGCTCGACTTCGACCAGTCTCTGTTCGTGCGGGGCGCGATCGGCGGCGTCGTCCGCGAGGCGATCGTCTCGTCGCTGCTGGTCTCGCTCATGGTCGGCCTCTTTCTCGGCAGTTGGCGGAGCATGGTGATCGTCTGCACCTCCATCCCGCTCGCCATCTTCTCGGCCATCGTCGGGCTCAATCTGACCGGCAACACGATCAACATCATGACGCTGGGAGGGCTGGCGCTGGCCATCGGCATGCTGGTCGACGACGCCACCGTCGAGGTGGAGAACATCCACCGCAACCGGACGATGGGAAAGCCGCTCACCCGCGCCATCCTCGACGGCGCCTCTCAGATCGCCGTGCCGGCCATCGTGGCGACGCTCTCCATCTGCATCGTCTTCTTCCCGGTTGTCTTGCTGGTGGGCCCCGCCCGCTTCCTCTTCACGCCGCTCGCCATCTCAGTCGTGCTGGCGATGTTGGCTTCCTACCTCCTGTCGCGGACGCTGGTGCCGGCGCTGGCGCGCTTGCTCATGCACAGCGAGCACCACGACGCGCCGGGAGCCCCCTTGCCGGACGCCGGCTGGAAGCGGATTGCGGTCCGCTTCAATCGCTGGCGCGACGACCGGTTCGAGCGCGTTCAAAATCGCTACGCAGCCATCCTGGAGGCCGCTCTGCACCACCGGCGATTCACGATCGTCATCGCGGCCGGTATTTCGCTGGCCAGCCTGGGGCTGGTGTTCGTGGTCGGGACCGACTTCTTCCCCTCCGTCGACGCGGGGCTCATGAAGCTGCACGTGCGCGCCCCCACCGGATCGCGCATCGAGAAGACCGAAGAGCTCGTCGCCCGGGTGGAGACCGGGATCCGCGGCATCATCCCGAACCGCGAGATCGAGACCATCAACTCGATGATCGGCGTCCCGATTTCGTACAACCTGGGGTTCGTCCAGACCGACAACGTCAGCCCGATGGACGCCGAGGTCTTGATCGATCTCAAACCGGACCACGCGCCGACCCGCGGGTACATGCGCCGGATTCGCAAGATGCTCAAGGAAGAGTTCCCCGGCGCCAGCGCCTATTTTCAACCGGCCGACATCGTGAGCCAGGTGCTGAACTTCGGTCTCTCCTCGCCGATCGACGTCCAGGTCGAGGACGCCGACCTGCAGAAGGGCTACCAATACGCGCAGCGGCTGCGGGACGGAATCGCCGAGGTCCCCGGCACGGCCGACGCGCACGTCGTGCAGGTGATCGACTACCCGGCGCTCAAGGTGAACGTCGATCGGGTCCGCGCGGCGCAAGCCGGGATCGCCCAGCGCGACGTGGCCAACAACCTGCTGGTGTCGCTGTCGTCGAGCGGCCTGGTGGCGCCGTCGTTCTTTCTGAACCCGCGCAACAACGTGAACTACGTCGTGGTGGTGAAGACCCCCCTGCCGCAGCTGGCCTCGGTGCAGAGCCTCATGGACACGCCCATCACGGCGCCCGGAGCGGGGGCGTTGCTGGACGCCGCGCCGCCGGGCGGACCGGCCGCGCTGCCCGAGGCGCCCACCCAGGTGCTGAGCAG
>DASYEX010000182.1:0-10977 GCA_036498765.1 Polyangia bacterium
GGTCGAGAACGAGGGCTACGGCCAGCGCGTCACCGGCCGCCTGGTGGGCGAGCCGGTGAGCTTTCGCCTGCCGCTGACGGGCGCGTTCCAGGTCAGCAACGCCGGCGTCGCGCTGGCGCTGGCCATCGCCACCGGCGCCCACAGCGCGGAGGCCTTAGCGGCGCTTGAGCACCTGCGCGGCGCCAAGGGCCGGCTGGAGCTGGTCGGCGAGCACAATGGCGCGGCGATCTTCGTCGACTACTCGCACAAGCCGGTGGCGCTGGAGACCGCGCTCGAAGCGCTGCGTCCGTTCGCGACGCAGCGCCTGCACCTGGTGTTCGGCTGCGGCGGTGATCGCGACAGGGGCAAGCGCCCGATCATGGGCGAGGTCGCAGCGCGGCTGGCGGACGACGTCATCGTCACCGACGACAATCCGCGCACTGAGGATGCCGCGACCATCCGCGGCGAAATCCTCGCGGCTGTACCTAAGGCCGCCGAGATCGGCGACCGCCGCCGGGCCATCGAGGCCGGGATCGCCAGCCTCAACCCCGGCGATGTGCTGCTGATTGCCGGCAAGGGGCACGAGGACTATCAGATCGTGGGCACCACGCGGTTGCACTTCGACGACCGCGAGGAAGCCGCTGCCGCGCTCGGCGCGCCGGAGGCCGCATGAGCCCGGCCCGCCACCCGCTCGACTTCGCGGTCCGCGCGATGAACGGCACCCTCGCACAGGCGGCCGCGCGCCCGACCTTCGCGGGCGCCGCCGCCGACAGCCGCGCCGTGCAGGCGGACCAGCTCTTCTTCGCGCTGCCGGGCGAGCGCGTCGACGGGTTCGACTTCGTCGCGCAGGCGGTCGCCTCGGGCGCGGCCGGCGTGGTGATCGCGCGCGGGCGGGGCCTGCCCAAGGCCTGCGCGGGCGCCGCGGTGATCGCGGTCGACGACCCGCGCAAGGCGCTCGGCGATCTGGCCCGGGCGGTGCGGGCCCAGTTTCGCGGGCGCGTCGTCGCGGTCACCGGCTCGAACGGCAAGACGACGACCAAGGAGCTCTGCGCGGCCGCGCTGCGGCCGCTCGGCGAGGTGCTGCGCACGCCCGGCAACTTCAACACCGACGTGGGGCTGCCGCTGACGATCCTCTCGGCGCGCGGCGACGAGGCGGCCTGGGTGCTGGAGATGGCGATGCGGGCGCCGGGCGAGATCGCCTACCTGACCGAGATCGCGCGGCCCGACATCGGCATCATCACCAACGTGGCCGCGGCGCACCTCGAGACGCTCGGCTCGATCGAAGGCGTGGCCCGCGCCAAGGGGGAGCTCTTCGCCGGGCTCGGTCCGACGGCCACCGCGGTGCTCCCCGTCGACGACCCTCTCATCGCGGCGCAGGCGGCACCCGTCGCGGCGGAGCGGCGGCTCACCTTTGGCGGGCGCAGCACGGGCGACGTGCGGGTGCTCGACTGCATCACGGCCGGAGCCGGCGGATCGGTCGTGCGCTACGCCGTGCGCCGCACACCGGTCGTCGTACGATTGCCCCTCGGCGGCGCCCACAACGCGCGCAACGGCGCGGCCGCGCTGGCCGCGGCGCTGGCGGCCGGTGTCCCGAGCGTCGACGCGGCCCTGGGCCTCGAGGCGGTGACGTTGCCGCCGCATCGATCGGCGCCCATCGTGGCCGGCGGGCGCACGATCCTCGACGACTGCTACAACGCCAACCCGGCCTCGATGAGCGCCGCGCTGGCCGCGCTGGCGGCGGCCGCCGGGTCCGGACGGAGGTTCGCGATCCTGGGGGATATGCTGGAGCTGGGACCGGGCGCCGAGGCGGCTCACCGCGCGCTCGGCCGCGCGGCGGGGACGTCGGTCGGGGGGCTGACCGCCGTCGGCGCGCTGGCGCCGGTGGTGGTCGACGAGGCCCGGGCCGCCGGTCTCCCGGCTGAACGGGCGATCGTCGCCGCTTCGCCGGAGGAGGCGGCCGCGACCCTGGCGCCTTGGACCGCCGCCGGTGACTGGATCCTGGTCAAGGCGTCGCGCGGCCTGCGGCTCGAGCGGGCTGTCGAGGCGCTGCGCGCTGCCCTCGGATCCAGCACCGAAAGGGGGAGCTAGTCCATGCTGTTCCATCTCTTTCACGTCCTCGCGCAGCAGGACCGGCTGCCGGGCGCCAACGTCTTCCGCTACGTGTCGACGCGCGTGGGGATGGCGACGCTGACCTCGCTCCTCATCACCTTCTTCGTCGCCCCCTGGTTCATCCGCCGCGCCCGCGAGCGGCAGCTGGGCGAGGTGATCCGCGAGGACGGCCCGGCCGCCCACGCCTCCAAGCGCGGCACGCCGACCATGGGCGGCGCGCTCATCATCATGGCGCTCACGGCGGCGACGGTCCTTTGGTGCGATCTGCGCAGCACGCTGGTCTGGCTGGCGTTGCTGGTGACCGTCGGCTACGGCGCCATCGGGTTCCTCGACGACTACCTCAAGCTGGCGCGCAAGAACAAGAAGGGGCTGCCGGGCAAGGCCAAGCTGGCCGGCCAGCTGGTCATCGGCGCCGTGGCGACGATCTGGCTCTATCGCGGGGACGGGCTGCCGGAGGCGGTGCGCCTGCGGATGGCGCTGCCGCTGGTCAACTTCCACCATTTCTCGCTGGCGTTGCCGCTCGCCGCCTACGTCGCCTTCTCCGTGTTCGTGCTGATGGCCGAATCGAACGCCGTCAACCTGACCGATGGGCTCGACGGGCTGGCCATCGGCCCGGTGATCATCTGCTCGTTCACCCTCCTCTTGCTCTCCTACGCCGCCGGCACGACGCTGCGCGACTTCAACATCGCCCAGTACCTGGGGATGCCGCACGTCCCCGGCGCCGGTGAGCTGGCCGTCTTCTGCGGCGCGATGGGCGGGGCGGGCATCGGGTTTCTCTGGTTCAACACCCACCCGGCGCAGGTCTTCATGGGCGACGTCGGCGCGCTGTCGCTGGGCGGCGCGCTGGGGTTCGTGGCGCTGGCGACCAAGACCGAGCTGTCCCTGCCGCTCATCGGCGGCGTGTTCGTCGTCGAGGCGCTCTCCGACATCATCCAGGTCGGCTACTACAAGCGGACCAAGAAACGCATCTTCTTGATGGCGCCGATCCACCATCACTTCGAGAAGCTCGGCTGGCCCGAGTCGCGAATCGTGGTGCGTTTTTGGATCGTCTCCTTCGCTTGCGCGATTCTAGGCCTCATCACCACGCTCAAGGTCAGGTAGGTCCTTCTTGCCGAAGCTCGCGGACAAGCGCGTGCTGGTGGTCGGTCTCGGGCGCTCCGGGATCGCGGCCGCCGCCCTCTGCGCGGCGCGCGGCGCGCGCGTGACCGTGACCGACAAGCGCCCGGCGGCCGAGCTCGGGTCCATGGCTGCCAAGCTGCCGGCCGGCGTCGCGCACGAGCTCGGCGGACACCGGCGCGAGACGTTCCTGAGCGCCGATCTGATCGTGCTTTCGCCGGGCGTCCCGGAGATCGCGGAGCTGGCCGCCGCGCGGGCCGCCGGCGTCGAGATCACGGGCGAGCTGGAGCTGGCGTCGTGCTTCGTGGCCGGGACGATCGTCGGCATCACCGGGACCAACGGCAAGTCGACCACCACCACCCTGGTCGGCGAGATGCTGCGCGCGACCGGGCGCCCGACCTTCGTGGGCGGCAACCTGGGCGAGCCGCTCGCCGAGGCGGTGGGGACGCCCGCCGCCGAGCCCGGCGGCTTCTGCGTGGTCGAGGTGTCGAGCTTTCAGCTGGAGACGGTGGTGACCTTCCACCCGCACGTCGCCGTCCTGCTCAACATTACGCCCGATCACCTGGATCGCTATGACGGCCTGGACGGCTACGCGGCGGCCAAGGCGCGCATCTTCGCCGCCCAGACGCCGGGAGACTTCGCGGTCGTCAACTTCGACGATCCGCTCGCGGTGCGCGCCAGCGCCGCCGGCCGCGCGCGACGGGAGGGGTTCTCCATCGCAGAAACCCTGGCCACCGGCGCCTGGCTGGGGGGGCCGCTGCTGCTCAGGCTGCCCGGGCAGCCGCCCGAGTCGTACCCGGCGGATCTCCCCTGGCTGCTCGGACAACGCCACAACCAGGCCAACGCGCTGGCGGCGCTGCTGGCGGCGCGCCTCTGCGGCGCCTCGCCCGCCGAGGCGCGCGCCGGGTTGCTCGCCTTCCGCGCGCTCGCCCACCGGATGGAGCTCGTCGCCGAGACCGACGGCGTGGCCTACTACGACGACTCGAAGGGGACCAACGTGGGCGCGGTCGTGGCGGCGCTCGAGGGCTTTCCGCGCCCGGTCATCCTCATCGCCGGCGGACGCGACAAGGGGGGCGACTACGCGCCGCTGGCCGAGGCGCTCGGCCGGGTAGGGCGCGCGGCGATCCTGATCGGCGAGGCTGCCGAGAAGATGCAGGCGGCGTTTCGCGGCGTGCTCCCCGTCGAGCGCGCGCCGACGCTGGAGGCGGCGGTCGAGACCGCCCGGCGGCTGGCGCGCTCCGGTGACGCGGTGGTGCTGTCGCCCGCCTGCTCGAGCTTCGACATGTTCCGCGACTACGCCCACCGCGCCGAGGTTTTCCGGAGCGCCGTCGCGCGCCTGGGCGGCCGGGAGGCGGCGCGATGAATCGGCCCGCCCGCAAGAAGTCGCCCAGCCGCACGGCCGTCCGTGTCGAACGGCCCGCAGCTCCGCCCGAACCCACGGTAGGCGCGCGGGCACTGGCCGGCGCGCGCGAGCTCTGGTCCGCGCTCGGCGCCAGGATCGACAAGCTCCTCCGCGCCGATCCCCCGGGCACGACGATGGTCCGCCCCAGCGAGGTCGGCGTCGACCGCGTGCTGGTCGGCGCGGTGCTGCTGCTGGTGGCGTTCGGGATGGTGATGGTCTTCTCGTCAGGCGCGGTGTTCGCCGCCAAGAAGTACGGTGACTCCGCCTATTTCCTCAAGCGCGAGATCGTCTATGCGCTGCTCGGTCTCGGCGCGCTGTCGGTGGCGATCAAGGTCGACTACTCGGTCTACCGCCGCTACGCGTATCCGCTGCTGTTCGTCAGCGTCCTTCTCCTGGCAGCCGTGCTCAAGATCGGCTCGCGCGCCGGCGGCGCGATCCGCTGGTTCCGCCTGGGCCCGCTCTCTTTTCAGCCGAGCGAGCTGGCCAAGCTGGCGCTCTGCATCTACCTGGCTGCGCTGCTGGCCCGCAAGGCGGAGAAGGTGCGCGTCTTCTCCGTCGGCTTCCTGCCGCCGCTGCTCATCACCGGGCTCATGATGGGCCTCTTGCTCAAGCAGCCGGACCTCGGCACCGCGGTCATCTTCGGCTGTGTAGCGCTCGGGCTGCTCTTCGTCGCCGGTACGCGCTCGTCGTATCTCATCCTCGCCGTGCTGGTGGCAGCGCCGGCGGGCTGGAAGTTCATCGTCTCGACGCCGTTCCGCATGCGCCGCATGCTGGCTTTTCTCGACCCCTGGGCGTTCCGCCGCGACGTCGGCTACCAGATCACCGAGTCGCTCATCAGCGTCGGGTCCGGCGGGCTCAGCGGCCTCGGGCTGGGAGACGGTCGGCAGAAGTTGTTTTTTCTCCCCGAAGCCCACACCGACTTCATCCTCTCCATCGTCGGCGAGGAACTGGGTCTCCTGGGCGTCACCTTCGTGATCGCCACCTTCGCCGTCCTGGTGTGGCGCGGGCTGCGGGCCGCCGTCCGCGCGCGCGACGTTTTCGGCGCCTACCTGGCGTTCGGCATCACGGCGATGTTCGGCCTGCAGGCGCTGGTGAACATCGGCGTCGTCCTCGGCTCGCTGCCCACCAAGGGGCTGCCGCTGCCGTTCATCAGCTACGGCGGCACCTCGCTGGTGATGAGCCTCTTCATGGCGGGCGTGCTGGCCAACATCTCGGCGCGCCACCCCGAGCCGCACGAGTGGCAGCCCGGGACCGCGCGCGCCGGCAAGGGGGCCAACCGCCGCCTCGACGCGGGCCCGCGCCTCATCGTCGAGGTGGGTCCCGAACGTCCGCGCTCGTGCGCGCCGGCCGCTTCGCCCGAGGCGCCGCCGCCATCATGATCGCGCTGACGAAGCTCGGCTCCGCCGAGCGAAGTCGCCGCGGGACGGTCCGGGAACCCTTCGAGGGTTTCCGGTGAACGACGACGACCGTCCCCTGCGCGTGGTGATCGCGGGCGGTGGGACCGGCGGCCACCTCTATCCCGGGATCGCCGTCGCCCAGGCGATCGCCGCGATGGGCGGCGAGGCGGTCTTCGTCGGGACCGAGCGGGGCCTCGAGACGCGCCTGGTCCCCAAGGCCGGCTTCCAGCTCGAGCTCATCAAGGTGAGCGGGCTCAAGCGCATGGGGCTCGCCGGGACGCTGCGCGGCCTTGGGCGCCTCCCTTCCGCCTTGCTTGCGGCCCGCCGGATCCTGCGCCGCCTGCGACCCGACGTCGTGCTGGGCGTCGGTGGTTACGCGTCGGGGCCGCTGGTGCTGGTCGCGGCGTTGAGCGGATACCCCACGGCGGTGCAGGAGCAGAACAGCGCGCCCGGCCTCACCAACCGGATGCTGGGACGGTTCGTTCGACGCGTGTTCATCGCCTTCGACGACGCGGCGTCCGCTTTCCCGCGCCGCAAGGTCCGCCGGACGGGCAACCCCGTTCGCCGTGCGCTGATCGAGCGCGCCGCCGCCTTCGCGGGCCGCGACGCCACCAGCGCCAAGTCGATCTTGATCCTGGGCGGCAGCCAAGGCTCGCACGCCGTCAACGAGCTCGCCGCCGGAATGGTGCGCGTGCTCGACGCGCGCGGGCGCTTGCCGCCCATCGTCCACCAGACGGGTCCCGACGAGCACGAGCGGATGCAGGTCCACTATGCAGCGCTCGGCTACCAGGAGGACCGCGTGCAGGTGCGCGCCTTCATCGAAGACATGCCGGCGGCGCTGGCCGACGCGCAGCTGGTCGTCGCGCGCGCGGGCGCGCTGACGCTGGCCGAGCTGGCGATCATGCGGCGCCCGGCGATCCTCATCCCGCTGCCCACCGCGGCCGACGACCACCAGGCCATCAACGCCTTCGCCTTCCAGCGCGCGGGGGCCGCGCTGGTGCTGCCGCAGCCCGAGGCGTCGGCCACCCGGCTCGGCGACCTGGTGGTCGGAACCCTCGGGGATCCCGAACGGCACGCCGCGATGGCTGAGGCCATGGGGACGCTGGCCCGCCCGCAAGCCACCGAGGACGTCGTCGCGGAGTTGACCGCGATCGCCCGCAGTCGCTGACCGCGCCAGGCGCTTGCAGTGTTAAAACCCCGCTGATGTTCCGCAAGCGAAACGTCGCCATTCACTTCGTGGGGATCGGCGGGATCGGCATGTCCGGGATCGCCGAGGTGCTGCTGAACCTGGGGTATCCGGTGTCCGGCTCCGACCTCCGCGAGAGCGAGGTGACGCGCCGGCTCGGCACGCTGGGGGCGCGACTCTCCGTCGGCCATCGCCAGGAGAACGTCGCCGCCGCGGACGTGGTGGTCATCTCCAGCGCCGTCCGCGCCGACAACCCGGAGGTGGCCGCCGCGCGGGCCCGCGGCATCCCGGTCATCCCGCGCGCCGAGATGCTGGGCGAGCTGATGCGCGTCAAGGACGGTGTGGCGGTCGCCGGCAGCCACGGCAAGACCACCACCACCACGATGATCGCGGTCATCCTCGCCGAGGCCGGGCTGGATCCGACCGCGGTCATCGGCGGCAAGGCGCGCGCCTTCGGCTCGAACGCGCGCCTCGGCCAGGGTGAGGTGCTGGTGGCCGAGGCCGACGAATCGGACGGCTCGTTCCGCCATCTGTTCCCGCTGGTCGCCGTCATCACCAACGTCGACCGCGAGCACCTCGACCACTTCGGCTCGCTGGCGGCGCTCGAGGAGGCGTTTTTAGACTTTGCCGAGAAGGTGCCGTTCTATGGATTGGTGGTGATCGGCGCCGACAACCCGACCGCCGCGCGTCTGCCCGCGCGCCTGACCAAACGCCACCTCACCTACGGGCTCGCGGCGGGGGACTGGCGCGGCGAGATCCTGGAGGCGGGGCCGACCGGCACGCGCTTTCGCGTCCGGGTGCGCGATCGGTTGCACGGCGAGGCCCACATCCGGATGCCCGGGATTCACTACGCCGAGAACGCGCTCGCCGCCCTCTGCGTGGCGGACTTCCTGGGGGTGCCGTTCACCGAGGCGGGCGCCGCGTTGGCCGCGTTCGAGGGCGTCGATCGCCGCTTCTCGCTGCGCGGCGAGGCCGGCGGCGTGCTGGTCGTCGACGACTACGGCCACCACCCCACGGAGCTGGCGGCGACCATCGCGGCGGCACGCCTGCACGGCCGGCGCCTGTTGGTCGCCTTCCAGCCTCACCGCTACTCGCGGACGCGCGACCTCCTGGCCGACTTCGCGCCCGCGCTCGCCGGCGCCGACCAAGTGTTCCTGACCGACGTCTACCCCGCCGGCGAGGCCCCCCTCGCGGGCGCCGACGCGCACGCGCTCCTGGCCACCTTCCCCGCCGGCGCGCCGGTGCGGCACGTCCCGCGCGCGGTGCTCGCGGCCGAGCTGGCCCGGCAGGCGCGGCCCCGCGACCTGGTGCTCTGCCTCGGTGCGGGCGACATCACCGCGGTGGCGACGGAGCTGCTCGCGGCCCTGGGGGCGGCCCAGCGACAGGCCTGAAGGAACGGGAATGAAGGAACGGGCATGAAGGAACAGGCATGAAAGGCGCCGCCAGCCCCGAGCCCACCGAGCGCGGAATCACCGTGGAGCACCCGCCGGTCAAGCGCCGGTTCTTCCGGCGCCGCAGCAACCGCCGGATCACCGTCTCCGGTCCGTCGGTGCTCGCCTGGCTCGCGGGCGGCCTGCGCGTCCTCGGCGGCAAGCTGGCCATCCTCGGCAAGGCGCTGGCGGTCGTCGCCTGCGCCGCCGGCGCGGTCTGGGCTGGACGGCAGGTGGTGCGGCACGTGATCGCCTCGCCCCGTTTCGCCGTGCGTGACGTCGAGGTCGGGGCATCGACGCGCGTCTCCCCCGACGAGATCCGCGCGCTGGCGGGCGTCCAGCTCGGCGATCGCCTGCTGGCCGTCGATCCCGACGCCGTGGCAGCACGCCTCACCACCCATCCCTGGATCCTGGCGGCCCGCGTGCGGCGCGAGCTGCCCTCGACGCTGGCGATCGAGGTGACCGAGCGGCACGCGGTGGCCAGCGCCCTCTTGGGCGCGCTCTACCTGGTCGACGCCGACGGACGCCCGTTCAAGCGGGCCACGTTCGCCGAGGCGGACGGGTTGCCGGTCATCACCGGAGTGACGCGCGATCAGTACGCCGCGGTGCGGACGACCAGCGAGGCGGTGTTCCGGCAGGCGCTCGACCTTTACAGCACCTACAGCGACGGGCACCCGGAGCGTCCCAAGCTCTCGGAGGTCCACGTCGACACGCGCACCGGCTTCTCCCTCATCCTGTTCGAGGGGAGCGGTGAGGTTCGGCTCGGACGCGGCG
Source organism: Polyangia bacterium (assembly GCA_036498765.1). Taxonomy (GTDB): domain Bacteria; phylum Myxococcota_A; class Polyangia; order Fen-1088; family Fen-1088; genus JADGRB01. The sequence goes on from DASYEX010000182.1 coordinate 9,394, forward strand.
ACTTCGAGGCCAAGCTGGACCGCCTGGACCGCATCTTCGGCGCACTCGGGAACCGCGGACCAGGGGCGCTGGCGACGGTCTATCTCGATGGTCCGCTCTCCGACCGGGTCACGGTGCGGCTGACCGAGGCCGCCGCGAAGGGAGCGGCAGACCCGGCTCGGGCGCGCCCGACCCTGGCCAGCGAGAAGCCGCACCCCGCCGCCAAGCGTCCGCTCCCGGCCCCGGGCCCGGCTCCGCAAGCCAGCGACGAAGACTGAGGTGCGATGGCCGGCTACTCCGGGACACCGCTGCCCAAGAAGCTGGGGATCAAGCCAGGCGCGCGCGTCGGCCTGATACGCCCGCCCGTCGACTTCGAGCAGACGCTGGGCGAGCTCCCCGACGGCGCGGCCCCCAGGCTGGTCGGGCGCGGGGGGCAGTTCGACGTCATCATCTGCTTCTGCCGCGCCTCGAAGGAGCTGGCGCGCGACCTGCCGGGATTGCCCGCGCGGCTCGACCCGGCCGGCGGCCTCTGGATCGCCTGGCCCAAACGGTCCTCCGGCCTCGCCACCGATCTCGGCGAGGCGGAGGTCCGCGGGCGGGGCCTCGGAACGGGTCTGGTCGACAACAAGGTCTGCGCCATCGACGACACCTGGTCGGGGCTGCGCTTCGTCGTGCGCCTCGCCGATCGACCTCGGGCCACGAAAAAGTAAAAAATTTCGGCGCGGCGGCAAACGCGGTGAAGATTGCCTCGCATGCCCAGGAGATCCTCGGACATCATCGTCGGCCTCGACATCGGCACGACCAAGATCGCCTGCGTGGTGGGCGAAATTGGTGAAGACGGGCTCGACATCATCGGCGTCGGCACCCACCCTTCGCGCGGCCTCAAAAAAGGGGTCATCGTCAACATCGACTCGACGGTGGCTTCGATCAAGCAGGCGGTGCTGGAGGCCGAGAGCATGTCGGGCTGCGAGATCTCGCAGGTCTACGTCGGCATCGCGGGCGGCCACATCAAGGGCGTCAACTCGACGGGCACGGTGGCCATCAAGGACAAGGAGGTCCGCCCCACCGACGTGCAGAAGGTGCTGGAGCTGGCGCGCGCCATCGCGCTGCCGGTCGACCGCCACATCGTCCACGTGCTGCCGCAGGAGTACAAGATCGACGGCCAGGACGGCGTGCGCGAGCCGCTGGGCATGTGCGGCGTGCGCCTCGAGGCACGCGTCCACATCGTGACCGCCGCGGCGGCCGCCGCCCAGAACATCATCAAGTGCTGCACCCGCTGCGACCTGGAGGTGCTGGAGATCGTCCTCGAGCCGCTGGCCTCCGGCGAAGCGGTGCTGGAGGAGGACGAGCAGGGGCTGGGCGTGGCGCTGGTCGACATCGGCGGCGGCACCACCGACATCGCCATCTTCACCGACGGCGCGGTCGCGCACACCAGCGTCATCCCCATCGGCGGCCACCAGCTGACCAGCGACATCGCCTTCGGTCTGCGCACGCCGCCCCACGAGGCGGAGAAGATCAAGATCCGCTCCGGCTACGGGCTGGCCTCGATGGTCGGCGAGGACGAGACGCTTGAAGTCGCCTCCGTCGGCGGGCGCGCGCCGCGCG
>DASYEX010000183.1:0-23609 GCA_036498765.1 Polyangia bacterium
TCCGCCCGATGAGGCGCTGCGCGCCGCCGACGATCCGATCCTCTTGGCGCGCGTCGACGAGAAGCAGGACGAGGCGAAGGCGAACGGCGTCACCGGCATCCCGACCTTCATCATCGCGGGCGAGGAGGTGGTCGGCTGCCAGCCGTACGAGGCACTGGCTGAGGCCGCCGAGTCGGCCGGCGTCCCGCGCCGACGCTAGCGCCCGGCGGCGGCTGGAATCGACTGGAGGTAGGCGACCAGCTCGTCGACCTCTGCCGGCGCGAGGTATCCGGCGTACGCCGGCATGAGCAGGTTGTATCCCGAGACCACCTTCTCGGCGGGAGCGAGGATCGACTGCCGTAGATAGGCCGCGTCGGCCACCACTCGGGTCCCGCCCTCGAGGTGGACCGTGCGGCCGGCCAGACCTGCCAGCGGCGGTCCGGTCTTCTGGTCCGAGTGGCAGGCCGCGCACCCAAGAGCCTGGAAGAGGGCGTGTCCGCGTGACGCCGCGGGGAGCGCCGTCGCCTCACCGGGGGGCGGCGCGCTCTCGCCCGGCGGCAGCGCGGCGGCGCCGTCGAGCAGGGTCGCGTCCGCCACCAGCCTCCGGACGGCCGCATCGTCGAGGCTGCTGTACAGGCCACGCAGGCGCCCGCGCTGGTCGATCAGATAGAACTGCGCCGTGTGAAGGATGGGCTCGAGCGGCATCTCCGTGTGCTCGAACGGCGCCTGCATCGCCTTGGCGAACTCCGCCTCCTTGCCGGGAGGTGGGCTCAAGAGCAACCAGCGCGGGTCGGCGTTCCAGCGCGCGGCGTAGGCGCGGAGGACGGCGGGGGTGTCGTACCCGGGATCGATCGAGAACGACACGAAACGAACGTCACCCGAGCGGATCGACCTGCGGAGCACGCTCATCCGAGAGGTGGTGATAGGGCACATCGTCACGCAGCGGGTGAAGATGAAATCCGCGATCCAGACGTGGCCGCGCAAGGCGGAGGCGTCGACCGCGCGACCATCGACGCCGGCGAAGGAGAACGGCGGAACCTCCCAGAGGATCGGCAGGCCTTCATCGGCGGGGTGGACGGCGGTAGGCGCGGAGGTCACGGCCCGCGCGCGGCGCCGGGCCCGGGTCGCCAGCGTGACGGCGACCAGGACGGCGAGCAGCGCCGCCAGGGCGCGAGCTCCCCAAACGAGGGCGCGCCGCTGTCGGGCTCGGCTCGGCTCAGTCAGAACGGGAACCTCGCTTCAGCGTCGTCGCCGTCGCGCGATGACCAGTGCGAGAAGGCCAGCCGCACCGAAGGCCCAGAATGCCTGGGACGACGCCTGGGCGTGACCCGAGACGGTGCAGCCCGAAGACCCAGACTGGGAGGTCCCACCTGAGGCACCCGCGCCGGTCAGGATGACGGTCCCCGAGCCGCCGGTCGCGCTTGCCCCGCTGCCACCGGTTTCGGTGCCACCACCCGTGCCAGGGCTGCCGCCGGACGCCGTCCCTGTCGATCCACCTTGGCCGGGGCTGCCGCCGGACGCCGTCCCTGTCGATCCACCTTGGCCGAGGCTGCCCGCCGCGTTGCCGCTACCTCCCGCGCCGATCCCGCCCGCGCCGCTGCCGCCTGAGCCCCGGCCACCGGCCCCTCCGGTCGCCGCCGCGCCGCCAGACCCCGACGAGCCACCGCCGGACCCTCCCGATGACACCACGACGTCCGCGCAGTGGTGGTAGTAGCAATCGTCCGCCGGGTGATCGGTCATCACCATGACGATCTGAAGACTGCAGGGCTGCGCCGTGCTGCAAGAGGCGGTGGAGGGAATCGTCACCGTGAACGTCTTGCTGCCGCTCTGTTGCGTCGAGGCGGTGGAGCCGGCGGGCAAGCCGTCGGCGAGGATGGGTTGGGTCGTCGACCAGACGGGATTGGTCATGATTGTCGGCGTGCAATTGGTCCCCGTCTGAGCTTTCGGATCCGGCAACGCCGTCAGCGTCTGGGTGGAGCTCGCCCCCTGGGCGAGTGAGATGCGGAACCAGCCGGGGTGAGCGATGGTGATCGTCACCGGGACGGTCACCGTCTGACCCGGTTGCACGACCGTCACCGCGTTGGCCACCGGCGTCCCCTGCGAGTCGCCGAGAGAGGTGTTGGGCGTGGCCGCGCAGGGACCGTTCTTCTGCGGCCCCCCGACCGTATCCTGCGACATCCAGCTCTGCACCGTGGCCGCCTTGGGCGGGGTCGTCGGGTCGGTGATCTTGAAGTGGGCATCCGCGCGCGTCGGGGCCAGGAGGACGATCGCGCCCAGGAGCACAACCGGAGCCAGAACGACCCCGTACCTTGCGCGTTTACCATCGAGTGGAGGCATCCCAGTCTCTCGCTTCCTGCCATGCCCACGGACTCTCAGCCCACGGGCGCTCGGCCTGCGTATTCTGCGCCAAATCGGAGCGACGCCCAAGCGAGAAGCGGCCTGGTTTGGGGCTGGAATTCCGCCCGGAGTTCCGTGCGAACTTCCGGGCGATCCTCCGCAAATCGGCTCGTATGGCGCGCTAGAGCTTGGTGCGCCGGAAGACCATTCCGTTCGCCGCGGCGACGTAAAGGACGTCGTCCGCACCCGAGACGCCGGTCAGGCGGCCGACGCTCGCCGGCGTCGTCCAGACCGTCGACCAAGAGCTGCCGTCGAAGCGCAACAGCTCGCCGGACATCGTATCGCCGCCCGTCGCCCAGACGTCGTCGGGGCCACTCCCCCACAGCGCGGTCAGACCGGCGCCGCTGCCGCCGCTCGGGACTGCGGTCCAGGTGGTGCCGTCGAAGTGAAGTAGCCGCGGCTGGCGCGCGACGGTCACCCAGACGTCGTCGCGGCCACTCCCCCAGACGGCGCCCAGGTCGTCGCTGGTCCCGCTCGGCGCCACGGTCCAGACGGTGCCGTCGAAGTGGAGCAGCGTCCCGCCGACGCCGGCCGCCCAGACGTCGTCGGCCGCGCTCCCCCCCACGCCCTCGAGCAACGCTGTGGTCGGTGCGGCGACGGGCGACCAGACGGTGCCGTCGAAGTGCGCGATCGTGTCGGCGACCTGGCCGGTGATGACGCTGATCTGGCCGACCGCCCAGACATCGCTCGGGGTGTGGCACCAGAGCGCCTTCATCGACGACGGGCCGAGGTTGGGCGCGGCGGTGGAGTCCGGGGCGTAGATCCCCGCGATGCCGTCGATGGTCCAGAGCGCGCCGTCGAAGTGGGCGATGAACCCGTTGCCCGCGCCGGCGCCGAGGGTCGCCCCGACCGCCCAGACGTCATCGGCCGAGAACCCACACAGCCCGCTGGCGGGGACCGCGGCGCCGTCGGCGTCGTGTGACCAGCCGACGCCGTCCCGGCGGAGCGGCCCGCCGGCCCAGACGTCGTCGTCGGCGCGCGCCCACACGGCAGCCAGCGGGCCAGTCGTTCCGTCGGTGAGGGGCGTCCAGCCGGCGCCGTTCCCGTGGACGACCGTGCCCGCCGGTCCGACGGCCCAGAGATCGCTCGCGCCGCTGGCCGAGATCGCCGTCAGCGGGCTGCTGGTGCCGGACGGCACGCTGTTCCAGCCTCCGCCGCCCCAGCGGAAAGCGCCGCCCGCGTTGCTGGTCGCCCAGACCTGGCCGGCGGCGCCCCCGAGCGCGGTGACGGTGCCGACGATCGACGTCGGCGTCAGCACGCCGCCGACGTCGTGGAAGATCTGCTGCCCGCCGGCGAACCAGACGTCGCCCGCGCCCGCGCTGAAGACCGAGCCGAGGCTGAATCCCGTGCCGGGGACGGCCACCGGCGAAAAGGCGGTCCCGTCCCAGTGGAGGGCGACCGGCGTCGTCACGGCCGTCGTCGGATCGAGTGCCGCGCCGACCGCCCAGACGTCGGTGGGGCCGCTGCCCGCGACGGCCGTGAGGGTCAGCCCGACCGCGGACGCGCCGGTGCCGCAGCAGGCGATCGCCGACCAGGCCTGGCCGTCCCAGTGCAACGCCGCCGCCGCGCCGTTCGCCGCGCCGACCGCCCAGACGTCGGCGGGAGCGCTTCCCCAGACCGCCGAGAGGCGCGCGCCCGCGGCGGCCCGGACGACCAGCGGCGACCAGGCCGTGCCGTCGAAATGAACGATGGCACCGGCATCGCCGACCGCCCAGACGTCTTCGGGACCGCTCCCCCAGATCGCCAAGAGCGCGCTCGCGCCGGCGTCGAAGGTGGTCCAGCCGCGGCCATCGAAGTGGCGCGCGGTCACCTGCTGAAAATCGCTCTCGATGAGCCAGACGTCGTCGGGGGCACCGGCCCACACGCCGGCGAACGGCGGATCGGTCAGGCAGAAGTCGCCCGGCGGGACGCCGTCGCAGGTGGACGGGCCGGCGGCCGTCGTCGGGGTCGGGCGTGCGTCGGGTGCATCGCGTGTGGCGCCGTCGACCGGTGAGGCGTCCCGCGGGGCGGCGATCGTTCCGTCGCAGGCGGCGTAGAGCGCGAGCGCGGCCACGGGAGCGAGACGCATGACTGCTCATCATCTTACGACGCGTGATGGCCCTTGCATTCGCGCAATGGCCGGCGGATTCTCAAAAACAGCCTGTTTCGGAGGGCCGCGCGCCCGGCGATGAATCACGACCTCCTCGAGAGCCTCATCCGGATGTGCGTGGCCATCGTGGCCGGGGGCCTCATCGGCTGGGATCGCCAGCGGGGCGGCCAACCGGCCGGGCTGAGAACCCACATGCTCGTCGCGCTCGGCGCGGGCCTCATCGTCTCGATTGCAGGCGACGGACCCGGCGACGTGAGCCGCGGCGTTCAGGGTGTGGCGACGGGCGTGGGGTTCCTGTGCGCGGGCGAGATCCTTCACCCCGGGCGCGACGGGCACGAGCGCGTGAAAGGACTGACCTCCGCGGCCTCGCTGTGGGTCACCGCGGCGATCGGGATGGTCGCGGCGGCTGGATCCTGGCGGTACGTGGCGATCGGGACGCTGGGGACGCTCGTCATCCTGATCGCGATGCGGCCTGTCGAGCGCGTCCTCGTGAAGGCAAATCCCGAATCGCCGCCCACGTCCGAGCCGGGCTGACCGCTCCCGTTCGCTCGGCCGCGACGGTATGCTGGCGGCGATGCCGACGACGCGTTCCCCCAAGCGCTGCTTCTGGGCCGGCGAAGATCCGTTGATGATCGCCTACCACGACGAGGAGTGGGGCGTTCCGATCCACGACGATCGCCGCTGGTACGAGAAGCTGCTGCTCGACGGCGCGCAGGCCGGGCTGTCGTGGTCGACGATCCTGCGCAAGCGCGAGGGGTACCGGAAGGCGTTCGCCGCCTTCGAGCCGGCGAAGGTGGCGCGCTTCTCCGAGCGCGACGTGGCGCGCCTGATGGCGGATCCGGGGATCGTGCGCAACCGGCTCAAGATTCGCTCGGCCATCGGGAACGCGCGCGCCTTTCTCGCCCTCCAGGACGAGCACGGCAGCTTCGACGCTTGGATCTGGCGCTTCGTCGGCGGCAAGCCGATCCGAGGCAACGTCCGCGGCCGCGGCGACATCCTGGCGCGCACCCCGCTGTCCGACGCGCTGTCGCGCGAGCTGCGGGGGCGCGGCTTCAACTTCGTCGGCTCGACGATCCTCTACGCCTTCATGCAGGCGGGCGGGCTGGTCAACGACCACACGGTCGGCTGCTTTCGTCGCACACAGGTGGCCGCGCTGGCCACGCGTTGAGGTGTCCCCCAGCGCCTAGAGCTTGCCGGAGGCGCACACGCTGTTGCTGCACACGCCCGGGGTGCAGGCGAGCGGCGGCTCCGCGCACAGGCTGGTGGGCGCAGAGGGGCAGTCGCCGGCGAACAGCTGGATCATGTCGAAGTCGGCCGACGTCCCGACGAAGTTCTCGTCCTTGAGGATGATGTTGCTCGCGATGGAGTCCATCGTGAAGGACTTCGAGTACCAGGCCCAGTTGCCGTCCGAGGTGACCGGCGTGACCGTGTCGCTGTTGGGATAGCCGGTCGCGTACCCGGAGAGGCCGATCAGCCAGTGCTCGCCTCCGGTCAGGTTCCCGGCCGCATCCGACAACTGCATCCCCAGGAAGGGGAGGGCGTCGCTGCTGGCGCGTATCCAGGCCGCCAGGCAGTAGGTGGCGCCGGCGTTCACGCTGATGCCGGCGTTCGTGAACACCCGCCCGCCCGTGTCCGTCACCGTCTCATGCTGGAACTGGCCGCAGGCGTCCGCCGGCGAGTCGCTGCCGAGAGCGATCGCGGGGCCGTCGGCCACGTGCCAGGCTCCGCTCCCCGACTCCCAGGTCTCCGTGAAGACGGGCGCCGGCGTGCAGGAGGGCTGGCAGACGTTTCCGCACGCGCCGCAGTTGTTGGGATCGCCGGTGACGTCGTCCTCGCAGCCGTTGGCGCTGTTCCCGTCGCAGTTGCCGAAGCCGCTCTCGCAGATGTCCGAGCCGCAGACGCCGTTGGTGCAGGTGCCCGCGGCGTTGGCCAGGCTACAGGAGGTCCCGTCCGGCGCGGCGGCGGTGGCGCAGCCGTTGACCGGATCGCAGATACCGACCTGGCAGGGATCGCCGCTGCCGCAGCTCGGGGCCGCGCCGGCCGTGCAGACGCCGGCCTGGCAGGTCTCGTCGCCGTTGCAGGCGTTGCCGTCCGAGCAGGAGGTGCCGTCGGGCAGCGCCATCATGCCGCAGGAGCCGGTGCTGGGGTCACACATGCCGGCCACGTGGCAGGCGTCGGGCGCCGCGCAGCTGCCGCCGTTGCCGGGGCAGGAGCAGACGTCGGGCTGCCGCAGGACCACGTGACCGTGACAGTCGAACTCCTGCGGATCGCAGGCGCTGGTGTTGTAGTCGCAGTGGGGGGGCGTCGGCGCGGTCGGCTTCTTGTCGATCACCACCGGGACGGGCGGGTTGTAGATGGTGGGGCAGTTGTCGCGCCAGTCGGGGACGCCGTCGCCGTCCTGATCGGCGGCCGACTTCTCGATGCGGAACTTGATGGGGAGGGTCTCGCCGCGAACGACCGGCGTGTAGTGCTTGATGTCGACCTTGAACGCGTCCGAGACTTTCGCCACCACGGCGATGTCGGCGGCGCCCAGCTCCTTGTCGTCGACCAGCACACGGATGCGGTAGTGGTTGGCAGGGTCGAGAGACTTGGTGTTGTAGCGGGCGATGTAGAACTCGCGCCAGGGGTGGCGGCGCACGTTGTGGTCGTCGCCGGTCAGCGTCGCCACGTTGGTGATGGTGTTCCCGCTGCCGTCGACCTGATCGACCCGCACGGTCGGCGACAGGCCTGAATCGAAAACGCCGGTGAAGTGGCCGGGCTCGTTCATGGCGATCGGCGGCAGGAAGTAGAAGCCCAGCGTTGGCCCGGACGACGACTGCGATCGGTTGGCGACCAACGGCTCAGCCGCGCTTTCGGTCGAGGTCGACGGGTTCATGCAGGCGGTCCCGACCACCATCCCGACCGCGAGAGCGAGCAGGGAACGAGAAGATGCATTCCTCATGGGCCTTCTCCTTGCGAGTTCCACAGCTACAACGACGTTGGGCATCATACGCCAGCCGTAAGCGAAAATGAAAGAGAAAACGTAATAAATCTTACGTCTTACTAAGGCATACAAGTTCCGACATTGACGTCTCAACAACGGCAGATCCCTGGCAACGCTTGAGCGTTCGCTCAGAAGGCAGCGAGAATACTTACGATTCTCTTAGCTTTGCGGACGGCGTTCGGGATCGAGCTTGGCGAGCAGGTCCGTGACGGGGACCCCGGCCGTGTAACGTGCAGCGTTACGGGCGGTCGAAAACGTTCGCGACCTCATCCGATCGATGTAGAGCGTGCCGCCCAGGTGATCGATCTCGTGCTGGAGGATCCGTGCGTACCAGCCGCGGGCGCTGATTCTCACCGGGGTGCCGCGATGGTCGAGCGCCTCGACCTCGACCGCGCGCGCGCGCGCGACGACCGCCTGGAATCCCTCCACGCTGAGACAGCCCTCGAAGAACTCGACCGTCTCGTCGCCGAGCGCGAGGCGCGGGTTGACGATGACGTGGAAGGGGACCGGCTTGCGCTCGGTCGCCTCGATCTCCCCGACGTCCTCGATCACCGCCAGCTGCAGCGGCAGGCCGATCTGGGGCGCCGCCAGGCCGACGCCGGGCGCGTCGCGCATCGTCTCCCGCATGAGCTCGATGAGCTGCTGGATCTCGGCGCTGGCGATCTCGTCGGCGGTCAGGGGCCGCGCCGGCTCGCGCAGAACCGGATCGCCCGCCTGCACGATCTTGAGGTGCATCGGGCCAGTGTAGCCGGATCGAGCGCCGCCCGACGTCCCCCGATCTATTTGCTACAGACCATGCTGAGCGACGACTTGAGCGAATTGACGGCGGACGAGTAGTTCGACGGCGGCGTGGTGACGTCGGCGGCGATGACGCCGTCGGCGATGCGGGCGTTGATCGTCGAGGCCGGCGAGTCCGACCAGGTGTCGTCCATCGCCGAGGCGCCGAAGCTGGTGTCGACGAAGATCGTCTTGCCGGTCAGGCTGTGCAGATAGGCGTAGGTCGCGGTCTTGCCGTTGTAACTGGACGCGGTGGTGCCGCTGGTGAAGAACCCGCCGGCGATGTTGCCGGCGCCGCTGGTCCAGGCCATGTCGTAGTTGACGCCCGCCATGGCGCCCCAGAAGCTCTGGGTGACGTTGTCGGCGTTCCAGGTCGAGTGGTTGATCGCCACCACCGCGTTCGGCATGTTCGACTTGATGGCGCAGGTGATGTCGGCCGCCAGCTGGCCGAGCTCGGCGTACGACAGCGCCTCAGTGGTCGTGTTGGGCGAGCCCGGGTTGGTGCCGGAGGCGTTCGGGTAGTTGACCTGCGTGGTGTCGGTGTACTGGACGAAGTCCCCCTCGAGCAGCCAGACGAGCGGCTTGGTCGGCCAGGCGGCGTGCGCCTTCTGCGCGTAGTAGGTGTACGCGGCGATGAGCTGCGAGCGGTACTTGCGGATCACGTAGGCGCCGCCCGAGGCCAGGCTGGCGCCCCCGGTGGTGTTCTGATCAGGGAAGCCGTTGGCGTGCCCGAGGTAGCCGATGAAGTAGGCATAGAAGACCGGGATCAGGTTGGTCGAGGCGACGCTGTTGGTCAGCCAGGTGCAACCGCTGCAGCTCGTAATGCTGCCGTTCGCCTGGATCTCCGAGCCGACCCAGTTCGACATGAACTGCAGGTAGCTGTACGAGCTGAGCGAGCCGCCCGGGTTGTTGGTCCCCCAGGCGAAGGCGCAGCCGAACGGCTGCTCGTTGAGCGCCGTCGCCCCGCAGCTTCCCGTCACACCGCCGGTTGCGGTGGTTCCGCCGGTGCCCGTCGTGCCACCCGCTCCGGTGGTTCCACCCGTGGCCTTCGCGCCACCGCTGCCGGTTGCCCCACCCGCGGCGGTCGTGCCGCCCGTTCCCGTGGTGCCGCCGCTCGGCTTCGCGCCGCCGGAGCCGGTCGCCCCGCCGGTGGTCGCGGCGCCGCCCGAGCCGGTGTTTCCGCCGGAGGCCGTGCTCCCACCGGAGCCGGTCGTGCCGCCGCTCGGCTTGGCGCCGCCGGAGCCGGTCGTCCCGCCTGACCGCGTGTCGCCTGACGATCCACCTTGGCCGGTCGTTCCACCCTCCGCGCCGCCGCCGCCGGTCGCGGACTCGCCGCCGCTTCCCGAGGGGGCGCCGCCCTCGCTGTTGGTGGCGCAGCCAGATCCGACCGCCGCCGCACTCAACAGCGCGAGACACCAAGGAAAAACTGCGGACGTACCAATCCTAAGCCAACGAGCTGGGGGCATCGCTACCTCGCAGGTGTCCTTCGAAATGTCGGAAGGCTCACCGTTCGATCCAAAAATCGTGAGCGCGGGACCTTGCACCCCAGCCGGACGGGGCCTACACCTGCGCACATGAAGACGCGCACGCTGGGCAAGACGAGCAGCCTGAAGGTCTCCGCGCTGGGCCTCGGCTGCATGGGGATGAGCGACTTTTACGGACCGGCCTCGGAGGACGAGGCCATCGCGACGATCCACGAGGCGATCGATCGCGGCGTCACCTTCTTCGACACGGCCGACATCTATGGGCCGTTCACCAACGAGCGGCTGGTCGGGCGCGCGCTGCGCGGGCGGCGCGACGCCGTCGTGCTGGCGACCAAGTTCGGCAACGTCCGCAAAGAGGATGGGACGTTCGTGGGGATCGACGGGCGCCCCGAGTACGTCAGGCAGGCGTGCGACGCCTCGCTCAAGCGGCTCGGCGTCGAGCACATCGATCTCTACTACCAGCATCGTGTCGACCGCCAGACGCCGATCGAAGAGACAGTTGGCGCGATGGCCGAGCTGGTGCAGGCGGGGAAGGTGCGGCACCTGGGTCTGTCGGAGGCGTCACCGGCGACGATCCGGCGCGCGCACGCCACGCATCCGATCACCGCGCTGCAGACCGAGTACTCGCTGTGGACGCGCGATCCCGAGGAAGAGATCTTTCCGACGATCCGCGAGCTGGGGATCGGGTTCGTCCCGTATAGTCCGCTCGGGCGCGGATTTCTCACCGGGCGGTTCCGCTCGGCGGCCGACTTCGCCGAAGGCGACTTTCGCGCCTCCAACCCGCGCATGTCCGGCGAGAACCTGGCCAAGAACGTCGCGCTGGCCGATCGGGTCAAGGAGCTCGCCGCCGAGAAGAAGGTGGCGCCCGGGCAGCTGGCGCTGGCCTGGGTGCTGGCGCAGGGGGACGACATCGTGCCGATCCCGGGGACCACCAAGCGAACGCACCTCGGCGAGAACCTGGCGGCCGTCGACGTTCAGCTCACCGCCGCGGAGCTGGTCCGCCTGGGCGCGGCCTTCCCCAGGAACGCCGCCGCCGGCGAGCGCTATCCTGAGCGCGGCATGAAGCACGTCAACGGCTGACCACCCCGGCCAGGAGGCGCGATGGCGATTCTCACCGAGACGATCTCCGAGCCCGGGTTCTCCGGGTACCTCGCGCGCCCGGAGCGCGCCGCGGGGCCGCTTCCCGGCGTCCTCGTGATTCAGGAGGCCTGGGGCGTCGACGCGCACATCGAGGACGTCACGCGGCGCTTCGCCGCCGCCGGCTACGTCGCGTTGGCGCCGGACCTGTTCGCGGAAGGCGGTCACCGGTCCGCGCCGTTCGCGCGCGAGCGGATGGCGGAGCTGCAGGCGTTCATGAACGCCGCGCCGCCGACCGTCTTCGCCGACGCCGGCGCGCGTGAGGCGGCGCTGGCCAAGCTGCCCGACGCGGAGCGGACGCGGGTGGGGGAGTCGCTGGGCGCGCTCACCTCGGTGATGGCGCCGGCCCGCCGCGAGGGGCTGCTGGCCGCTGTGCAAGCGGCGGCGCGCTACCTGCGCGAGGCAAGACCCGAGACGCGCGGCCAAAGAATCGCCGCGCTCGGTTTCTGCTTGGGCGGCGGTTTGTCGGGCCTTTTAGCCTGCCGAGATCCGGAGCTGGGCGCGGCGGTGATCTTCTACGGCAACCCGCCCCCCGCCGAGGAGATCCCCAAGATCCGTTGCCCCGTGATGGTCCTCGTCGGCACGGCCGATCAGCGGATCGCCGGCCAGATCCCCGCGTTCAGCGAGGCGATGAGCGCGGCCGGCAAGCGCCTCGAGAGCCTGTCCTACGAAGGCGCGGGGCACGCCTTCTTCAATGACGGGCGACCGGCGTACAACCTGAGCGCCGCCCGCGACGCGTTTCCTCGCGTGCTGGCATTTTTGCGAGACGCGCTCGTCTGAGCGCGGATTCGCTCAGCCCGCGGCCGCCAGCTTGGGCGGCGGCGCCTGCCTGGCGATGAGCTGCACCAGCTCCTGCTTGCACGAGCCGCAGCCAGTGCCGGCCTTGGTGAGCTCGCCGAGCGCCTCGAGGGAGCAGGCGCCGGCCGCGATCGCTTCGCAGAGGCGCGACTCGCTGACCTTGTGGCAGGTGCAGACCGTCCGGTCGGCAGGCGCGCCAGCGCCGAACGCGGCGCCCGGGCAGAGCGCCTCCAGCGGATCGGCGGGGAGCGGGTCGCCGCGGTCGAAGAGCTGGACCAGGGTGGCGGCAGCGCCGGTGTTGCCGACGAACACGGCGCCGACCAGCTTGCCGTCGCGGACGATCATCTTGCGGTAGGCGCCGCGCCGGGTCTCGACGATCTGGATGACCTCGTCGCTCTCCAGCTCGGGCTCGACGCGCCCCATCGAGGCGACGTCGACGCCCGCCACCTTGAGGCGGGTGTAGAGCTTGGAGCCGCGGTAGCGCGCCTGCGGGTTCGTGCCCGAGAGGATGTCGGCCAGCACGGCCGCCTGCTCCCAGGCGGGGGCGACGATGCCGTAGGTCTTGGCGGCGTGCTCGGCGCACTCGCCGATGGCGTAGACGCCGGGCGCCTCGGTGGCCAGCGCATCATTGACGATGACGCCGCGGTTGATGGGGATGCCGGAGGCGCGCGCCACCTCGACGCGCGGGCGCACCCCGCAGGCCAGCACCACCATGTCGGCGGCGAGGGTCTTGCCGTCGTCGAGGCGAACGCCCTCGACGAGCAGGTCGCCCGGGCCACTTAAGATCGCCTCGACGGTGCGCGCGGTACGGACGAAGATCCCGCAGCGCTCGATCTCGCGCTCGAGCATCTCGCCCCCCAGCTCGTCGAGCTGCAGGTTCATCAGCGTCTTGCTGGCGTGGATCACGGTGACGTGCAGGCCCCGGTCAGACAAGACCTTGGCCGCCTCCAGGCCCAGCAGGCCGCCGCCCACGACCACGGCGCTGTCGCCGGGGCGGGCATGGGCCCGCATGCGGATGCAATCGTCCATCGTGCGGTAGACGAAGACGCCCGGGCGCAGCTCGCCGTCGTCGGTGGTCATCCCCTCGAGCGGCGGCACCAGCGGCTGGCTGCCGGTGGCGAGCACGGCCGCGTCGTAACGATGGATCGCGCCGTCGGCGGTCTCGACCTGCTTGGCGCCGGTGTCGAGCCGCTTGACCACCGCGCCGTCGAAGAGCCGCACGCCGCGCGCTTCGTACCAGCCGCGCGGCTTGGTGACGATGTCGGCTGGCGCCGCGCCGGCCAGCACCTTGGACAGCAAGATTCGGTTGTAGGCGCCGCCTTTCTCCTCGCCGAAGACGACCACCTCGAAGCGCGCGGTCGCCTTGCGCTCGATGAGCTCGTCGAGGAGGCGGCAGGTGGCCATCCCGTTGCCGATGATCGCCAGCGTCTTCTTGCGCACGGCTAGACGCCTCCCGCGACGGCGGCGGCGCGCACCGCGCAGACCTTGAACTCGGGCATCCGGCTCGTCGGATCGAGCGCCGGGATGGTGAGCGCGTTGGCGGCGCTCTTGCCACCCCAGTGGAACGGGGCGAAGACCGTGTCGGGGCGGATGTCGGCGCTGACGGCGACCGTGAAGGTGACGGCGCCGCGGCGGCTCTCGACCAGCAGCGCGCCCCCGTCGGTCACGCCCAGCCGCGTGGCCAGGCGGGGGTGAATCTGCAGGCGCGGCGCGGGCCGTACGTCGTTGAGGGCAGCCACGCGGCGGGTCTGGGCGCCCGAGTTGTAGTGTTCCTTGTAGCGGCCGGTGGTGAAGTAGAGGGGATAGGCGGCGTCCGGCAGCTCGGCGGCGTCGCGGTGGCGCACGGCGTGGAAGCGCGCCTTGCCGTCGGGGAAGGCGAACCGTTCGGCGAAGAGGCGTGGCGTGCCCGGGTGATCGGGGGCGGGGCAGGGCCAGAAGACGCCGTCGTGGGTTTCGATCTTCGGGTAGCTGATGCCGCTGTAGTCGGCGCGGGCGCCCGCGGTGGCGCGGGCGAGCTCCCCGAAGACCTCCTCGGGGGACGCGGAGGGGAAGCGCGCCCCTTCGCCGAGGCGCTCGGCGAGCGCGACAATGATCTCGAGGTCGCTCTTGGCGCCCGGCGGCGGGTTGCGCACGCGGCGCCGGAGGATCACGCGCCCTTCGAGGTTCGTCATCGTCCCCTCCTCCTCGGCCCATTGGGCGATGGGCAGGACGACGTGGGCCGCGACCGTCGTCTCGTTGAGGAACGCGTCGCACACCACCAGGAGATCGAGCGCGGCCAGCCGCTGGTCGACGTGGCGCGCGTTGGGCGAGGCGACCGCGAGGTTGGAGCCGAAGACCAGCAAGGCGCGAACGCCGCCCTCGGGCCCCAGCGCGTCGAGCAGCTCGTAGGCGCTCTTCCCCTTGCCGGGGAGCGCGGCGGGGTCGACGCCCCAGACGCGCGCCACCGCCGCGCGGTCGTCGGGGTTCTCGATCATTCGGTAGCCGGGGAGCTGGTCGGCCTTCTGGCCGTGCTCGCGCCCGCCTTGCCCATTCCCCTGGCCGGTCAGGCAGCCGTAGCCGCTGCAGGGCTTGCCGACCTTGCCCAGCGCCAGCATGAGGTTGGTGAAGGCGACGACCGTGTCGGTCCCCTTCGACTGCTGCTCGGGCCCCCGGCCGGAGAGCAGCATGGCGCTCTCGGCCTCGGCCAGGAGATGGACCGCGCGCCGCTGCTTGTCGATCGGCACGCCCGTCACCCGTTCGACGTGCGCGGGGTGGACGGAGAGGACCGCCTGGCGCGCCGCCTCGAACCCTCTGGTGCGCGCCTCGATGTACGCCTGATCGCAGAGGCCGTCCTCGAGGGCCAGGTGCAAAAGCCCGTTGGCCAGCAGCAGATCGGTGCCCGGCGTCGGCTGCAGGTGCAGCTCGGCGGCGCGGGCGGTCTCGGTGCGGCGCGGATCGACCACGATGAGCGCCCCCTGCGCCCGCTGCGCCGAGATCCACTGCATGATGGGCGGCATCGTCTCGGCGGCGTTCGAGCCCCAAAGCAGCAGCGCCTTGGTCTCGGCGATGTCGCTCACCGGAAACGGCAGCCCGCGGTCGAGCCCGAACGCCCGATTCTGCCCGGCGGCCGCCGAGGCCATGCAGTAGCGGCCGTTGTAGTCGATGTTCGGCGTCCGCAGCGCCAGGCGGGCGAACTTGCCCAGCAGGTAAGCTTTCTCGTTGGTGAGCGCGCCGCTGCCGAACGCCGCCAGCGCCTCGGGCCCGTGCGCGGCGCGGATCGCGGTGAGGCGCTCGGCCACGAAGTCGAGCGCGTCCTCCCAGCTCGCCGGCGCCAGGTGCCCGTCGGCTCCGCGGAGGAGCGGCGTCGTCACCCGGTCGGGGTGGTCGAGCAGCTCCCCGGAGGTGAACCCCTTGATGCACATCTGGCCGCGGTTGACGGGGAACGCCTCGTCGGGCCGGACCTCGAGGGCCGGCGTCACGGTCATCCCGCACTGGAATGCGCAGTACGGGCAGTGGGTTCGGACGGTGAGGGGAACGAGTGAGGCGACCATCGGAGCGCCGAAGCGCCTCTTCTTGAATAGACCGGCTTTCGTTTCGGGACTGTTTCGACGTTCCCCGACTTCAGTTAACCGCCGTCGAAGAATCCTCCAGCAACTTCATGAACGCCGCCTCGTCGAGCGTCTTGACCCCCAGCTTGGTGGCCTTGTCCAGCTTCGACCCGGGGCTCTCCCCAACGACGAGGTAGCTGGTCTTCGCCGAGAGGCTGTTCGTCACCTTGCCGCCGCTCGCCTCGATGCGCGCCTTGGCCTCTTCGCGGGAGAGGGCCGCCAACGTGCCGGTGATGACGAAGGTCTGCCCCGTGAGGTGTCCGGCGCGCGGCGCCCGCTGCTCCTCCAGCTTCACGCCGGCCCGCCGCAGCTTCTCGATCTGCTCGCGCGTCTCGGGGCGGTCGAAGTAGGCCCGCACGGCGGCCGCGATGACCTCGCCGACCCCGTCGACGGCGGCGATCTCCTCGGCGGGCGCGGCGACGATCTTGTCGATCGACCCGAAGGCGTCGGCCAGCGCGCGCGCCGCCGAGGTGCCCACGTGCCGAATGCCGAACCCGGAGAGCAGCCGATCGATGGGGCGCGCCTTGGCCGCCCCGATGGCGCCCAGCAGGTTGGCGATCGACTTGTCCTTGTAGTTGGGGAGCTGGCCCAGCTCGGCGGGCGTCAGGAAAAAGATGTCGGCCGGCGTGGCGATCAGGTTCTGGTCCAGCAGCTCGCCCGCGGTCCGTTCGCCCAGGTGCTCGATGTCCATCGCGCCCCGGCCGGCGAAGTGGACGATCCGTCCCAGCACCTGCGCCGGGCACTGCAAATTGGGGCAGCGGGCGACCGCTTCGTCCTCCGGGCGGACGATGGGCGTCTGGCAGACGGGGCAGTCGGCCGGCATGACGAACGCCCGCTCGGTCCCGTCGCGTAGGCTGGGGATGGGCGCCACCACCTCGGGGATCACCTCGCCCGCGCGGCGCACGACGACCGTGTCGCCGATCAGCACACCCTTGCGGGCGACCTCCTGGGCGTTGTGCAGGGTGGCCATGGAGATGGTCACGCCCCCGACCCGCACCGGCTCGAGCACCGCGAACGGCGTGACCGCGCCGGTGCGGCCGACCGAGGCCTGGATGTCGCGCAGCTTGGTGGTTTGTTCTTCGGCCGGAAACTTGTAGGCGATGGCCCAGCGCGGGAACTTCGACGTCGCGCCCAGCTCGTTGGCGTCGGCCATCCGATCGACCTTGATCACCGCGCCGTCGATCTCGTGCTCGAGCGCGTGGCGCCGCGCCGCCATGTCGGCGACGTAGGCGCGGATGTCCTCCAGCGTGGCGCACGGCTTGGCCTCGGGGTGGGTGCGCAGGCCGAAGTCGCGCAGCATGGACAGCGTGTCGCTGTAGCTCTTGGGGGCGCGACCGTCGACGCGGATGAGGCCGTGGAAGTAGACGCTGAGCGGCTTGCTGGCGGTCACCGCCGGATCTTTCTGGCGCAAAAGCCCGGCCGTGGCGTTGCGCGGGTTGGCCAGCAGCGGCTTGCCGGCGTTCCCCAGCTCCTCGTTGAGGCGCTCGAAATCCTCGAGGCGCAGGAAGACCTCGCCGCGCACCTCCAGCCAGGCGGGCGGCTCGCCGCCGCGCAGGCGGTGCGGCACGGCGCGGATCGTCTTGACGTTGGCGGTGACCTCCTCGCCCACGTCGCCGTCGCCGCGGGTGGCGCCACGGACCAGCTTGCCGTGGTCGTAGGCGACGGCGATGGAGACGCCGTCGATCTTCGGCTCGCCCACGTAGCTGGTGGCGCGGCCGAGGCCCTTCTCGACGCGGTCGCGCCAGGCCGTCAGCTCCTCGTCGTTGAACACGTTGTCGAGCGAGAGCAGGCGTGCGGAGTGCTTGACCGGCGCGAAGCGCGCCGCGGCGGCGCCACCCACCCGCTGGGTCGGCGAGTCGGGCGTCAGCAGATCCGGGTGCTTCTCCTCGATCGCGCGCAGCTCGCGCAGCAGTCGGTCGAAGTCGGCGTCGGAGATCTCCGGCGCGTCGAGCACGTAGTACCGGTAGTTGGCGTGCTCGATCTTGGCGCGCAGCTCCGGGGCGCGAAGCCTGGCCGCGCCGAGCTCGGCCTCCGCGGCTTCGTCCGCGTCATGCGCGTCTGGCATGGCCGCTGTCGTACCACGAGCGGGCGCATCGTGGCGGCGTCAGTGAAGGCGGCGCAGCTGCTCGCGCTGCTGACGAACGGCCGTCGCCACCGCCCATCCGAGCATCGTCGAGATCACGTCGCCGAACGAGTTCACCAGCGTGTCCTGGGACGGGTAGGCGAACAGCGCCGGCACCAGATTCTTGAGGACGTGCTCGAGGATCTCCCAGCCAACCGCGATGCCGACGGTCTGCCAGAATCCGAAGCCGGCCAGCCCCGCCGCCACGCCGATGAGGCCGTGTGCGAGCGAATAGCGGTCCACTGGCGCGTAGTTGATCTCGCCCGGTCGCGCCATCCGCTGGCTCACGCCTCAAATGTGAGGCTGCCTCCGGCCTCAGCCTAGAGGCCGAAGTGCGCGATCATCATCCCCAGGGCGGCCGCGGCGGCCAGCCCCAGCGCCAGCGCCCAGGCCCGTGACCACCAGCCGGGCGCCTCCAGGGCGGCCAGCCTCTCGGTGACGATGGTCGCCGGCGTGGGGAGGGGCACCGCCATCACCATCGCCGGCCGGAAGCCCCAGGCGGCCAGATCCGGTCGGCGCGCGATCTCGGCCGTCCCGTGGACGCGCCGGCGCGGGGGGCGCGCCTCGACCATCCGCGCGTCGCGCGCCAGGCCGGGGGCCACCACCACGGACGGCAGCGGGTGGCCGCACGGGGGCGGCAAATTCGTCGGCGGGAGGCGGACGGGCGGCGGCGTCGGCGCGGCCTCGGGTTGCACCGCCCCGTATCGCCGGGTCCGCGCGCGCGGCTCCTCATCGAGTGAGACGTCGAGCGCCAGCCGCGGGATCCCGTCGGGGGTGGCTGGATCGACGGCGATCTTGCGGATGGTGCCGGCGGCGGCGACCGATCCCTCTGCGCCGAGGACGACGTCCACGCCGCCGTCCAGCTTCAGGAAGGGGAGGGTGGCGGTCAGCCGCACCACCTGCTCGTCGACGTGCGCCTCGCAGCGGAGCGTCTGGTCGACGCCGTTGATGCGCAGCTTGGCCGGGATGACCTGCTTGGTCCGCTCGCCGATCAGGTTGACGATGGCCACCGAGGCGGCCGGCTTGAGCTCACCGAAGGCGATGGCCAGCTCGAACCCACCCGGTGACGCCGTGACGCGCACGATCTTGCCGGCGACGGAGCGCGGTCCATGCGGCAGCAGGAGGTTGCATTTGATCTCCGTCCCGATCGGGCACGACTCGGCGGAGACCAGCGACAGCCCGCTGGCGCTGAGATCGACGCCGCGGCCGTAGATCCGACCGCTGCCGTCGATCCGCGCCAGGCAGATCGCCTCGTCGTACGGGATGCGTGGAGAGACCCTCCGCAACTGCGTCATGGGACCTCACCCGAATCTTGTCACGCGTGGCGCGTGATGAAAGACGGAAGCGAGACCGAGCTGCATTTTCGGAGGAGGTCTCGCCACACGGACGGAGATCTCATCCGATCGGCGTCGAGGTCGGAGAGGTGATCGCCGGTCGCAGGGGGTGGGAGAGGGCGGCGCTCGCTACGATTCGAAGACCGGCGGGGTCTCCGGCCAGGGCGGCAGCGGCGGCAGCCCGAGGGCCTCGCGAACCAGCGCGAACGAGCGCCGGTGAACGGCGCAGGCGCCGCGCTGCTTGAGCGCGCGCGCGTGCGCGTCGACCGGGTACCCCTTGTGCTGGGCGAACCCGTACCCGGGATATTCGGCGTCGAGCCGCCGCATCCGCGCGTCGCGGGCGGTCTTGGCCAGGATCGACGCCGCGGCGATCGACAGGCTCTTGGCGTCGCCGCCCACGATCCGGTCTTGCGGCAGTTCCAGGCCCGGCAGGCGGCGTCCGTCGATCAGCAGGTGCTCGGCTGCCGGCGCCAGCGCCGCGATGGCTCGCCGCATGGCGGAGAGGCCGGCCCAGTAGATGTTGATGCGATCGATCTCGTCGACCTCGGCGAACGCCACCGCCCAGGCGATCGCCCGTTGCTTGATGATGGGCCCCAGCCGCTCGCGGGTCTCGGCGTCCAGCCGCTTCGAGTCGTCGACCTCGGGGATTCGCGTCCCCGGCGCCAGGATGACCGCCGCCGCCGCCACCGGGCCGGCCAGCGGGCTCATCCCCGCCTCGTCGACGCCGGCGATCCGGGAGAGGCCGGCCGTCCAGAGCACCGTCTCGTGCCGGAGCATCATCCGCAGCCGCTGGCCCTCGGACCGGTTGTCGCGCCGGCGGCGCGCCACCGCGTCGAGGATGGCGCGGGCGCCGGCCCTGGGATCGGCGAGCAGCGCCGCCTCGATGGTCTCCGGGAGCGGGCGTCCCCCATCGACGTAATGGGCGCGCAGCTCCGCGAGCGAGGGTTGTCGCGCCTTTTCCCTTTGCTTCACGGCGGCAGAGCGGTCAGCGCGTCGCGCGCTTCCCGGGCGTAGGTGCCGATCGGCGCCAGCTCGAGGTACTTGCGATACGCGTCGCGCGCCTCCGGCAACCGGCCGCTGGCGCGCTGAACCTTTCCGACCACCACGTAGGCGTCGGCGAAGCGGGGATTGGCCGCGATCGCCAGGTGCGCGAGGTCCATCGCCTCGCCCGCGCGCCCGGCCCCGAGCGCCGTCTCCGCGCGCTGGGTGAGCACGCTGGCCGAATCGACCGCGGGGGCCTCCCCTGCCGCCTGGTGACCCGCCGCCTGAAAGTGGAGAAACGCCGCGACCACCAGGGCGACCACCGCGGCGCCGCCGACGACGGCCACCGTCCGCTTCCGTCCGGCCACGGGCGCGCGTGAATCGTAGACCGGCCCGGTGCCCGGCTCGTTCTCCGGCGGCTCCATGGGCTGCTCGCCGTCGACCAGCCAGTGCAGCGTCGACTCCGAAAGTCCCATCTCCTGCTTGGGCTCGGAGGCCTTCTCTTCCCAAGCGCCCTGCTCTTGCTCGGCCTGGGGAGGCTTGGCGCCAGCCGCCTCCGTCTCGGCGGGCTGGGGGTCGGCCGGCTTGGTGAGGATCGGCGGCTCCTCCACGAGCGCGGCGGGGGCAGCGGCCTTGCCCGACTCGTCCGTCCCGGCCGCGGGCGACGGCTCGTCCGGTCGTGCCTCGACCGGAGGCCAAGCTGGATCATTCGTATCCGCGCCCGCCTTCGCCGCCTCTTCCGCCGGCTGGGTCTCGTCCGAACTGGTGGCCATTTGTTGCACCCGAAGATTAATTCATTCTGAAAAAGGCGTCAGGAAAATCCCGCGGCGCGTCCGCCGGTCCTCATCTGTTAACATCGCGGCCGATGGCGAAGACCGCCGACGACACCACACTGGAGCGCCAGCCGACGATGGAGGCGCCCGCGCCGCCTCGCGGGCCGGGCGCGTACCTCCTGGTCATCGCGGGGCCGAGCTTCGGCGAGATGCACCGCCTCCAGGGGACCCGCGCCGTGATCGGGCGCTCCGACACGGCAGCCGTCCGCCTGCTGGACGACGGAATTTCGCGCGAGCACGCAGTCGTCGAGCGCGACGGGGGCAAGAACGTGCTCCTCGATCTCGGTTCGACCAACGGGACCTTCTGCAACGGCGACCGGGTCAAGCGGCACGATCTGGTCGACGGCGACAAGATCTCCGTGGGCGCCTCCACCATCCTGAAGTTCACCTACCAGGATCAGGTCGACGAGCGGTACCAGAAGCGGCTGTTCGAGTCGGCGTTGCGCGACGGCCTGACCGCGACCTTCAACCGGCGGTACTTCGTCGACCGCTTGAACGCCGAGATGCGGTTCGCCTCCCGCCACGACAAGGCGCTGGCCCTGCTGTTCGTCGACATCGACCACTTCAAGAAGATCAACGACGGGCACGGGCACCAGGCCGGCGACCACGTCCTCGCGGCGGTGGCCCGCGAGCTGACCGCCACCATCCGCTCCGAGGACGTGCTGGCCCGCTACGGCGGCGAGGAGTTCGCCATCATCTGCCGGGAGATCGAGAAGGAGGGGGCGCTGGCGCTGGGCGAGCGGCTGCGGGGTGCCGTCGAGCGCGCGCGCTTCGAGTATCAGGGGCAGGTCCTTCCGGTCACCATCAGCGTCGGGGCCGCGGTGGCGCACAAACCTCAGCAGGTGCAGCCGCTCATCGCCGCCGCCGACGCCGCCATGTACGAGGCCAAGCGGGCCGGCCGCAACCGCGTGTTTTTTCATAGCTAGGGCCCGCACGATCTTTTCGCCTCGCGCGCGGGTCGTTGGTATGTTGACCCCCGGATGAAGCGTCCACGTCGCGGGCTCGCGGTCTTCCTGACCGCTGGGGGCCTGGTCGCGGCCCTCAGCTGTCGCGAGTCGGCCGGTTTGCACGGCGAAAATGCGCCCGCCAGCAACGCCGGGGGACCGGCCGCGGCGGGCGGGGCAGGGGCCGGGGCGCGCCGCGTCGCGCGCGGACCGGTCTCGGAGGCCGAGGCGCTGAAGTCGATGCCGAACCTGCCGCCGGCCGACCGCGCGCTGGTCGTGGTCGGCGCGAAGCCCGCTCCGGCGGGACAGGCCGGGCAGTCCGGTCAGGCGGCGCAGCCAGGACAGGCGGCGCAGCCAGGACAGGCGGCGCAGCCAGGTGAAGACCGCTGGGTCGACGCCGAGGCGATCGAGTCCGCCGGCTACACGCTGGTCGATCTCTCCGACGACTGGACGCCCTACATCTTCGCCGAGCAGACCACGCCCGACGGACAGCCGCTCCCCAACCGCTACCGGCGGATCTTCGTGGGCCTGGCCAACGACCAGCTCGACGAGGACGGCGAGCCGCTCCCGCCGGGGGCCAAGAACTACCTCGAGCTCTACGGCATCTTCCCCTCGCTGTCGGTGCTGCGGGCGCGCTTCCTCGAGGATGACCAGCACCCCTGCCACGACCAGGAGAGCGCGGACGCGCTCGACGCGGTCGAGACGGTCACTTACGTCGCGCCGGCCGACATCAAGAAGGACGAGCGTCACCTGGCGCGCACGCGCGCCGAGCTCGAGGAGGCGCGCCGCAAGGCACACGCTGCGTCGCTCGACGAGCTGGCGCAGAAGGCGCCGGCCTTCGCCGCCAGGGTGAAGTACGTCGAGAAGCGCGCCGCCGAGAAGCCGGCCATGGCGGCGGTCGAGAAGCGCCTCACCTGCGAGGGGCTCCTCGGCCAGCCGGGGCGCACGGCGCATCACCAGCCCGGCGTCTACGACGACGCCATGCGGATCGCCGTTCGCCGCTTCCAGCAGAAGCACATGATCTACGAGGCCAACTTTTTGCGCCGCAAGACGGTCGAGGCGCTGTCGCGCAGCCTGCTGGACAACGACTACGACGCGCTGGTGCGGGCCCTCCGCGAGCGTGTCGTCTCGGCGGCCGGGATCGTCGAGGACGGTTCGACGTCCAAAGTGAAGAACCTGGTCGAGGAGTACACCAAGGTGGCGCTCGACCAGCTGGGCCTGACCGACGCCGCCTCGGCGCTGGCCTTCTTCAAGCGGCACGGCAAGGACGAGCTCAAGACGCTGCGCGCGGCGGTCAAGTTGCCGGCGCGCCCCGACTACTACTCGCCCGACATGGATCTCTCGATCGTCGTGGACCGCGGCGACGTCTGGTACGAGGTCCCGTTCGACGACAAGGGGCACTACAAGCCCCAGCCGCGCAAGAAGTACCCGTCGCTCACGCTCTACGCGAAGGTGAACGGCAAGCAGGTCGCGCTGGCGCGCTGGCGCACCACCATCGGCGGCTGGCGCGCCGACCAGGCCGCCAACGGCTACGAATACTTCCGCTACAAGGGCTCCGACGTCGGGCCGCGCGTCATCCGCCACGTGGTCTCGGGGCCGGTCTGGATCGCGCCCACCTCGACGCCGATCCGCAGCTTGATCAAGGGGAAGATCGTCAACGGCAAGTGGATGTCGATCGTCAACTACGACGAGCTCGGCCCGGGATACCTCTCGGCCTACGGCCTCATCGCCGGCTACTTCGTGGTCCCCGGCCAGAACGGCCACAACGACTGGGACAACGGCGTGCGCGCGCACGGCTCGTCGGACTACCTGTCGATCTACAGCTCCAACGGTTATTCGCACGGCTGCCACCGGTTGCCGAACCACCTGGCGATCCGGCTCTACTCGTTCATCCTGCGGCACCGGCACATGAAGGTCGCCGGGGACCAGCCAATGGGATTCACCCGGCAGTTCCTCTGGAAGAACACCGTCTACGAGATGAAGATCCCGTCGCGCGGCTATCTGTTCGAGCTGGATCCGCCGGTGCCGGTCAACGTGCTCGAGGGGAACATCATGGGCGACGTGAAAAAGCCGATCCTCGACTACGTCCCCGAGCCCTGGAACAAGTACCCGCCCGGCCCGCCCCCCGCGGCGCCCACCACCGGCGACAAGGCCGGAGGAGGCA